>MEQV01000129.1 GCA_001770355.1 Betaproteobacteria bacterium RIFCSPLOWO2_02_FULL_62_17
AATGATAACGCGTGGCGGTGAACGGACTGGGCAGGCCCGCGAACACGCCGCTGCCGGCGTGCTCGATGGGCGAAGTCTTGCCATGCATCAGCGTGCGCGCATGCACTACCTTGCCGCCAAAGGCCGCGCCGATCGCCTGATGCCCAAGGCATACGCCCAACAGCGGGATTCTCCCGGCGAAGGTCCTGATTGCCTCCACCGAAATCCCCGCCTCATTGGGCGAGCAGGGGCCGGGGGAGATCACTATTTTATCGGGGCGCATGGCGGCGACTTCCGCGACGGCCAGTTCATCGTTGCGCACAACTTTCACCTCGGCGCCCAATTCACCCAGGTACTGCACCAGGTTGTAGGTAAAGCTGTCGTAATTGTCGATCATCAGCAGCATGGCCGTCTTCCCTTGCGTTTTGCCCGCTCAATCCTGATCGTCCAGGCCGGCCTGCACCTGCTCGGCCGCCTGCAACAGCGCGCGCGCCTTGTTTTGCGTCTCGATCCATTCGCTCTCGGGCACCGAATCAGCGACGATGCCCGCGGCGGCTTGCGCGTACAAAACGCCATCCTTGATCACGCCGGTGCGGATGGCGATCGCCAGGTCCATGTCGCCCTGGTAGCTCAGATAGCCGACCGCGCCGCCGTAGATGCCGCGCTTCTCCGGCTCCAGCTCGTCGATGATTTCCATGGCGCGAACCTTGGGCGCGCCGCTCAGCGTGCCCGCGGGGAAAGTCGCACGCAGCACGTCGAGCGAACTCATGCCCGGTTTGAGCAATCCCTCGACGTTGGAGACGATATGCATGACGTGCGAATAGCGCTCGATCACCAGTTGATCCGGCACCGTCACCGTGCCGGTCTGGGCGATGCGGCCGATGTCGTTGCGCGCCAGATCGATGAGCATCACGTGTTCCGCGATTTCCTTGGGGTCGCCCAGCAATTCCTCGGCCAGCGCCTTGTCGGCCTCGGGCGTGGCGCCGCGCGGGCGCGTGCCGGCCAGCGGGCGGATGGTCACCGTGGTGCCGTGCGCGCCGCGCTCCTGTCGCACCAGGATTTCCGGCGATGCGCCGACAATATGGAACCCGCCGAAGTCGTAGTAATACATGTAGGGCGAGGGGTTGAGCGAACGCAATGCCCGGTACAAGGCCAGTGGTGAATCGGTGAAAGGCTTGGCGATACGCTGGCCGATCTGCACCTGCATCATGTCGCCATCGAAAATGTACTGCTTGGCGCGCGCCACGGCGGAAAGGAAATCGGGCTTGGCGAAATTGGTGCTGGTAAGGGTAGCTGCGCTGGCACGCTGCAGGGGCGGGGCGATCGGTGCGCGCAGCCGCAGACGCAGTTCGCGCAGGCGCGCCTGCGCGCGGGCATAAGCGTCTTTCTCCGCCGGATCGGCATGAACGATGAGCGAGAGCTTGCCCTTGAGGTTATCCACCACCGCCAGCTCTTCGGTCTGCAGCAGAAGAATGTCCGGCGTGCCCAGCGGATCGGGCTTGCGCGCCGCAGCCAGTTTCGGCTCGATGTAGCGCACCGTTTCATAGCCGAAGTAGCCGGTCAGCCCGCCGGAGAAGCGCGGCAGTCCCGGCACCGGGGCGACGCGCATACGCTGCTGGTAGGCGGCGATGAAGTCGAGCGGATTGCCGTCGAACGTTTCCACGACGGCGCCGTCGCGCACCACTTCGACATGCCGCTCATGCGCGCGCAACAGGCCGCGCGCCGGCAAGCCGATGAAGGAATAGCGGCCGAATCGCTCCCCGCCCACCACCGATTCAAGCAGGTAGGTATGCGCGCTGTTGGCAAGTTTGAGGTACAGCGAAAGCGGCGTGTCCAGATCGGCGAAAGTCTCCAGGACCAGCGGAATCCGGTTATAGCCTTCGGCCGCAAGCCGCTTGAATTCTGCCTCCTTCATAGCACCTTGCCCGGATTCATGATGCCCAGCGGATCGAGCGCGCGCTTGACGCTGCGCATCATTTCCATCTCCAGCGCCGATTTATAGCGGGTGATTTCGTCGCGCTTGTACTGTCCGAGGCCGTGCTCGGCGGAAATGGAGCCGTTGAAGCGCGCCACGCTGTCGTGCACCACGCGATTGACCTCCCCGGTGCGCCGCAGGAACTCCGCGTGCGCGACGCCCTCGGGAGGGGAAATGTTGTAATGCAGATTGCCGTCCCCGAGGTGGCCGAAGGTGACGTTGCGCATGCCTGGGAATGCCCGTGCCAGGCCGGCATCGGTGACGGCGATGAACTCGGCCATGCGCGAAATCGGCACGGTGACATCGTGCTTGATGTTCGGTCCTTCGTGCGCCTGCGCTTCCGAGACGTTGTCACGCAAGGCCCACATGGACTTGAACTGCGCCAGGCTGTGCGACACCGCGGCATCGAGAATCAGCGCGGATTCCAGCGCGCCGCCGAGCATGCCCTCGAGGGAAGTCCGCGCCGCTTCCTCCGACTCCAGATCCGACAACTCGATCAGTACGTATTGCGGATAGCGCGTGGCGAAGGGCGCAACGCTGGCCGGAAAGTGTTTAAGCACCAGCGCCAGGCAGAAGTCGGAGAAAAGCTCGAAACCGGTGAGCCGGCTTCCCAGCCGCTCCTGCGCGTAGGCAAGCAACGACAGCGCGGTCTGCTCGTCGCGCAGCGCCGCGATGGCGGTCACTCGCGCGCGCGGCAGCGGGAACAGCTTGAGCACCGCCGCGGTAATGACGCCCAGCGTGCCCTCGGCGCCGATAAACAGGTGCTTCATGTCGTAGCCGGTATTGTCCTTGCGCAGGCCGCGCAGACCATCCCAGACCTCGCCGCTGGGCAGCACCACTTCCAGGCCGAGCGTGAGTTCGCGCGTGTTGCCATAACGCAGCACCGCGGTGCCGCCCGCGTTGGTGGAGAGATTGCCGCCAATTTGCGCCGTGCCTTCGGCCGCGAGGCTCAGGGGAAACAGGCGCCCTGCTGCTTCGGCCGCCTGCTGCACGGCGGCGAGCACGCAGCCTGCTTCGACCGTCAGCGTGTTGTTGAGCGTATCCATGGCACGCACGCGGTTCATGCGCGACAGGCTCAGTACGATCTGCGCGCCGCTGGCATCGGGCGTGGCGCCGCCGCACAGGCCGGTATTGCCGCCCTGCGGAACGATCGCGGTGCGGGTTTGCGCGCACAGGCGCACCACTTGCGCGACTTCACCGGTATTCGCCGGACGAACCACGGCAAGCGCCTTGCCAAAATAGCGTTTGCGCCAGTCCGTGGCCCACGCCTGGGCATCCGCACCCAACAGCACGCCCGACGCTCCGACCACCGCGCCGATTTGCTCGACCAGTTGGCTCATCCTGCCACCTCCGAAAACGCGCGATTCACGCGCCGCACGAACGCCGCCGCGGCACGCACATCGTCCACCACGGCATCGCAATCCAACGACTCGATGGGCTGCCCCTCGCGATATCCATAGGGCACGCACAACACACGGCATCCCGCGGCGCGGCCGGCGTCCATATCATTGGCGGAATCGCCGACCACCAGCGCCTCCCCGCAGGCGATGCCAAGCTGCGCGCAGGCGTGGACAAAAGGCATGGGATCAGGTTTGCGCCGCGCCACTGTGTCGCCCGAGACCACCGTCGCGAAAAATTTCGCCAGCCCCATTTGCTGCAACAAGGGCCGCGTGAAGGCCTCCGGCTTGTTGGTGACACAGCCCAGCAATACCCGATCGCCCGCGAGCATTTCGAACCCTTCCAGCACCCCGGGATAAATGCGGGCGCTGCGGCCGGATTCCTCGCGGTAGAACCGATTGAAAATCTCCAGCGCTTCCCCGAGTCTGCTGTTGTCGCGGTCAAGGCATCGCTCCACCAGCTTCGCGGTGCCCTTGCCGACAAAGTTGCGTATTTCAGCTTGTTCCCGCCGCGCAAGGCCCAGTTTCGCCAGCATGCGGTTTGCGGCGCAAGCCAGGTCGCCCACCGTATCGAGCAGCGTGCCGTCCAGATCAAAAAGCACCGCGCGCAGCGGCTTATGGCTCACAGCGCGCAGCGGCGATTGGCTCACCGCGCGCTCCCGGCCGCCGCGCTCACGTTCGGACACCGTCCAGCGCGGTCCGCATGGCGGCGATGGTCGCTTTATAGTCGGACGAACCAAAAATCGCCGACCCGGCCACGAAAGTATCGGCGCCGGCGCGGGCAATCGCGGCGATGTTGTCCGTGTTCACGCCGCCATCAACCTCGAGCAAAATGACGCGTCCGCTTTCAGCGGCTTCGCGATCGATGCGGCGGCGCGCCTGGGCTATTTTCAGCAGCGCATGATCGATGAACTTCTGCCCGCCAAAGCCCGGATTGACCGACATGATCAGCACCAGATCAAGTTTCGCGAGCACATGATCCAGGCAATCCAGCGGCGTGGCCGGATTCAATGCCAGCCCCGCTTTGCAGCCCTGCTCATGAATCAGGCCGATGCTGCGGTCTACGTGCCGGCTCGCCTCGGGATGAAAGCTGATGATATTGGCGCCGGCCCTTGCGAAATCGGGAATGATGCGGTCAACCGGTTCGACCATCAGGTGCACGTCGATCGCGGCGCCGGTTACCGGGCGCAGCGCCTCGCACACCAGCGGCCCGATAGTGAGATTGGGGACGTAATGGTTGTCCATCACGTCGAAGTGGATCATGTCGGCACCCGCCGCGACCACCGCGCTGACCTCGTCTCCGAGCCGGGCGAAGTTGGCCGAAAGGATGCTGGGTGCAATGCGGTATTGAGGCATGGTTGCGGCGGATCCGGAACTGCGCAGCAGCGACGCCAGCCCGGCGCCAGGCGCGCAATCGAGCTGCGCGCCCCGATTTTACCCTTGATTCCCGGCCCGGCAGGGTGGTGCGGCCGCAACGGGCGCTGCCGCACGGTGTGGCCCCGATTTCATGTGCAATAATCGCTGATGGCTGAAAACAACAATCCGGACAAGCGGCGCGAGGTCACGGTTACGGCGCGGACACGCTACATTGCGGAGCAATCCGACGAGAACAACGAGCGTTTCGTGTTCGCCTACACGATCACGATACGCAATACCGGCGAGCTTACCGCCAAGCTTCGATCGCGGCACTGGATCATCACCGACGGACACGAAAAGGTGAACGAAGTGCGCGGGCTGGGCGTGGTTGGCGAACAACCGGTGCTAAAGCCCGGCGAGAGTTTCGAATACACCAGCGGGACCATCATCGCCACCCCGGTGGGCGTCATGCGCGGCTCCTACCAGATGGTGACCGAGGACGGCATTGCCTTCGATGCCCCGATCCCGGCGTTCACGCTCTCGGTTCCGCGCGTCCTTCACTGACGGTTTTCCTCGCGCCTTGCTGCGGCAAAGCTATACCCTGATTGCACCGCTGTACGACCTGGCGCTGGCACGTGCCACCGCGCGCGCGCGCCGCGCCAGCATCGCCTCGCTCGAAGCGGGCAAGCGCGTCCTGCTGCCGGGCATCGGCACGGGGCTCGATCTGCCGCATCTGCCCCCGGATCGCGCGTATGTCGGCGTCGATCTTACCTATGCCATGCTTGCCCGGATACCCCGGCGAAAACTGGATCTTTGCCTGGCCCAGGGCGATGCGATGCGCCTGCCGTTTGCAGACGCCAGTTTTGATCACGTCCTCATGCACCTGATCGTCGCGGTAGTGCCGCAACCGGCACGCGCACTCGCGGAAGCGGCCCGGGTTCTCAAACGCGGCGGCACCCTGCTGGTGTTCGACAAGTTTTTGCGTCCCGGCAAGGCCGCCCCACTGCGCCGGCTCGCGAATCTTGTGGTCTCACGCTTGGCGACGCGCCTGGACGTGGTATTCGAGGAATTGCTGGCGCACGCGCCCGCGCTGAAGGTGGAAAGCGACCGCCCCGCGCTGCTTGGCGGCTGGTTCAGGCTGATCCGGCTGCGCAAACAATGATACGGGTCATGCAACGCGCCGGGGCGATATTGACGGTCATCCTCGCCGGCTGCGTCACGCCACCGGCCGCCGAACTCGCTCTGTGCCCTGCGCAATCCCCCTGCCCGGTGTGTCTGGTTTGTCCGGCGCCGCCTGCTCCCGAACCCCCGCGGGCAAGCCTGTTCGAAGTGTCCAGGTTCGCGGACCTGCCTGGCTGGACCGAGGACGAAATGGCCGACACGCTTGGCGCGCTGCGCGCGTCCTGCGCGCGATTGCGTAATCAACCCGCCTGGCGCGACACCTGCGCCGCCGCTGCCAGCGCAATTGCGGGGAGCCTGCGCCAGTTCTTCGAGGAGCGCTTGCTGCCCTGGCGGGTGGCTGCCTCCGACGGCAATACCGAGGGCCTGGTCACCGGCTATTACGAACCGCTGTTGCGCGGCAGCCGCACCCGCCAGGGCGCCTATCGAGTGCCCTTGTATGCGCCGCCCGACGACTTGCTGGTGATCGACCTTGCGGCCATCAATCCGGAATTGCGCAATCTGCGCCTGCGTGGACGCATCGAGGGACGCCGCGTGGTTCCCTATTTTTCACGATCGGAAATCGATCGCGGCGCAGCGCCGGTCTCAGGCAAGGAATTGGCCTGGGTAGACGATGCCATCGAGGCATTTTTCCTGCAGATCCAGGGCTCGGGGCGCATTCATTTCGACAATGGCGACACGCTGCGCCTGGGCTACGCGGATCAGAATGGACACCCTTATGTTTCCATCGGCCGCACCTTGATCGAGCGCGGGGAACTGCAGGTAAGTGAAGCCTCCATGCAGGGCATTCAGGCATGGGCGCGCGCCAATCCGGCGCGCCTGCCGGAACTTCTCGCGCAGAACCCGAGTTATGTGTTCTTTCGCGAGTTGCCGCGGCAATTGTCCGACCCTGCCATGGGTCCGCCCGGCGCCATGGGCGCGGCGCTCACGCCGCAGCGTTCCATCGCGGTGGACCCGCGCTACATTCCCTTGGGAGTGCCGGTATTCCTCGCCACCAGCATGCCGGGGAAAAGCGAACCTTTGCGGCGCCTGGTGTTCGCGCAGGACACCGGCGGGGCCATTCGTGGCGCGGTGCGCGCGGATTTCTTCTGGGGCTTCGGTGCCGAAGCCGGCAGCCAGGCCGGGCGTATGCGTCAGCAGGGACGCATGTGGGTGCTGTGGCCCAAAGGATCCCAGCCGCCGGATAAATAGGGGACGTACCACGGTTTCAATATCTAGCTAAGGGACGTACCACGGTTTAACTTGAAACCGTGGTACGTCCCCTATTTATTAGCGACTTCGATTGCTTTGCGCAACTCCGGGAACCGCGCCCCGACGATGCGTTGACCGCTGACCGCGAAGCTGGTGGGCGTGCCTTGGATGCCCAGTTTCTGGCCCAGATTAAGATTGCGCTGCAACACCGTCGTATCGCAATTGCCTGCCATGATCGGCGACACGTTCTTAAGCATCAGATCCAGCCAGGCCTTGGCCCGGTCCTTGGAGCACCAGATGGCCTTGGACTTGCGCATGGAGTCGCCGCCGTTGCCGGAATCGAGAATGGGATAAAGAAACGTGTAGATGGTGACATCCTGCAGTGTGGCAAGGTCGCGCTCAAAGCGCTTGCAGAAGGTGCAATTGGGGTCGGCGAAGACCGCGAATACGCTCTTGCCACTGCCACGAACGATCTTGACCGCCGCCTCCAGCGGCAGGTCGCCGAAATTGACCTGGGCGAGCTTTTCCTTGCGCGTATCGGTGATGTTCTCGCGCGTCTTGGCGTCAATGAGGCTGCCTACCAGCAGGAAGTTGACCTTTTCATCGGTATAAACGAGCGTATCGCCCAGCCTCACCTCGTACAGGCC
>MEQV01000130.1 GCA_001770355.1 Betaproteobacteria bacterium RIFCSPLOWO2_02_FULL_62_17
GAGGCCGCGCAACTGCGCGCGGGCCATTGGCAGACGACATTGGGAACCGGCCTGCACGGCAAGACCCTGGGCATCTACGCCTATGGCCGCATCGGCAGTATCGTCGCCGCTGTCGGGCGCGCCTTCGGCATGAACGTGGTCTGTCTGGGCCGCGGTGCGTCGATGGAACGCGCGCGCGCGGCCGGCTTTGCCGCCGCGGCGAGCCGCGAGTCGTTTTTCGAGGCTGCCGATGTGTTGTCGCTGCACCTGCCGCTCAACGCGGAAACCCGCGGCATCGTCACCGCCGCCGATCTCGCGCGCATGAAGCCCTCGGCGCTGCTGGTCAATACCAGCCGCGCACCGCTCATCGAGAAGACGGTGCTGGCCGCGGCGCTGAAGAATCGCCGCCCCGGTTTTGCGGCGGTGGACGTATTCGAGGAGGAGCCGCTGCTGGGCGCCAATCACCCTTTGCTGAAAATGGATAACACGCTGTGCACGCCGCATCTGGGCTACGTGGCGCGGGAAAACTATGAGTCCTATTACGGTACCGCCATCGACCAGATCGTGGCCTACGCGCAGGGCAAGCCGATCAACGTCGCGAATCCCGATGCGTTGAAAAAATAGCCGGCATCGACGCGGTTCACACCCGACGCGCCGCGGGCATATCCCGTAAAATGCGGCATCGAAAATCATCACCGAGCCCCGGGATTCCGGGGCTTGGCGATTTTGCGGGAGGCAACATGATGAGACTGCGCAGCGTTGAACTGGAATTGCCGCAGTCGGATGCCGCGGCCGGGTTTCTGTCCGGGGCCTGGGGACTGCTGGATGCCGGCAAACGCGGCAAAACGACGTTCCTGCGCGGCACCGGGGATCATGGCTACATCATTTCGGTAACTGAAGCTGCCGTCTTCGGGATCGCATCGGTGACCTTTTCCGGAAGCGGCGAAGAAGTCGCGGGCGTGGCGCAACGCGCCAAGGCTGCCAAGGTGCCCCACCAACCCATTCAATCCTTTGACGAGCCGGGAAACGGCCACGGGTTCGTGCTTGAGGGACTGGAAGGGCAGATCTATCGCTTCATCGCAGAAACGCAACCCGTGGCGAAGCTGCCCGATGACCTGAAGCGCCCGATTCAATTGACGCACACGGTCCTGAACTCCACTGACCGTGAAGCCTGCGTGCGTTTCGCCGAGCAGGTTTTCGGTTTCAGGATTTCCGACCGCACCCAGGCGATGAGTTTCCTGCGCTGCAACCGGCAGCATCATGCCGTGGCCTATGTGAAATCGGATATCTGTTCCCTTAATCACATTGCGTTCGAGATGCCCAATCTGGAGGCCGTGATGCTGGGCATCGGCCGCATGCGCGACAACGGCGTGCCCCTGGTATGGGGCCCGGGGCGGCACGGTCCCGGCAACAATGTGTTCGGATACTTTGTGGCGCCGTTCGGCGGCATCATCGAATACACCTCCGAAGTCAATCTGGTCGACGACGACTATCCCGTGGGCAAGCCCGAGGACTGGACCTGGCCACCCGGCCGCAGCGACCAGTGGGGTCACTCGCTGAAGGACATGGCGCGCGCCGAGACGGCGGAACGGCAATACCGGTTCCGGCCTGCCGTGATCCCTGCCTGAAGGACAGCAGATGGCAATCAACTACGAAAAAATCATGGCATTCGTGCCTGCGCCGATTGAGGTGAACTACACCCGGCGGGATACGATGCTCTACGCCCTTTCCATCGGCATCGGCATGGACCCGATGGACGCCGGGCAGTTGAAATATGTCTATGAGAGGGACTTCGTCGCGTTTCCCTCCATGGTGAGTGTGCTCGGCTGGGCGGCGCGCACGCCGCAGGAGAACGCCGAACTGGGCATCGACCAGAAGATGGTGGTTGCGGCCGATCAGCGCGTGGTGATTCACAAACAGCTCGCGCCCGAAGGCAGGCTCGTCAGCCGCGCGCGCTACAAGGAAGTCATCGACAAAGGCGCGGGCGGCGGCGCCATCGTGCAGGCGACCCGCGAACTGGTGGATGAAAGCGGCGCAAAGGTGGCGACCATAGAAGGCAGTATTTTCGTGCGCAACCACGGCGGCTTCGGCGGCAAGGTGACCACCACGCCGGAACCCCCCAAGGTTCCCGAGGGCGCGCCGGACAAGACCTGTGACCTGCCCACGGCGCCGAACATCGCGCTTTTGTACCGGCTCAATGGCGATATGAACCCCTTGCACGCCGATCCCGAGCATGCGAACCGGGTGGGATTCCCCGGGCCGATACTGCATGGACTGGCCAACTACGGTATTGCCGCGCACGCGGTGTTACGCACCGCTGCCGGCTATGACGCGGCGCGCTTCGAGAGCATGGAAGCGCGCTTCGTGAAACCTTTCTTTCCGGGAGAAACCTTGCGCACCGAGATGTGGATACGCGGCAACGACGTTCACTTCCGCTGCCGCGTGGTCGGGCGCGACGAGATCGTGCTGAATAATGGGCTGGCGCGCATCAGGTCCTGAACGAGGCGCAACACCATGATTTGGGACAACACCACTTTGTTTTCGGATGACAATCCCGCCGACGCGGCGTTCCGCAAGGAAGTGCGCGAGTGGGTCGATAAAAACTGCCCGGAAAACCTGCGCGACCGGCCTTCGCGCGTGACGCCGCCGGAAATGAAGCCCTGGCACAGGAAACTTTATGAGCGCGGCTGGATCGCGCCGCATTGGCCCAAGGAAGCCGGCGGCATGGGCGCGACGCTGGAGCAGCAACTCATCCTGTTCGAGGAGATCTCGCGAATCGGGGCGCCGACGCCGTTTCCGCACGGACTGAATTTCTTCGGGCCGATCCTGATCCACGCCGGCACGCCCGAGCAGAAGGCGAAACATTGCCCGGGTATCCTGAGCGGGGAGGTCACCTGGTGCCAGGGGTATTCGGAAGCCGGCGCCGGCTCGGATCTTGCCAGTCTGAAGACGCGCGCTGTGCTTGCGGGCGATCATTTCATCGTCAACGGCCACAAGCTGTGGACCACCAACGGTCATTACGCCGACTGGATGTTCGCGCTGGTACGCACCGATGCCGAGGCGAAACCGCGTCACGCGGGCATCAGCCTGATCCTGATCGACTTGAAAAGCCCGGGCGTCACGGTCAAGCCGATCAAGACCATACGCGGCGATGCGGAATTCGCCGAGGAATTTTTCGACGATGTGCGCGTGCCCAGGGAGAACCTGATCGGCCCGCTGAACGGCGGCTGGAAACTCGCGACCATGCTGCTGGGCGGCGAGCGTTTTGCGACCGGACATCCGCGCAATGCCGCCATCCTGCTCAACCGGGCAAGGCAGGTGGCGCGTGTTACCGGCGCCGATGCCGATCCGGCCTTCCGCCAGCAACTCGCGGCGCTGGAAATCGATCTGCTCGCCTTCACCGCCTATTACCGCCATGGCGCCGCCTTGCACGGATTGGGCAAGGTGCCTGATTCGATGACGCCGGTGATGAAGCTGGCCGCCGGTCCGCTGGCCCAGGCCGCTTCGGAGTTCCTGGTGCAGGTGGCGGGTCCGGCTGGCGCGAGCCTTGCCGACATGGACATCCATGGCGAAGCGGTGAATCCGGCTGAGGATTTGTTCGAGATGCGCCGCGTGACCGTGGGCGGCGGCGCCAATGAAATCCAGCGCGGCATTCTTGCCAAGCGCACGCTCGATTTGCCGAGTTGACCGCAACAACGGAGCCGATCAATGGAACCCATTCTGGACGAACAGCAAAGCCTGATGCGGGAAACCGCGGTGCGGCTGTGCAAGGACCATGGCGGCCCGAAACGGGCGCGCGCGCTGCGCAACGCCGCAACGGAAATGGATGTCCCGGCCTGGATGGAACTGGTTCGCTCCGGCTGGCTCTCCGCGGCGGTGAGCGAAGATGCCGGCGGCATGGGCAAGGGCATGCTGGATGTCTGCCTGGCGCTGGAAGAGTCGGGCAGGCAATTGCTGATGGTGCCTTTCGCGGAAGTGGCGGCGGTCGCGCACATCCTGGGGAAAATCGGCGCGCGCGCCGAAAATCAGCTCCGTGCCATTCAGCAGGGCCTGCAGATCCTGGTGCCGGCACTGCCGCAGGAGGGCTGGGGCAATGTCGGTTCCGCGCTGCCGCTTGCCCGGTCCGAGGGCGGCCAATGGTTTCTCGATGGAACGATAAAGCACGTGCCATTTGCCCAGACCGCGCAGTCTTACTTTGTCGCGGCGAAGCGCAGTAGCAGGAAGAAGGCGGGCGGCGAGATCATGCTGTGCGCGGTGCTCAAGCACCTGGTCAAACTCCACACCGTGCAGAACGTCGACGGTTCCACCTCGAGCGAACTGGTCATGGAAGGTTCGCTGGTCGAAGAGTCCCAGGTCATGGCGCGCGGCGGGGAGGCGCAGGCACTGCTCGACACGCTGCGCGATCTGCTGGCCATCACCACGGGGGCCGCGTTGGTGGGCGTGTCGTCCCAGGCGCTTGACATGACGCTCGACTACATCAAGTACCGCCAGCAGTTCGGCAAGGCGCTGGGAAGTTTTCAGGCGCTGCAGCACCGGGTGGCGGACTGTTTTGTCGACATCGAACTCAATCGCTCGCTGGTGTATCGCGTGGCCGCTTCGTACGATGCCGGCCAGGGGCATCCGGCCATGGCCGCGGCGGTCAAGGCGCGGACCTCGCGCGTGGCGCTTTCGGTGACGCGCGATGCCCTGCAATTGCATGGCGCGATCGGCTACACCGACGAGCACGATATTGGTCTGTACTACAAACGCGCCATCGCGCTCGCGGCGCTGTACGGCAACGATATCAACCAGACGGCGCGTTTTTCCGCGCTGACCGTGTAAACCGATGAATGCTCCGCAAGAACTGAACCCGCGCATCGCCACCATCGCCGACATCGAGGCCCTCGAGCGCGTGCCGCTTGAGAAGCGCATTGTCTCGTGGAATGTCAACGAACTGATCCGCCTGGGCTGCGAGCGCAATCCGGACAAGGCCGCGATCCAGTACATCGAGGACGGCGATCCCGCCAGCCCCTGTGTGACGGTGAGTTACCGGCAACTGCAGCGGCAGGCGCGGCAGGCTTCCAACCTGTTTTATTCGTTTGGTGTTCGCGACGCGGACTGCGTCTTTTATCTGCTGCCCACCATGCCGCAGTTGTTCGTGGTCACCATTGCGGGGCTTGAAACCGGCATCACCCACGGCGCGAACTGGATGCTCAAGGCCGACCACTGGGTCGAACTGATTCGCGCCTCGAGGGCGAAGGTGGTGGTTGCGCTGGGACCGACGCCGGGCTACGAGATTTGGGAAAACCTGCAAACGGTGCGCGGCGAATTAAAGGATGTGCAGCTGTTTTCGGTAACAGGCCCGGGGGGCAAGGTACTTCCGGATTCCGACCTCGATCTGGCCATGGCAAAGCACCCCGGCGACAAGCTGACTTTCAGGCGCGTAGTGAAGCCCGACGACGTCGGTGCCTACGTGCACAGCGGCGGCACCACCGGCGCACCCAAGCTGGTGCGCATCCTGCATCGCGGCATGGCTTACAAGTGCTGGGCCAACGCGGTCATCATGGCGCATGGCCCTGATGATGTGATCTTCGCCGATTACCCGATGTTTCACGTTGCCGGTTTTTTTGGCCGCGGCATCCTGGCGCTGGCGCATGGCATGACCATCCTGATACCGCATCCCATGGGCGCGCGCGACAAAAAGTTCATTGCCAATTACTGGAAGTTCGTCGAGAAATTCCGTGTCTCTCTCATGTCCGGCGTGCCGACCACGCTGTCGGTGCTCGCCAAGAACCCGCCCAGGGGCGAGGACGTCAGCTCGATGCGCAGGTACATGTGCACCGGTTCCACCGCCATGCCCGCGGAAGTTGCCAAGGAAATCGAAGAGGCCACCGGAGTGAGGGTGTTGGCGACCTACGGGGCGACCGAGTTCACGCAGAATGTCAGCCAGGGCCCCAAGGATGGCGACCCCAAGTACGGATCCGGCGGGCTGCGCATCCCGTACACGCAGATTCGCACCGTGATCCT
>MEQV01000131.1:0-3120 GCA_001770355.1 Betaproteobacteria bacterium RIFCSPLOWO2_02_FULL_62_17
TAGCGCGCGATCGCGACCTGACCGGTGTCGGGGTCGACTTCCACTTCGCAGACGTGGCAGCCGTTGGGGTAGTTGGACGGTTCCGATGACCAGGAGCCGCTCGCTTCCAGTCCGACCGACAGGTCTTTCGGTATGCCCCCCGGCCGGTAAAAGGCGCGCGCCACGTCGGAGAATGCAAGCGCGCGATCGGTGCCGGTAATACGGAATTTTCCATCGCTGAATTCGATGTCGTTTGCGGCGGCTTCCAGGAGGTGTGCCGCCATGCGCTTGCCTTTCTCGATCATTTCCCTTGAGGCCAGCAGCAGCGCGCAGCCGCCCAGCATCGAGGCGCGCGCCGCGAACGAGCCGCGGCCGAAGGGCACCTGGTCGGTGTCGCCCTGGACGAAACGAATCTTCTCGAAAGGCACGCCCAGCCACTCGCTCACCATCTGCGCATAGGTGGTGGCGTGGCCCTGGCCGTGTGAATGCGTGCCGGCGACAACCGTCACATTACCGCCGGGATCGCAGCGCAATTCCATGCGCTCGTTCATGCGGCCGCCGATTTCGATGTAGCAGGCCAATGCGCGGCCGCGGCGCAGGCCGCGCAATTCGGAGTCGGCACGCCTGGCCTCGAACCCCTTCCAGTCCGCCAGCGCAAGGCACTTGTCCATCACGCGCGCGAATTCACCGCTGTCATAGACGTGGCCGGTGCCGCTTTTGTAGGGCATGGCCTCGGGCGCGATGAAATTGCGCCGCCGGATCTCAACGGTCGAGATGCCCGCCGCCTGCGCGCCCAGGTCGAGCAGGCGCTCCACCAGCGCCGCCGCCTCGGGGCGCCCGGCGCCGCGGTAGGAGGAAAGCGGCGCCGTATTTGTGAGCACGCCGCGCGATTCGACATAGAAAGTCTGGACGTCGTAGACACTGGGAATCAGCCGCATCGACATCTCAACCGGCGCCAGGGTGCCGCTGGTGTAGGCGCCGATGGCATGCACCGCTTTCGCGCGAATGGCGAGCAGTTTGCCGGCGGCATCGAAGGCCATCTCGCCGTGTACCACCTGGTCGCGGCCATGGGTATCGCCCATGATGGCTTCGGACCGTGTGGGAATCCATTTCACCGGCCGGCCGATGCGCCGCGACGCCCACAACACCAGCGCGTCCTCGGGGAATGCCGCGCCCTTCAGGCCGAAGCCGCCGCCGACATCGTAGGTCACCACGCGGATGCGGGTCTCGGGCACGCGCAGCACGTCCTGCGCCAGCATGTTGCGTACCCCGTGCGGGTTCTGCGTGCTGTTGAACAGGACGTAAGTCTCATCGGCGGCGTTGTATTCGCCTAGCGAGCCGCGCATTTCCAGGCTGTTGGGCGAGAGGCGGTTGGCTTCCAGGCGCGCCGCCACTTTCAGCGCCGCCTTGGCGAATGCCGCGTCGGTGGCCGCTTCGTCGCCGAACCAGATTTTCGCCGCGACATTGTCAGGGCAGTTCTCCCACACCAGTGGCGCGCCCGCGGCGACGGCGTCCTCGATATCCACCACTGCCGGCAGCGGTTCGTAATCGACTTCGATCAGTTCAGCGGCGTCGCGCGCCTGCCCGGCTGTTTCGGCGACGACAAAAGCCACGCGGTCGCCGACGCTGCGCACGCGATCTGAGGCGAGAATGGCGCGCAGGCCCTGAAATGCCTTGGGGAAGCCCATCGCTTCGGGCGAAAGGCGGCTGGGCAGCGGCCCGAGTCCGTCGCGCTCGGCATCGGCGCCGGTGATCACGCACAGCACGCCCGGCGCGGCCTGCGCAGCATCGGTGCGGATGGCGCCTATCAGCGCATGCGCGTGCGGCGAATACAGCACCGCGCCGTGGCATTGGCGGGGAAGTTCCAGATCGTCGACAAAGCGGCCAACACCAAGCAGAAAGCGTTTGTCTTCGACGCGCCGGACCGGCTGGCCGATACCGAATTTTTCCATCGAATGATTCCCGTTGCCCTTTGAATCTAAGGATTTCAATTTGGACCGGGCAATCCCGCGGGCGAGACAGCCGGTGCATGGTATCCATGCGGAACGGACAACGTCAACGGGGGGAAGCGTTAGCCACCCGCGCTTTGATGTAGAGTGGCCCAGCCTTCTCTTCTGAATGGAGCACCAAATATGAATAAATTTGGCATCGGGCAACCGGTTCGGCGCGTCGAGGATCAGGGATTTATAACCGGCCGCGGGCGCTTCATCGACGATATCAACCTGCCACGCCAGTGCCATGGCGCGCTGCTTCTGTCGCCGCATGCGCATGCGCTCATCAAAGCGGTGGACGCCTCAAGCGCCCGCGCCGCGCCAGGGGTGATTTGCGTACTCACCGGCGCGGACGTGATCGCGGAAAAACTGGGTGGCTTAACGGCGGCAATGATGCCGGAGAATCTCGGCGCACCACCGGGACACCGCACATTTCAGCCTCCCTTGGCCGAGGACAAGGCGCGCTTCGCGGGTGACCGTATCGCTTTTGTGGTCGCCGAGACCGAGGCGCAGGCCCGCGATGCCGCAGAACTCATCGTTGTGGAGTACGACATTTTGCCCGCGGTGTCCAACATCGAGGATGCCGTAAAGCAAGGCGCGCCGAAAGTCTGGGACGAGTGCCCGGGAGGAAACGTTGCCTATGGTTTGATGTTCGGCAACCAGGAGGCGGCGGACGCCGCTTTCGCCAAGGCGGCGCATGTGGTGTCACTGCGCCTGGAGAACAATCGCGTGACGGCCAATCCGATCGAGCCGCGCGGGGCTTTGGGCGAATTCAATCCGGCGACCGGCAAATACACGCTCTACGCCTGCACCCAGAATCCGCATGGCGTGCGCCAGGAGTTGTCGCACGTTTTGCACATACCTGAAACAAAGTTGCGAGTCATCGCGGAGGACGTGGGCGGGGGCTTCGGCATGAAGGCCGACGCCTATCCCGAGGATGCGCTGGTGCTGTGGGCTTCGCGGTTGTGCGGGCGGCCGGTCAAGTGGCGGGCCAGCCGTTCTGAAAGCCTGCTGACCGACAGCCACGCGCGCGACCAGGTGGTCCATTGCGACATGGCACTCGATGTCAATGGAAAAATAACGGGCCTGCGCGCCCGTTCGCTGCAGGCGCTGGGCGCGTTCTTTATCCCGGCGGGTATCGTGCCCTCGA
>MEQV01000131.1:3162-3387 GCA_001770355.1 Betaproteobacteria bacterium RIFCSPLOWO2_02_FULL_62_17
CGGTGCATGTCATGACCCAGGCGGTGTTCACACATACCGCTCCCCTCGGGCCCTATCGGGGCGCGGGCCGGCCAGAAGCCGTCTACGCGACCGAGCGCCTGCTGGATTGCGCCGCGCGCAAGATCGGCATCGATCCGGCGGAGATCCGGCGCCGCAATCTGATTCGCTCGGACCAGATGCCCTACAAGACGCCGACCTTTTATGAGTACGACTGCGGCGCATTTC
>MEQV01000131.1:3398-9224 GCA_001770355.1 Betaproteobacteria bacterium RIFCSPLOWO2_02_FULL_62_17
ACGACCGCATGGAACTGCGCTGCGATCCGGGCGGCACGGTGGCCATCGTCGCCGGAACCTTCTCGCATGGTCAGGGTCACGCCACCACCTATGCGCAGATGGTGTCGGATTGGCTCGGTGTTCCATTCGAGAGCATCCGTTTCATTCAGGGGGATACCGACCAGGTGCCCTTTGGCCGCGGCACCTACGCCGCGCGCAGTTCCATGATCGGCGGCAATGCGCTGAAGAAAGCGGCCGATGCCATGATCGCCAAGGCGAAACCCATGGCCGCGGCATTGATGGAAGCGGCCGCTGCCGATATCGAGTTCGTCGAGGGCGAGTTCCGCGTCGCCGGCACCGACAAGAAGATGACTTTTACCAGCGTCGCCCAGGCCTTCTACTACCCGATGGGCATCACCGACCAGTTCGGCGTCGGCCTCGAGGCGAGCGGCACCTTCGCCACCAATCCGCCCAATCACCCCAACGGATGCCATATCTGTGAAGTGGAGGTCGATACCGAGACCGGGCAGGTCAGCGTCGATCGCTACTCCGTGGTCGACGACGTGGGCATCGTCATCAATCCGTTGATATGCGAGGGCCAGGTGCATGGCGGCCTGGCGCAGGGAATCGGGCAGGCGCTCATGGAGCACGCCATTTATGATCGTACCAGCGGGCAACTGCTCACGGGAAGTTTCCAGGACTACTGCATGCCCCGCGCCGATTTCATGGCCCAGATCACCTCCGAGTTCGTTGAGATTCCCGCCAAGACCAATCCTCTGGGCATCAAGGGAATCGGCGAGGCCGGAACCATCGGCTCGCCGCCGACTGTGATCAATGCCCTGCTCGACGCGCTGCACCCGCTGGGCGTTTCGCACATCGACATGCCGGCAACGGCCTCGCGTGTCTGGAACGCGCTGCAAGCGGCCGCTAAACCCTAAGGAATCGCTGATCAAATTGCCGCGCGAAGCGATGCTTGAGCACGATTGTGTTGAAACAGTAATTCGATTGAAATTTTCATCAAAACGGAGTCCGGGGTGACGACGCCGGTGTGACGGATTATTAGAGGTGCCCTAAATGGTGTTAAGTAGAAGAGGAATTGCATGATGAAATCTGTTGTCGTTGCGATGCTCGGCGTCGCATTGTCGTTGCCATCCATCCCATCGAACGCTCAGGCCTACCCGGTCAAACCTATCAGGACCCTCATCGGGTTTCCGACCGGTAACACCATGGACCTGGTGGCGCGCATGATCGGCGCGAAAATCTCGGAAACCATCGGACAACCGGTGATTGTCGAGAATCGCCTGGGCGCGGGCGGCGGCATCGCCGCAGAACAGACGGCGCGCGCGGCGCCAGACGGCTACACGGTTTTGTTTGCCTCGCCAAGCACCCACGTGACCAACGTGCTGCTGTCGAAAACCGTTCCCTATGATCCGGTGAAGGACTTCACCCCGATTTCACCGGTGGCCGAAGCGGTGTTGTGCGTGGTGGTCTCGGCAACGCTGCCTGTCAAGGCGATGCAGGAATTGATTGCATATGCCCGCAACAATCCCGGCAAGCTGTCTTACGGAAGCATCGGTACCGGTGGCACATTTCACTTTGTCGGAGAGGCAATCAAGGCTGCCGCCGGCATCGACATCCTGCATGTGCCCTACAAAGGGACCGGCCCGGTGCTGACCGACATGACAAGCGGCCTCATTCAAGTCGGCTTCCTGAATCTGGCCACCAGCATGCCGTTCATTCGTTCCGGCAAGGTGCGCTTGCTGGCCATGACCGATTCGCAGCGTTACGCCGGTTTTCCGGACATTCCAACCGTCCAGGAAGTGGTGCCTGCGTATCAGAGCCCTTCCGCCTGGTTTGGCTACTATGGTCCGGCGGCGATGCCGGCTGCGCTGGTGCGGCGTCTGAATGCGGAAATCCGTACCGCGCTCTCGGCTGCCGATCTGTCGCGAAAGATGGATGAATCGGCGTTGCGCGTGATACTCGGGTCGCCCGAGGACCTTGCGGCGTTGCAGGCGCGCTCGATGGTGGCCTATAGCGTGGCCGCCAAGGCCGCCGGACTCAAACCGGAATGATTCGCAGATCTGGAAACTCCCCAATGACCCAGGAGATGAAACTCGTCGATCCGATAGTGCGTCACGTCATGACGATTCATGCGGAATACGGACCGCCGCAAACCGTGGGCCCGACAGGCAAGGGCACGCGGCGCATCCACCCGATACTCGGTGGTACCTTCGAGATTCTTGCGGTTTCGGGAGGCACCTTCGAATCTCCGGCGACGACCGGCACGGTGACAGGGGGCGGTGACTGGCAGATGCTGCATGGCGATGCATTGTCGCTGCTCGATGCGCGTATCACCCTCAAGACCAGCGACGGCCATTACATTTACGTGCAGGCAGCGGGACGGCGCTATGCGCCCCCGGAGGTGCTGCAGCGATTGCTGAACGGGGAACCGGTGCAGCGGCGCGAATACTACGGTGTCTCATCGACCACCATCGAAACCTCGGCGCCCGGCCTCATCTGGATGAATTACCACCAGTTCCTCGGCAACGCGCGCACCGAGAAATCGGTTCATCACATCCGCTATTTCGCCGTCGACTACCCGGCGTAATTGGTCGCGGGGGCGTCCGGGGTGCGCCGGCGCCGCGGATACATTCGCGTCGATGGTTACTATCCCGCGTAATCCGTTTTCGTGCGCGAACGATGGCAGCGATGCATCCGTGACACCCGTCACTCCGGCTTGAAGCCGATGGCCTTGACGAGTGCCGCCTGTTGCGCGCTGTAGGCCCGTACGAACGCGTCGAATTGCTCCGGCGTCATCAACCACGGCTCGGCGCCCTGCGAGTGCAGCAGATCGCGCACTTCCGCGCTCTGCGCGACACGCGCGATTTCGCGATTGAGCCGCTGCACGATATCGCGCGGCGTCCTGGCCGGCGCCCAGGTGCCGACGCCGCTCTGAAACGCGCCCTCGGGCAAGCCTGCTTCGCCCATGGTCGGCACGTTGGGCAGCAACGCAATGCGCGACGTCGAGAGGACAGCCAGCGCATTGAGCTTGCCCGCCCTGATCATGGACAACGCCGCCACCACTGGAGAGTTATAGAAATCGAGCCGGCCTGCCACCACCTCGATGATGGATTGCGCGGCGCCTTTCTGCGGCACGTGCAGCGCGTCAAACCCGGCGGCATGGCGGAACTGTTCGCTGCTCATGTGCACGGGCGTGCCGGTGCCGGACGAACCGAAGGTCAGCTTGCCGGGATTGGCCCTGCCGAAAGCGATGATTTCCTTCAAGGATTTGAAGTTCGTCGATGGCCCGGTGACCACGACCGCATGAATGTTGGCCAGCGGCGCAATGCCGGCGAAGTCGTTGATCGGATCGTAGGGGACGTTCTTCACGAGCGCGGGAACGAAAGACGCGGTTGCCGTGGACAAAAGCACATAACCATCGGGAGGCGCCTTGGAGACATTCTCCGCGGCAACACGGCCGCCCGCCGCCGGCCGGTTTTCCACCACGATGGGTTGCCCGAGCGCGGCGGGCAGCCGGTCGGCGAAAAGGCGCGTCATCGTGTCGGGCGCGCCGCCGGGCGCGAAGCCAACGATGAATCGCAACGGCTTGGCCGGATAGCTTTGCGCCCACGCCGGGGTAAGCGCCAATCCGGACAGCGCAATGACGCAGGCTGAAGCGATTCGAAACATGTTTTTTCCTTTCAAAAATTTTCTGGCACAAGGACGATCTTGCCATCCATTGCGCAGATTGGCGATCCGCCAGCGAGACGCTAACGGAGTTCAAGAATTGTTACAATCGTTTCAGGCGTCTCGAGAGGAAGAACCACAGTTGGAAGAACCACAGTTTCCTGCAGCCCCTTGAAGCCTGTCAGACTTGCGCCATCCGAAACGTGGCCTGAGTTGCAAAACAGTGTCCTGACAATCCGAGCCGGTGCAAAGCGCCGTGTTGTTGAAGTTCGCTTTGGAGCGTCTCTGGAAATGCTTGAGAAAAAAGGGGGGTGACCAAATCAAGATCAAAAGCGGTTTGCGCCTGGGCATTTCCCTGCCGCAGAGTTTTCCCAAGGAGCAGATCGACCACGCTTATCTGCGCGAATACGTGCTCAAGATCGAGAGCCTGGGCTTTGAGGACGGATGGCTGACCGAAGGCATCCTGACTCCGAACTTCCATCTTGAGCCGGTGACCTATGTTTCCTATCTCGCCGCGATAACTTCGCGTCTGCGTTTCGGCATCGCGGTTATCATCCTTAATACGCGCAATCCGGTGCAACTGGCCAAGGCACTGGCCACCGTCGATCAATTGAGCAATGGCCGTATTATCGTAGGCTTGGGGATGGGCGGAGGCACGGCAAATTACGCCGCCTTTGGCGTCCCGCCTGAGCGCCGCGTCGCGCGCCTGGAGGAAGCAATAACGGTGATGAAAGCGCTTTGGACCGAGGAGCGTGCCACCCTCAAGGGAGAATTCTGGAAACTCGAGGGCGCGCGCATGCAGCCCAAACCGATGCAAAAACCGCATCCGCCGGTAATCTTTGGCGGCCACTCGGAGCCGGCGCTGCGCCGCGCGGTGCGCATGGGTGATGGCTGGATGGCGGCGGGTTCCACCTCGACAGCAGCCTCGCTTGAGAGCCTGAGACAGATACGCGGGTACCTTAAGGAAGCCGGCCGTAAGGAATCGGAGTTCTGGCTTTCCAAACGCATTTATATCGCCATCGACGACAACGAGGCGCGTGCGCGTGAACGGCTTTCGGCGGCGCTCGCCTACCAATACGGTGGAGGCGACTATAGCAACGTCGGTCTGGCGGCCACGCCTTCCCGGGCCGTGGAGGTTCTGGGAACACTGCGCGAAGCCGGCGCGCAGCATATCCTGATCAATCCTGTCTACGACCATATGCAGCAAATGGACCTGATCGTCGATAAGATTATTCCGCAACTGTAAGCATCCCCGCAAAGCCGGGGGAGCTTTAATAACTTGCCCACGATCGAACAGCATGGCACATTTTTCCTATATAAAGGAATTATGTCAACATGATCAAACCAGGTCTCACAGTCCGTCCGCAACCCACTCGGGGTTACGGCCGTCCCGATGCCGTAAAGCGCACGGTGTAGCGCATTGACAATTCCTTCTCCGGGGAATATCTTGGCACCAGCCGGTCAGCAATGAT
The DNA here is from genome assembly GCA_001770355.1 of Betaproteobacteria bacterium RIFCSPLOWO2_02_FULL_62_17. Taxonomy (GTDB): domain Bacteria; phylum Pseudomonadota; class Gammaproteobacteria; order Burkholderiales; family SG8-39; genus 2-02-FULL-62-17. The sequence continues at coordinate 8,537 of MEQV01000131.1, forward strand.
ACGCAATGCCTTGGTACCGGATTCCAGGGCCGATCGAGAGTTATTCACTGGACTCATCATCTTTCCGGGAAAACTCCGGCGGCTCAGGTCCACCAGAAATTCACAGACCAGGAGGACATAAGCAAATGACGGCGATTGGGAAGGAAAAAACCAATAGATGGGGCAAGAAAGACGGAAAGGGGCCGATGGGACTGGATTGGTCCGGCTGCTATCCATGCACGATCATACCGTTCAAGGACAAGACCTGCCGGGAGGTGGACGAAGAAGCGTTCAGGATTCTGGTAAGAGACCTTTTGGAGGCGGACATCGCCGGTCTCGATCCTAATGAAGTAGAGGGCCTCTCCCGCGAAGAAACCATCCGGCTGATGCAGATTGCCAAGGAGGAAGCCAAAGGTCGGATTCCCGTGACTGGCAAGGTGGAGCCCAGAAACCAGCTATGGACATGGGATCTGATTGAAGAGGCGCAGCGCGTCATTGAGGCCGGCGCCGACGTTCTCTACGTTCATCCCCTGCCAGAGATGGACAACATGGAAGACTTCGTCAATCTCTACAAGACTCTGGACAAGTCAGTCAGCACGCCGATCATCGGCCTGGTTGCGGGCGTGCCGCCGTCGGTGCTCAAGCAGATCTGTCTTGAATGCGAAAACATAGCTGCCTGGAAATTCGAGAACAATGAAAACATCGGGCT
>MEQV01000132.1:0-11364 GCA_001770355.1 Betaproteobacteria bacterium RIFCSPLOWO2_02_FULL_62_17
CGACAAACGGCAAAGCAGCAAGGGGCTTTTGCCTCCTGCTGATTTAACCGGCAGTACCAAAAGGGCGCCTTCGGGCGCCCTTTTTAGTGCCCGCTGTTCGAAAAGCAACTAAAATTGTTTGGATCTGCGTCGCGTGCCTGTGGCCGCGAGCGTATTGCTTGCGGCCGGAGTGAGTTCCACTGCCGTCAAGTTACCAGTGGACAAATGCAGGTCAGATGAAGCCAAAGTACCCTCCAAAGGCCAAGGCGACAGCCCGGGATGCCGCCGCGCCGGGAATTCAGTCCAAGTTCAATGAAGCTCTGGCTCTGCACCAGGCGGGGCGCCTGGATCAGGCATGGGCGGCCTATCAGCAAGTGCTGGCGCTGCAACCCAAACACTTCGATGCCCTGCATATGCTGGGGCTCATTGCTTATCAAACGGGATATCTGCAGCAGTCCCTTGAACTGATCGACAAGGCGATTGCGTTGAATTCAGATCATGCTTTTGCCTATAACAACCGGGGCAGCACGCTGGCTGCCCTGAACCGGTTGCAAGAGGCGCTGGCCAGCTATGAGAAGGCCATCAAGCTCAAACCCGACTATGCCAAGGCTTTCTACAATCGCGGCAATACCCTCATGGATCTCAGGCAGCCGGAAGCTGCGCTGGCCAGCCTGGACCAGGCCATCAAGCTCGATCCCGGGCATGCCGACGCTCTCTACAATCGTGGCAACACGCTCATAGACCTCAAGCGGCCGGAAGAGGCGCTTGCCAGCTACGACCAGGTTATCAAGCTCAGGCCCGACTTTGCCGATGCCTATAACAATCGCGGCAGTACGCTCAGAGGCCTAAAGCGGCTGGAAGAGGCGCTTGCCAGCTACCAACAGGCCGTCAAGCTGCAGCCTGAGTTCGCGGACGCCTTCAGCAACATGGGCAATACGCTGAGAGCGCTTGATCGACCCCATGAGGCGCTATTGAGCAACGAGCAGGCAATCAGGCTCAAGCCTGAGCATGCCGAGGCCTGGAACAATCGCGGCAATGCGCTGGTAGACCTCAAGCGTGTAAGCGATGCGCGCGCCAGCTTCGAGAAGGCCATCGAGATCCAGCCCGACTTCACGCCGAGCCTTCATAATTTAGGCAAGCTGTACAGTGAACTCGGTGATCACAAGACTGCCATCCGGTTTTTTCGTGACGCATTGAGAATCGATGCAACGCTGGTCGATACGCATAGCTGCCTGATTTTCTGCATGGACCTGTACGCCGGGGCCGACACGGCTGCGCAACAAGAGGAAAGAAAATCCTGGAACCGAATTCACGCCGCGCCCCTGTTGCAGAACCGGGATTATCTGAACCAGGCGGATGCCCATCGTTTGATTCGCATTGGCTACGTATCCGCTGATTTTTACGAACATAGCGCCGCCAGCGCTTTCGCGGCGTTGCTGGGGCAATTCGATCGCTCCTGTTTCGAAGTGATCGCCTATTCGAATTCGCACAAGCAGGACGCGGTGACGCTCTCGATTCAGGCAGGGGTTACGGCATGGCGGGATATTTGCGATTTGCCCGACGGTGCGGTTGCGGATCTGATTCGAAACGACGGCATAGACATTCTGGTCGACTTGTCGGGGCATACGCTGGGCAATCGCCTGCTGGTTTTCGCGCGCAAACCCGCGCCGGTCCAGGTGTCCGCGATTGGCTATCCAACGGGTACCGGGATGCCGGCGATGGACGTGCTTCTTGCCGATTCGGTGGTCATCCCGCCCGGGGAGCGGCATCTGTATGCCGAACAGGTCCGCTACCTGCCATCGGTACTTCTGTATTCCAGGGACCCGGGTGATTATCCGCCGGTGAGCGAATTGCCTGCCCTGGCCTCCGGCGCCATCACTTTTGGCTCGTTCAACCGATTGTCAAAAATAACCGACGAAGCACTGGAGCAATGGGCGCGCCTGCTGTGTGCTCTGCCGAAAAGCAACTTGCTCCTGAAAGCGGCACAGTTGGACAATCAGGCTGCGCGCGATCGTCTGATGGAGTTTTTCGAAAAGGCGGGTATCGCCCCCCAGCGCATAAGCCTACTGGGCGAGACGACCTGGGTGGACCACATGCGTGCCTTCAATGGAATCGATATTGCGCTAGATAGCTTACCTCACGGCGGCGGCATTACCACATTGGAGAGCATCATGATGGGCGTGCCGGTGGTTACGTTGAACTGGCCTACATTTCCCGGAAGGGCCTCGGCGTCCATTCTGACCACCCTCGGACTGTCCGGCTGGATCGCGCCAAGCGTGGATCAGTACGTGAATATCGCGGTGGAAAAATCAGGCAATCTCGAGGCGCTGGCGGCACTTCGAGGCCGGCTACGCCGGACTTTCGCGGCCTCCATCTTTGGCAATCCGGCCGCCTACGTCAAAGTGGTGGAAAGCGAATACCGGAAACTATGGCAGGAGTGGTGTGCCAAACAAATTTCCCGGCGCCGGCATTCTTCATGATCGGTGCGTGGTATTCAACATAGCCGGCGACAAGTACCGGTTGGCGGTGCGGATCAACTATCCTTGCCGAGTTGTGTAATATGGACCGGAATTTGCATCAGCAGCATGTCAATGCGAATCCTTGATAGCGGCAACGGCCAAGCGTGTCATCGCCGACAATGGACTCAGCCACCGCATCAACGTGCTCGCCAAGGTATCGAACGATCTCAAGGTCGGCGCCGAACTGGAGCACCAGGCGGACATTTTGGTCTCGGAAGTGCTGTCCAGCGAATTGCTGGGCGAGCACGTATTGCCGAGCATCGAGGAGGCCAGGCGGCGACTGCTGAAACCGGGTGGCCGTGTGATTCCCGCGTCGGGCAGCGTCAGTGCGCGGCGGGTCCCGGGACAGTGCGATTCGTAATGGCACGCATACCGTCCAGCATCGAGGCCATTTCGCGGGCCATCTCGCGCGCCAGTTCGATGGCCGCGGCCTTTTCCTCGGCAGTTTCGGGATAATCGTGAGCCAGCGTGTTTCGCATCGCGCGGATTTGGCTCCAACGTTCAGCCGAAGCGATGACGCCCAGCTTCTCCAGACGATCGACCACATCGCGCAGCGACGAATCCTCGTACGGCTCGCCGAAATGCTCTACCAGCAGGCGTCGAAATACCCTGCCACCCAGCGTGTCCTGCAGGCGTGTAAACCGGTATGCAAACTGATCGAGAGCGGCTACCAGATCGTCATCGCGCGCGGAAATGCCGGCTGCCGTGACCGGCGCGGGGAGCCGTCCTTGAGCGGCGAGCAGATAGCGCGCGTGCTGTTGGCAGGCGTCGAGCAGAACACCGAGTTGCGGCGTCACAGCTTTTCCCCATGCTGCCGCGCTTCCCGGAAAATTGGCCGCTCGCCTCCTCCGCTATTGACCACCAAATCGATCTTGCGCTCCCCGATGCGGCTGTACAGATGACCCAGCATGGCGATGCGTGATCTGACTGCCTCGGCGGCGGACATGGGCGCCTCGATATAAAGATCGATATCCCCGCCCCTTTTCGCATCATCCGTGCGCGAACCGAAAAGATACACGTCGGCCCCGAAGAAACGTCGGGCCGATTCGCGTATTTCATGTCGCGTTCTACTGTCCAGGCGCATGGTGAGGACCGGATATGAGAAAACCATGGCGAAAAACCACGCCTTTTCACGCATCATTATGGCACCGTCGCGTTTTCCTGGCGTTGCAGTTTCATGCGCTCATCTTGGTTAGCGCGCCGCGAGCGGCGCCGCCTGCAATCGGCGAAACACTGCAGATCGCCGTCGAACACCATCAGGCCGGGCACCCTTTTTTATGGGTGCGCCCTCCAGATGTGCAATAATTGCTTACATCTGGAGCCCGGATGTCAAAACCACGCAAAGAAAACCTCCTCGAGAGGGAGCAATTCGAACTCAAAGCGAAATCAGGGGGTGGGGTTTTGAGTTATGAAGTTTGGGGATATGTCGAAAACGGCAAGACTGTAGTCACCCGATACAACCTGGCTTACATTAACCACGAGATCTACCAGGGCCGTGACGGGAGGGTTCTGGGTTTTGATAATGCCCACGGTTATCATCACCGGCATTATCTGGGGAAGGTCGAAGCGGTCGAATTTCTAAGCTATGAAGCAATACTGGAAAGATTTCAGCAGGAATGGCCGGAGATTGTCCGGCGAGCACAAGGAAAGAAAAAATGAGCAAAATCGTGATCCGAACCGATGACGTTGCGGGGTTCTTTTCCCGCGCGAAGCATGCCGCGCGACGCGCCGATCGAGGCGAAGTGTTTGATCGGAAAGTTACGCTCTCCTTCGAAGATCCCCAACGGATGTTTGCCGTGTTATCGACAGGGCGCCGCCGTTTAATGCTTGAGGTGATGCGCGAGCCGCGAACTATCAACGAGTTGTCGCAACGATTGCATCGCAATCGATCGTCAGTCACCAAGGATGTCGGGCTGCTGGAGAAGATGGGTTTGATCGTGTCGCAACGCCAGGCCAACCCTGGTCATGGAATTCAGAAAATCGTCCAATCAATCGCGCCGAAAATCGAGATGGTGGCGACCCTGGGCTGAATTAGCAGGGCCGTAACGGAAGAGTTCTGGTTTCGATCATGCTCACGGAAATCGTCCTCGGCATCGAAATGCTCACCGAAGGTGTCGAGGCGTTTCATTTCGATTTTCAGAACCTGGCGTTCCACCCGGCGGAGTCGAAAATATTGCGCATTCCCGTCAAAACCACCGGCCGCGCATTCGGCATCATTCAATGAATACGGCTGCGGATGGACGAACACACCCTTTTCGAGAACCATCGCTCGATCAAGGCCGCGGCCTCGGGATGGCAGCACCTCGCCTACATTTTTCCCGTGCCCGTCGAACTCAGGGCCGGCGAGACAGCCAGGGTATCCGCGGTACATAACCGCCTGTTTCCCTGGTTCTCATACGAAGGGACTGAATAGACTCTCGGCGCCATGCCGTGGCGGTCTACACTACTGGCTTTCCCCATCAACCCCGCAAAATATTTTCCCGGAGATTGAATGCTGACACTCGGCGACAGGCTGATCTCTGAATTCGACTTGGGACTGCGCACGCTTTGCGGCACGCCGATGGCCACAAGACCGTCGCCGGCGGAAGGCGTCGCCGAGGCGGAACTGGATGCCGCCGCGCGCCGGCACGCCGCCGCGCTGATGCGTGTGAACCATTGCGGCGAAGTGTGCGCGCAGGCTTTGTACCAGGGTCAGGCACTTGCTTCGGGCAATGAAGCGCTTCGCAAAGCGCTGGCCAAGGCGGCCGATGAAGAGGCCGATCATCTGGACTGGAGCCGCCGCCGCATCGAGGAACTGGACGGCAGGGTCAGTTTCCTCAATCCGCTGTGGTACGCCGGCGCGCTTGCGATCGGTCTGGTCGCCGGAAGATTGGGCGACGAGTGGAACCTGGGGTTTCTCGCCGAAACCGAGGATCAGGTCGAACGTCACCTTCAAGGGCACCTGGATCGTCTTGGCCCCGAGGATCAGAGGACGCGCGCGGTCATCGAAGCCATGCAGCGCGACGAAGCCGGTCATGCGCAGTGCGCCCGCTCGCTGGGCGCGCGTGAGTTGCCGGCGCCGGTGAAACAGGTGATGCGCGGTGCCGCGCGGGTCATGACCGGGACCTCTCAGTGGATCTGAGGAACCCCTGTTACTCCGCCACGATCTCGTAGTCGTGCGTGATCGCCGCGGTTTTGCCGAGCATGATCGATGCGGAACAGTATTTTTCATGCGAGAGCTTGATGGCGTTTCGCACTACGGATTCCTTGAGGTCCTTGCCGCGCACGATGAAGTGCATGTGGATGCTGGTAAACACCTTGGGATCGGTTTCGGCGCGCTCGGCCTTGAGTTGCACTTCGCAGGCGCTCACCAGTTGTTGGCTCTTTTTCAGGATCACCACCACGTCGGAGGCGGTGCAGCCGCCCGCGCCCGCAAGCAGGGTTTCCATGGGACGCGGACCCAGGTTGCGGCCGCCATGCTCAGGCGCGCCGTCCATGACGAAGGCGTGCCCGCTGCCGGTTTCGGCGACAAAACTCATGTTTTCAACCCATTTGATTCGGCATTCCATATCCACAACTCCGTGCAGTTGAAATTGTCTACTGCCCCGCAACATTCTAGGATAAGTATGTTTCTAAATGTAATTATTAAATGTATTAACTAATTGTTATATATGTTTAAATTTAATAATATCCGTTGAAGGCTTAAAATTCTTGCAATGCACCATAAAAATCTTTAATATTGAGTCCGTCTCCTCTACCGCAATTGGGTGGATTAAACGCAGCCTTCGCGCTGCGTTTTTTTTCGGCACCTGTTTTCCTCCGCTGCCAACCCGTCGGCGGCGCAGGCAGCCCCTCAGACCTTGGCATCGGCGCCGATGGCTTGGCTGATGTCGGCAAGGCCATCACGCGCAAGCAGCGTGCACAAGCCCGCCTTGATCCGCTTGATCACGCCGGGTCCGTTATAAATCATTGCGCCATAGACCTGGACCAGCGACGCGCCGGCGCGAATCCGCTCATAGGCATGCTCCGCGGTAACGATGCCGCCGGCACCCAGCAGGGCGTAGCGTTGCGGATCGATGCGCGCGTACCAGGCACGCATGACCCGGGTCGCGCCTTCTCGTGTGAAGGGACCGGACAGGCTGCCGGGCATGCGATCGAGCACCGCTTGCGGCGTGTTCAGGCCGACATAGGGCCGTTTCGAACCCACGCTGGGGACGAATCCCTTCACGAACGCGAACGCGTCGGTGACCGCGAGCACCGCGTCAATGGCGGCGGGTTCCGGGTTCATCCGGATCTTGAGGAACAGCGGGGGCATTTCGCCGCAAGCGGCAAAACTCTCCAAAAGCCGCCGCAGTGTCGCCGGCTCATCCAGAGGGCTCAAGCCGCCGGCGGAGTTCGGGCAATTCATGTTGACCGTGATGTAGCTTGCCAGCGGCTTGAGGATACACAGCGCCTGCGTCAGTTCCGCGACCAGTTGCGCGCCATCAAGCGGTTTTCCGGTATTCGTTTCAACGATGTTGATGCCCAGCGGCACCGGCAACCGCGTTTCCGCCAGGCGTTGCGCGACCACTTGCGCGCCGTCGTTGGGCACGCCGTAGTAGACCATCAGCGCTTCATCGTCGGGCACGCGAAACAGGCGCGGCCGTTCGGGGTTGCCCGCTGAAGGATGCGCCGATACCGAGCCGACTTCGACCGCGCCAAAGCCCACCGCGGCGATCGCATCCACGGCATGAGCGCTCTTGTCAAAGCCCGCCGGCAGGCACACCGGATTCGGGAAGCGCAGACCCGCCACCGTGGTATGCAAGCGCGGATCATCGAACCCATAGAGCGCCTGTAGTGCCTTCAGCGCCAGTTTAGAGCGTCCCAGCAGCCCTCCGATGGCGAGCGTGGTGTGATGCGTCCACTCGGGATCGCATTGAAACAGGATAGGACGGACCAGCTTGCGGTATAAATTCACGGAAGGATTGGCGGATTGCAAAGGGTGAAAACGCATTCTATGCCAGCCGCCGCGCGGCTTGACGGGGCGGCAAATATGACGATAATTCCGGGGCGCAAGCATCCCGGCGCTGAACCGGCTGATCCGCGCTAATCTGCATGACTCCCCTATATTCCAGGAGTACCCGTTTGAACACGCGCAAGAAACCCGGCACCCGCAGTACATCGTCCCGCAGTACGTCGTCCAATACGCACACGCGGCTGGCCGCCGATATCGGCGGAACCTTTACCGACGTAGCCGCCTTCGACGAGAAAACCGGGCGCATGCTGCTGGGCAAGGCGCTGTCGACAACGCGCAATCTGGTCGAAGGCATCAGTCAGGGTGTCGACAAGGCCGGCACCAGCTACGCCGAAGCGTCCTTGTTCCTGCATGGCTCGACCATTGCCATCAATACCATGCTGGAGCGCACCGGCGCGAAGACGGCGCTTATCACCACCGAAGGGTTTCGCGATGTCTACGAGATCGGACGCATCAACCGGCCCGATGCCTACAACCTGTTCTTCAAGAAGCATGTGCCGCTGGTCGAGCGCGCCTTGCGCTTCGAGGTGAAGGAGCGCATGACCGCCGAGGGCGAGGCCTATATTCCCCTGGATGAAGCGAGCGTGCACGCGGTCTGCGACAAGCTTGAGAAGCTCGACATCGAGGCCGTCGCAATCCTGCTGTTGCACTGCTACCGCAATCCCGACCATGAGCAGCGCGTCAAGGCCATCGTGGAGAAACGTTTGCCCCGTGCATTCGTCAGCGCCTCGCACGAACTGTCCCAGGAGTACCGCGAGTTCGAGCGCACCTCCACGGTGGTGGCAAACGCCTACATCGGTCCGCGCGTCAGCCAGTACATCGCAGGGATCGACAAGCACATCCGTTCCTCGGGATTCAAGGGCTCTTTCCTGGTGGTGCAATCCACCGGCGGCTTGTATGAATCGCATCAGGCGCAGGTGCATTGCGTGCGTTCGCTCGAATCAGGCCCGGCCGCCGGCGTGATAGGCGCGCGCGCCTTGTGCCACGAAATGGGTCTGGGCGACGCGGTCGCCTTCGACATGGGCGGCACCACCGCCAAGGCCGGCGTGATCTACAAGGGCGAGGTGCTGACCACCGGCGCCGCGCTGATCGGCGGCTACAACCAGGCGCTGCCGGTGCAGATCCCGATGGTCGATGTGTTCGAAGTCGGCACCGGCGGCGGCAGTATCGCCATGGTCGACGAGAGCGGCGCATTGCGGGTCGGCCCGCAAAGTTCGGGCGCCGAGCCCGGCCCGGCCTGTTACGGCCTGGGCGGAAAACTGCCGACGGTGACCGATGCCAATCTCGTATTGGGGCGCCTGGGAGCCGAGCGCTTTCTCGGCGGCGAAATGACGCTCGATGTGAAAGCGGCGGAGAAAGCGATTTACGAACACATTGCCAAGCCGCTGGGCGTGGACATCATTCATGCGGCCGACGGCATTCTTCGCATTGCCACCACCGCGATGTCCTACGCGGTGAAGGCGGTGTCCACCGAGCGCGGCCTGGATGCCGCGGCATTCTCGCTGATCGCCTACGGCGGCGCGGGCCCGCTGCACGCCTCCGCAATTGCCCGCGAAATCGGCCAGAAAAAACTCATCGTGCCGCGCGCGCCGGGGCATTTCTGCGCCTTTGGCATGCTGCATTCGGACCTGCGCTACGACTATGTGAAAACCTGGTTCACGCGTCTGGACGACGCGCCGTTCGCCGAAATCGAAAAAATTTACCAAGGCATGATCGCCGAGGGCAAGGCGGCGCTCGCCAGCAGCGGCATCAAGCCGGGCAAGGTGATCATCGGCTATGCCGTGGACATGCGCTATGTAGGGCAGGAACACCCCGTGACGGTGGACCTTTCGCCCACGGTGTTCAAGCGCCGCGACCGCGAGTCGATCAAACATCATTTCGACGAGGTGCACCAGCTGCGCTACGGCACCTGCGCGCCCGAGGAGCGCGCGGAAATCGTCAGCCTGCGCGCAACCGTCACCGGTGTGATGAAAAAGCCGCCGCTCGAAAAAATCGCGCGCGGCGGCAGGGCGCCGTCCGCCGCGGCACATCGCGGCAAGCGCAGCGTGTATTTCGCCGAACTGGGCAGGGCGGTAGCCACTCCCACTTTCGCGCGCGACGAGCTGCGCTCGGGCAACCACATCGACGGGCCGGCCCTCATCGAGGAGTACGCCTCGACCACCGTGGTGCTGCCCGGGGACAAGCTGCGCGTGGACGAATTCGGCAACCTGGTGATCGAGGTCGGCAAGCGCAAACGATGAGCCGACGCAAACACGGCATGCGCCGGCGCGCCGCGGCGCGTCCTGCAAAAAGTGTTCGCGCTGACGCGGTTCTCACCGAGATCGTCAGAAACGGCGTGCTCGCGGTGACCGAGGAGATGAAGACCAACCTCACCCGCACCGCCTACAACATGATCGTCTACGAGGCCCTGGACTTCACCGTGGGCCTGTATACCGCGGACGGTGAAACGGTATCGATCGGCATGGGACTGCCGATGTTCATCCGCGGCATGGCCGAGACCATCAAGACCAAGCTGCGCCACTTCGCGCAGGTCGGTCCAGGCGAGGGCCTCGCGCCCGGCGACATCCTGGTCACCAACGATTCCTACACCACCGGCAGCCACCTCAATCACGTCACCTTCAGCCTGCCGATTTTTTACGAAGGAAAACTGTGCGCCTTTGCCTGTTGCATGGCGCACTGGATGGATATCGGCGGCGTGCTGGGCGGGCAGACCACCGATATCTACTCCGAAGGCCTGCAGATCCCGGTGCTGAAATACCAGAGCGCCGGCGTGGTGAATCAGGACCTGGTGGATATCATCCGCATGAACGTGCGCATCCCGGAGCGCGGCATGGGCGATCTGCGCGCGCAGGTGACGGCGCTAAAGACCGGCGAACGGCGCTTCATCGAATTGCTCAAGCGCTACGGCAGGGCGCCGGTGCTCGCCGCGATCAGCAACATCATGGATCAGTCGGAAGCCGCGGCGCGCGCGCGCACGCGCACCATTCCCGACGGCGTCTACGAGGCCGAGTCCTACATGGATGACGACGGTGTCGAGGTGGGAAAGCGCATCCCCATCAAGGTGCGCGTCATCAAGCACGGCGAGGATATGACCATCGACCTTTCCGAAGTCGCCAGGCAGGTGCGCGGCGGTTTCAACTCGGGCGCGACCACCGGTTATGCCTGCGCGCAGGTGGCCTACAAGTGCCTGACATCGCCCACCGACTATCCGATCAACGAAGGCAGTTTCCGGGCCTTGAAAGTCATTCTGACGCCGGGCACCGTGGTCACCGCGATCAAGCCCGCCGCCATGCGCATGTGGATGACCTTTCCGATGACGGTGGTCGACACCGTTCTCAAAGCCGTCGAGAAGGCCATCCCGGGGCGCACCATCGCCGCGCATCACGCCGACCTGGTGATCTCCAGCATGAGCGGCATATCGCGCTCGGACGGCCGCCTGTTTCTCGCCGGCGCGGGGCCGCTTGGCGGCGGCTGGGGCGCCAAGCTCACCGAGGACGGCATGAGCGCCACGGTGTGCCTGAACGATGGCGACACGCACAACAGTCCCTGTGAACAGATGGAATCCAAGTATCCGATCCTGTTCGAGCGGCACGCTTTGCGCGAGGATTCCTGCGGCGCGGGGCGTTACCGAGGCGGGCTGGGCACGGAGCAGGTGATCCGGGCGCGCGCGCCGCTGATGGTGAACGTGCGCATCGAGCGGGTGCATTGCCGCCCATGGGGGCTCGCGGGGGGGCTCGCGGGCTTGGGCAATGAAGTGGGGCTGTGTCTGGATGGCAAGGTGAGCGACCCGCTGCCCAACGGCAAGGTGTTCAACCAGAATCTCAAATCCGGTGACGCCTACACCTTGCGCGCGGCCGGCGGCGGCGGCTTCGG
>MEQV01000132.1:11395-11961 GCA_001770355.1 Betaproteobacteria bacterium RIFCSPLOWO2_02_FULL_62_17
GGAAAAGGTTGCGTACGATGTCAGGCAGGGCTATGTGAGCCGCGAAGCAGCGCGCGAGTTATATGGTGTTGCACTGAACGATGATGGTGCGGTGGATGACGAGGCGACACGCAGACTTCGCGTTATAGCCGGGTAGGCCTTTTGTCACGGTCTACAATAGGCGATCACATCGCGAAACTCGGGCATGCCCACAAGCTTTGACGGAAAACTCGTGGTTGCGATTTCCTCGCGGGCCTTGTTCGACCTGGAGGAGAGCAACCGCGTTTTCGAAACCGAGGGCATCGAGGCTTATTACCGCTACCAGCGCGAACGCGAGGACCAGGTGCTCGCGCCGGGCATCGCCTTCACCTTGGTGAAGAAACTGCTCGCGTTAAACGGCCTTGCGCCGCCGCGGCCGCGTGTCGAGGTGATTCTGCTGTCGCGCAACACCGCAGACACCGGTTTGCGCATCATGAATTCGATCGAGCACTACAAGCTCGCGATTTCCCGCGCCGCCTTTACCGGCGGGGAAAAGACCTATCCCTATGTGCCGGCGTTCGATGCGCATCTTTTCCTGTCCGCCAATC
>MEQV01000133.1:0-630 GCA_001770355.1 Betaproteobacteria bacterium RIFCSPLOWO2_02_FULL_62_17
AGCGGGGGCGTTCGGCAGTCTAGTGGTGCGCGGAGTCTACAGCGAAATCTCTGCGTGAGAAATCCCCGCTAACCTGCTTTTTGTCGTGCATCTACATCTGCGGACTTTTTCTTTGTGCACCCTAGAGCGCGTCGAGCAGCTGTTTGCGCTTCGCTTCGTACTCTTCCTTCGTAATCAGGCCGTCGTCGAAGAGCTGCTTGAGCTTTTTCAGCCTCACCTGCACGTCGTCCTTGGCGGCGCCGGTCTGCGCGTCGCCGGCGCGTGGCGCGGTGGTGGGCCTCACCAGGACCCAAGTGCCGTAGCACGAGTGCCCGAATCGCGCGGCCTCGAGGTCTCCCTCATAACCCGCGGGCGTCTGCTTTCCGGTCAGCTTGACGGGTGCACCCCACCCCGTCATCTGCTCAAATCCCGATCCGGAAACGCTGCCATTCGGCGCGACGGCAAGCCGAAGATTACTGATGAACGAAGATCTGATGACGCCGTCTTGGACGGTGACTTCCTCGAGTCCCCTGACGTTGCCGCACGACGCGTCGTCGCCGCCGCCGGGGCTGAGCGTCAGGGTGTAGACGCCCGGCTGCACGGCGTGCGCGACGTTTTGCGCAGGTGGCGCCAGGAAGAGAAGCAACACGC
>MEQV01000133.1:649-6534 GCA_001770355.1 Betaproteobacteria bacterium RIFCSPLOWO2_02_FULL_62_17
CGCCAGGAAGAGAAGCAACACGCCGAGCAGGCTGGAGATCCTGAACATGTGCCGCCTTCGTGAAGTGTTTGCATACCCGGATCATTCTCCAGCGCCCAGAGAATCGGCGCCAAAGCTGCGAACTTTGTGGCGGTGGACGCAGTCTGCGGCGAACCTGTCTCTGTTCACAAATTCCCGGTAACAGGGAAAATTATAGGGAATTCCAGCATATTGGTGGGTTGCTTTCCTCGCCCACGCCCCGCAAACAGCCGATATCTTTGGTCGCGTGCCGTCTCCGAGGTAAATCGAACAGGGAATCTCAACTCGCCTAACAGGGAGCTATCTGGAGTTGCCCAGTTTCCGTGGACGGTTTAGCGCTTGGGTCACAAGCGATTATCCACAGGCTGCGCGCGGGGCGCTTGGAACGCAACCGAGCGCGCGGGCCTGTGGGTAACCGCGTGCTCGTGGTGCATTGAATGACACCGCTCGAACGACGAAAAGAATGCAGAAAACGAGTAGGCAACACCGAAGACAATTGCAAGCGCGAAGAATACGGACGCGACCACCAGCCAGCCGCGATAGCGCTTCATCGTTTCCTGTCTGACTTACGCGAAGCCCGCCTCAAGATTCCAGTGCTGCTTCGCTAGCGCGCCCTGCTTACGCCGGCAGCTGGGGAAGAGCGCCGGTGCGGTCGCGAGAGTAGCCGATGTGCGCAAGCACGTCGGCGCAGCCGACGACGTGGCGGGAGAGCCCGAGCGCCTCGGTCGAAAGTCCAATAGCCAACCCGACCAGTTGCGACACGTGCAGGATCGGAGTCGCCTGAGGGTCTCGAGACTGCCGCTCCATGCTCGGTTGATACGCGTCGAAGACCGTATGGCACAGAGGACACGGGGTAACGACGCACTGCGCGCCCCCGGCGACGGCGTTGCCAAGGTGGGACCCGCTCATGCGAACGGCTATCTTCTGGTCGACGTTTACCACATGAAATCCGCAGCACTTGCTTGCGCCCGCGTACCGCACCACTTCGCCGCCGAGGACATTGATCAGGCGATCAAGGGCTGGCGCGTCTTCTCCGTCCTCGCCGTAGATCGATTTCGGGCGCTGAATATGGCAGCCGTAGAAGGGTGCGGCACGAAGGCTCCGCAAGGGGCGTACTACACGCGCGCGGAGGCTTTCTTCGCCCAAGTCCTCGGTCAGCACCCACAGGAAATGCTTGACCTCGATCGCACCCCGGTAAACCAGGCCCTCCGCCGCAAGGGCGCGGTTGACGGCATCTCTGGCCTCGCTGTCTTCCTTCAACCTGCGATTGGTCTCGGTGAGGTTGAGCAGACAGGTATCGCAGACGGCAACGAGGTCGCAGCCATTGCGCTCGGCTAGAGCCAAGATGCGGCCGTTGGCCGTCAAATGCAGTTGTTCGCTGATGGCCCGAAATTCGCGGGCGCCGGTGCAACCAGGATTTTCGAGCTCGATGAGGCTGACATCGAAAAGCGCAGCCACCGCGTGCGTGCTGAGATCGAGCTCGCTACAGGTGCTTTTTGCCGAGCAGCCAGGAAAATAGGCGTACGTTCTTTTCATCGCGACTCCCCTGCGTCGTAGGTGGTCTTGATGGTCTCTGCGCCTGGTGATGGTCGTTTAAAAAGGGCGTCGGTGAGGCGGATCTTCCCCCGCAGCGCCATGCGGAACGCAAGCCGCAGTCCGTTCCACGTAATTCCCTGCGTCTTGAGCGCTACCTCGGAAGGATTGACATATCCCAACTTCTTGACGCTATCCAAGAACGCCCCGGCACGCCTTGCCCCGGGCGTGCTTTTTTCCCGGTACGCAAGCCGCTTGAGCGGTTCGATCGCTTCCCCAACTATCGGAATTTCGACCGGACATACCCGCTCGCATTCGTAGCAGGAAACGCATTTGAAGACTTGTGCTTCCTTGGCGGCCATTTTCGCGCGGTCACCTTCGTCCCGTGGGTCCTGGGACAGCTCGCTCAATGCGACGAGCAGCGCCGGACCGGCGAACCCGCTGTCTGGCTGCTGCAGGACCGGACAGACCGACTGGCAGGCGAGGCACTGAATGCAGTCACGTAGATGCACGGCGGAAGCGACATCGGCCTCGGTCAGCGGCTCGGGGAAACCCGAGTATTCCCGCTTCCGGATGACGAGCGGCTGGAGCTTCGCGAGGAACGCCTCGTAAGGGTCGCGCGACGTGACCAAATCGCGGATGACGGTCATATTGTCCATCGGCTCAATGGTCATCTCCGGCTGCGCCTCTTCCCAGCACGCGAGCTTGGGTGAGCCGTTGACGTTCACGGCGCAGGTGCCGCATTTTTTCGAGCCGCACAGCCAGCGGTAGCCGAAATCAACCGCCAGCGTCTCGTGGACATAGTCGAGGGCGTCCATGATGCGCATACGCGGCGTGTGCGGCACCTCGTAGGAATCGTAGCGAGGCGCTCGGTCGATCGCAGGATCGAAACGGTAGATTCGCAGCCGCACCTTGTCCGGCTCAGTAGTCTGCTTCAAAGAAGGGCTCACGGCTTTTCTCTGGGGGAAGATACGGGGCCTGGATCGGCTGCGTTCGCGACTGCCACTCTCCATTCATGCGCTTGACGATGTTGCGACACATCCAATTCTCGTTGTCGACGTAAGGATAGTCCTCCCGGTAAAACGGGCCTCGGCTCTCCTTCCTGTTCAGGCCGGAGCGCACCGTGGCCTCGCACGCATCGAGCATCGCGCACGCGTCGAGCGCATCCATCCATCCCGTGTTCCAGTTCCGAGTCGTGCTTTGCAGGCGGAGACGGGGGACTGTTTCTTCCCGAACGGCCTGAAGCGCAGCGAGCGCGGCCTGCATGTTCCGCTCGTTCTTGACGTAGCCGAGATCCCACATGATCTGCCGAATGCGCAGCTTCGCCTGGATTGGGCGCGGTCCGTCAGACCCGGCGCGAAGGAAGCCGAAAACCCGCTTTTCTTCCACGGCGACAGCCTCCTGGGAAAACGGCTTGCGGCCGCTGGCGAGAGCGTCGTCGGCCGCCGCCTCGCCCGCCACTTTTCCGTCGAAGCTGGCCGGGCCAAAGCCTCCTAAGTAATGACACCCGACGCCGCCCGCAGCATAGAGGCCCGGCAGGCTGGTTTCCATGCGTTCGGCGTTGACGTTGAGTCCTCCATGGCGCATGTGCCATGTGATACCGCACTCGATCCGGTCCTTGCCCACGTCAAGACCCAGCTTGCTCCAAACCTTGGCCTGGTGCTGGTAGGTATTGATCGTCTCGGCGCGGATGTGGTCGTAGCCTGAATGGTAGCCGCCGTCCCAGCGTGCTCTGCCCGCTGCGACCTCCAGGGCAAGGCGGCGCAACTGCTCGGTATATGGAGCCGCAGCGCCGGGACTATGCGTTTTCTGCTCGTAGAACATTTCGCCCTGCGAGTTATAGAGCCTCGACGTCTCCAACGTTCCCATCAGCGGATTGGGATAGAGGTGATAGCGCATCCAACTCTTCGGCTCGAGTACATCGCTGACGTGCCACCACTGGATCTCCAGGTTGGCGAGCTCAGCGCCGGTCCGCACTGCCATCGCAATGCCGTCCGCCGATTGCTCCCGCGTCCCCGTGGCGCGGGTCGCAAGGTAGTCGGAATGGCCGGTAGCAAGGATGGTATTTTTTGCGTGGATGACGAAAAACCTGCCGCGGCGATAATCGAGCACCGTCGCCCCCACCACGCGCTCGCCATTGGTCAACAAGGATGTCACCGCGCACTCCTCGTATACCGGGATGCCGCGGCGGAAGATCTCCCGCCGGCGCTTGTCCATGAGGATGGGACCCGTTGCCCCTTGCTTGTGGGCAACTAGCGACCGCGTGCGGGCCTGAACCATTTCAAGACGTCCCTCGGCGTCCCGGCGCCAGTACACGCCGAGGCGCTCGAGATCCGGATAGAACTCCGTGCACATGTAGTCTTCCATGCGCGCGCAGTATTCCTGATCCGCAAGATAATGGTTGTAGTAGCGAATCATGAACCGCCAGCGATTGCGGCGAATCTCCTCGTCGGTTTTTTGAAAATAGGGAGTAAAGGCGGCGAAGATGGAACAGCCGCTCTTGCCGAGCAAGCCTTTCACGACCATCGTCACCTTGGCGCCACGGTCCGCCGCTTTGAGCACTGCGTTGGTCCCAGCGGCGCCACCACCAATCACTAGAACATCCGTTTCGAGCACGTCAACCATGTTGAATTTCCCTGTGCGCTCCAACTGCGCTAGCTTTCCGATCGATGCCGGTGAACAATTTTCCGTTTATTCGACTGTGCGTGGCTGCAACGCCCGTCCGGTCGAACCTCGTCCGGAACTCGCCTGTCGTGCCGCGTTCCGGGTGCACTAAATTGCCATCGACTTCACTCGACGCGGATATTCTGCTCGCGGATGATTTGTCCCCAGCGCGCCGATTCCGCCTCGATGCGCGTGGCGAATTGGTCTTGCGTATTGGGCAGGTACACCAAGCCTTGGTCGGCGAGGAACTTCTGCACTTCGGGCAGCTGCGCCACCGCCGTGTACTCCTTGTACAACCGGTCGACAACCGCCCTCGGCGTGCCCTTCGGAACGATAAGTGCGTACCACGTCACCACGTCAACCTCGGGGTAACCCGACTCAACGAGGGTAGGAACTTCGGGCAGCGGGCCGACGCGCTCCGGGGTAGTCACCGCGAGGGCGCGCATCCTGCCGCCCTTGATGTGGGGCAGCATGGACGGCAGCGTCTCGAACATTACCTGCACTTGTCCGGCTATCAGCGCCGGTAGCGACTCGCTGGTCCCCTTGTACGGCACATGCACCATGTCGGCGCCGTCCTTCTTCTTGAACATTTCGAAAATCAGATGCTGCGCGGTGCCGATGCCGACGGAGGCGTAGTTGAGCTTGCCGGGCTGCGCTTTTGCCATCACGATCAGCTCCCTCACGCTCTTCGCCGGGAGATTGTTCGGCACGACCAGCACTAGCGGTGAGGCGGCGAACATCGTGATCGGCAACAGGTCGCGCTTTACGTCGTAGGGCAAGTCCCGATACAGGTTCGGAAAGATCGTGAGCGGCCCAAGGTTACCCATGCCGATGGTGTAGCCGTCGGGCGCCGCGCGCGCAACCTCGGCCACGCCGATGCGTCCTCCTGCTCCGGGCTTGAAATCGAGCACCACGGGCTGCCCAAGTCCCCTCGAAACACGGTCATTGACGAAACGCGCTAGCACATCGTTCAGTCCGCCGGGCGGCCACGGCACCACAAAACGGACCGGCTTGGCGGGCCAGTCCTGCGCCCCGACTGAAGAGGCGAGTCCGAGTACGGAAAGCGCGGCGATCACTGTGTAGATCCAACGTTGAAACATGACATCCTTCCTTCCGGCATTGCATGGCAATGGAGCGTGCGACGACTCTACGCGGTACGCGCGTCCTGAGAAGGGGTGTTGTTGACATCGGATATCGTCGAAGCCATTCTCAATGGCCGCCAGCCGCCCGAACTTACCCTGGAGCGCTTCCGTCATCCGCTGCCAGTCGCCTGGGCCGAACAGCGGCGCGTGCTTGGGTTTGCGAAAGCCGAGTCGGCCTAAACGACCCGGCATATTCGCGATCAGAGACTTTAGCCGCGAAGCGCCGCCGCTGTGAGCCCTACGGTGCGCTGACGTGGCTCACAACCCGCGGAACTACTGCGCAACCGCCTGATACTTGGCCTATCTTATGCGAGCCGGGAGACGAGTCTCCGAGCAGCTGACTGTATGGCGGAGAGAGAGGGATTCGAACCCCCGGTACGGTAAACCGTACAACAGATTTCGAGTCTGCCGCAATCGACCACTCTGCCATCTCTCCGCGGTGGAGCGAAGGGCGGATTTTATCAGGCCTTGGCGATCCGATCGGCCCCGTTCATGTAGGGCCGCAGCGCCGCGGGAATCGAGACCGAG
>MEQV01000134.1:0-1312 GCA_001770355.1 Betaproteobacteria bacterium RIFCSPLOWO2_02_FULL_62_17
ACCACCATCATGATCGCCGAAAAGATCGCCGATGCGATCCGGGGATAGGTCCGCAAACCTTTCCAATCAGACCAAGCAATTACCGACGAGGAGGAGCAAATCATGAAGACCAATATTTTTCTGGCACTATCCGTAGCGCTGGCAGGACTGTGGATGGCCATGCCGCCGGCGCAAGCGCAGGGACAGAAACCGGGGCGCATCGTCATTGGCGTGCCTCCGGGGGCAAGCTTCGATACCACCGCGCGCATGCTGGCGGACCGGATGAGCCGTACCGGGAGCCAGCCTTTCATCGTCGAGAACCGCCCCGGAGCGGGACAAGCCATCGCCGCGGAGGCCGTCGCGCGCTCCCCGGGGGACGGTTTGACGCTGTTTCTCTCACCGATCGGCCCGATGGTGGCCGAGCCGCAACTCAACAAACAAAACGTGCGCTACGATTCGTTCAAGGATTTCGTGCCGATTTCACTCATTGCCACGCAGGAACTCGCGCTCACCGCCGGGCCGGCTCTGCCAATAGCCTCGCTGAAGGAATATCTCGCCGCAGTCAAGGCCGATTCCGCGAAGGGCTTCTACACCACCCCCGGCGCGAATTCATTGCCGCATTTTTTCGGCATGCTGATCGGCAGCCGTGCGGGACTGCAGATGACGCATGTGCCCTATCAGGGGCCCGCGCCGGCCATCCAGGCGGTGATGGGCGGGCAGGTACCGGGCATGATCGTCGGCTTTCCCGATGTCATCGCATTTCATCGCGCCGGTAAAGTGAAGATTCTGGCCACCTCCGGCAACACCCGCATGCCGATGACCCCGGACGTGCCGACCTTCGTGGAAATGGGCCTGCCTATCCAACTGTCAGTCTGGTACGGCGTGTTTGGCGCGGGCACGACACCGCCCGATGTGGCGGGCCGCACCAACAAACTGGTGGTCGATGCGACGCGCTCGAAGGAGATGGCGGAGTACTTGGTGCAAAGCGGGCACCGCGTGATCGCCTCGACACAGCAGGAACTGGCCGATACCCTCAAACGGGATTTCGACTATTGGGGGAATTTCATCCGCGATTCCGGAATCAAGGTGCAATGACGCAACGGAATTCAAGCGCCCATTGAATTCGCGCTGTAAGCCTGTTTCCTGACAAGACTCGATGAACCAACCCAATTTCATATTCATCCTGGCCGATGACCTGGGATACGCGGACCTCGGCTGCTACGGGGCGCACGTCAAGGCAAGCCCGGTGCTGGACCGCCTGGCGGCTTCGGGATTGCGATTCCTGAATGGCTACTCGAATTCGCCGGTCTGTTCGCCCACGCGCTTTGCCCTG
>MEQV01000134.1:1323-23609 GCA_001770355.1 Betaproteobacteria bacterium RIFCSPLOWO2_02_FULL_62_17
CGCGCTGATCGGCAAATGGCACCTGGGCCGCCCACCCCACTCCGGACCGCTCAAAAGCGGCTACGAAGAATTCTTCGGGCCGCTGGGCGGCGGCGTCGATTATTTCAAGCACAGCGGGCGCAACGGAAAGCACGATTTATTTGAAGGGGAAAACGAGGTCAAGGTTGAGGGTTATCTCACCGACCTGATTTCCGACCGCGCTGTCGAATACGTGAGAAGGCAAGCCGGCACTAACCGTCCATTCATGCTCAGCGTGCATTACACCGCGCCGCACTGGCCTTGGGAGACACGCGATGACGCCGCCGCCGCGGAGCGCATCGCCGGGTCGATTTCCCATACCGACGGCGGCTCTATCGAGACCTATTACCGCATGATCGGGCACATGGACGAAGGCATCGGACGGCTGGTGGAGGCGTTGCGTGATGCCGGCAATCTTGCCAACACCCTGATCGTTTTTACCAGCGACAACGGCGGCGAGCGCTTCTCGGACATGTGGCCATTCATTGGCCAGAAGATGGATCTGCTGGAAGGCGGTATTCGCGTGCCGCTGATCGCGCACTGGCCACGGCAAATACCCGCGGGCTGCGTTACACATCAATGCGCCGTGACCATGGACTGGGTGGCGACCTTCATGGAAGCGGCGGGCGCGGCAACGAGCCCCGATTTTCCGCTCGATGGCCGATCGCTCCTCGGTGTATTGCAGCACCCGGAACAGTGTTTCGAACGCGAACTCTATTGGCGCATGCTTTATCGCCATCAGGCTGCGATGCGCTCGGGGCGCTGGAAATACCTGCGCATCGGCGAATATGAGTACCTGTTCGACCTCGAAGCCGATGCCCGCGAGCGTGCCAATCTTGCCCGCCGTGAACCCGCGCGCCTGGCCCGGATGCGCCGGCGCTACGCGCAATGGGACGCCACCATGCCGGCGATTCCCCCGGATGCCTCGTACCATCTCGGGTATACGAAAGCCGAGCTGCCAAAAAGCGGATCTTAGGCCCGGCCGCACTGCGTCTCCGATGGTGTCCGCTCAGCTTCGTGCGTGCGCCAAGCTGATAAAATGCAGTTTATTGGCTCTTTGGCGTCAGGATTCCGGCCCTGATGCTTCCGGCCGCGAACCACAACCCCCATTGATTTGTTTCAGGAGCGTGCCCATGGCACTCGAAAAACCATACAAGGATGTCCCCGGCACGACGGTGTTCGATGCCGAACTGGCGCGCATGGGCTATCACCTCAACCAGTTCTGCATGTCGCTGATGAAGGCGGAGAACCGCGAGAAGTTCAAGGCGGACCAGCGCGCCTATCTCGACCAGTGGCCCATGAGCGAGGAGCAGAAGCAAGGCGTGCTGACGCGCGATTACAACCGCATGATCGCCGCGGGCGGCAACATCTATTTCCTGTCGAAGATCTTTTCCAGCGATGGCCAGTCCTTCGAACTGGCGGCGTCGAGCATGACCGGCATGACGCCCGAGGAATACCGCCAGATGATGCTGACTGGCGGCCGCACGGTTGAAGGCAATCGCCACCTGAGCGAAATCAAGGACGGCAAGCTGAAAACCAACGCCAGCGTGGAGAAAAAATAATGGCGAAAATCAATGCCGCGGTCTTCTGCTCGCATGTGCCCGCCATCGGCGCGGCGATCGACCTGGGCAAGACCAAGGAGCCGTACTGGCAGCCGCTGTTCAAGGGCTTTGAATTCTCCAAGCAATGGATAGCCAAGGCCAGGCCCGACGTGATCTTCCTGGTCTACAACGACCACGCCACGGCTTTCGATGCTTCCATCATCCCCACGTTTGCGATCGGCTGCGCCGAGCGCTTTCCGCCCGCCGACGAAGGCTGGGGACCGCGCAAGGTGCCCGATGTCATCGGCTACCCGGAACTGGCCGCGCACATCGCGCAGTCGGTGATTCTCGATGAGTTCGACCTCACCATCATCAATGAAATGAAGGTCGACCACGGCCTGTCGGTGCCGCTGTCGCTCATGTTCGGGCAGCCAGAGGCCTGGCCCTGCCGCATCATTCCTTTCCCGGTGAACGTGGTGCAGTACCCCCCGCCCACCGGCAACCGCTGCTATAACCTGGGCAAAGCCATTCGCAAAGCAATCGAAAAATTTGACGAAGACCTCAATGTGCAGATCTGGGGAACCGGCGGCATGAGCCACCAGATCCAGGGTCCGCGCGCGGGCCTCATCAACAAGGAATTTGACAACAGGTTTCTCGATCGGATGGTGTCTGACCCGGAGAGTCTCGCCAAAATTCCGCATATCGAATACGTTCGCGAAGCCGGCGCCGAAGCGATCGAACTGGTGATGTGGCTGGTGGCGCTGGGCGCCATGGGCAAGAACTTTCGCCAGGTACATCGATTCCATCACGTGCCCGCCTCGAACACCGCGGTCGGACACCTCATACTCGAATCCCAGTAAGCAATTTCGCACGCAAGGAGACATGCATGAAGATAGCAGTTGCAGGCGGCGGAGCATTCGGCATCAAGCACCTCGAAGGCCTGGCCAACATCAAGGATGTGGAAGTAGCGTCGCTGGTGGGACGGCGCATCGAGCCCACGCGAGAGCTCGCCGTTAAATGGAAGATCAAGCACGCCACCATCGATTTAAACGAGACGCTTGCGATGAAGGATCTGGATGCGGTCATTCTCTGCACCCCGACGCAGATGCACGCCACCCAGGCCATGGCCTGCATGAGAGCCGGCAAGCATGTGCAGGTGGAGATTCCCCTTTGCGACGTCTACACCGACGGCGAGGCAGTGACAAGGATGCAGAAAGAGACCGGTCTGGTTGCGATGTGCGGCCACACCCGGCGCTTCAATCCCAGCCATCAGTGGGTGAATCAGCGCATCAAAAAAGGGGAGATCAATATCCAGCACATGGACGTGCAGACGTTTTTCTTCCGCCGCACCAATATCAATGCCGCGGGCGGACCGCGCAGCTGGACCGATCACCTACTCTGGCACCATGCGGCGCATACCATCGATCTGTTCCAGTACCAGACGGGTGAACAGATTGTTGCAGCCAACGCGCTGCAAGGACCGATCCATCCGACGCTGGGCATTGCCATGGACATGTCGATCCAGATGAAGACCGGTTCCGGCAAGCTTTGCTCGCTGACGCTGTCATTCAATAACGACGGCCCGCTGGGCACCTTCTTCCGTTACATCTGTGACAACGGCACTTACATCGCCAGTTACGACGATCTCTACAACGGGAAAATGGAGAAAATCGACGTCTCCAAGGTGGCCGTGTCGATGAACGGCATCGAGCTGCAGGACCGGGAGTTCATCGCCGCGATCCGCGAGAAGCGCGAACCCAACTCCAGCGTCGCCCAGGTGCTGTCCTGCTACAAGGTCATGCACGATCTGGAGCAGCAGTTGATGAAATAGCCTTGCTTGCGTCGTGGACAAGGGCGCCGCGGCGCCCTTTTTCATTTCAGAGTGTTGGGGTCAGGTCTTGTATTGACATATATTTTGCTAGGCAAGACCTGACCCTAATGTGTCAATACAAGACCTGACCCCTTTGCGGGTGGACATTTGAGTTAGATCAAGAGATCAGTGCATGGCTCCCACAGACTACCCGGCAGTACTTGAATTCAAGAGGGAGTCAGTGCGCATGAAAGTCAACCAGCTCAATCACCCGATACCGGGCACCACCATTTTCGACGGCGTCCAGGCCCGCAAAGGCTATGCGCTCAACAAGATGTGCTTCTCGTTCAACAGCGCCGAGAATCGCGAAGAATTCAAGCGCGACGAAGACGCCTATTGCAAGAAATACGGGTTGAATGCCCAGCAGCACGACGCCATCCGCAACCGCAATGTGCTGCAACTGATCGCGGCGGGCGGCAACATCTATTACCTGGCGAAGTTCGGCGGGATATTCGGCCTCGACGTCCAGGATGTCGGCGCGCAGCAGACCGGCATGTCCAAGGAAGCCTTCAAGGCCAAACTGGCGGCGGCGGGGAGATAGACATGGCGAAGATCATCGGTTGCATTACCACCACCCACGTCCCCTCCATCGGCGGCGCCATCGCCAAGAAACTGCAGAACGATCCCTATTGGAGCCCGTTCTTCGACGGCTTCAAACCGGTGCATGCCTGGCTGAAAAAAGTCAAACCCGATGTGGCGGTGGTGATCTATAACGACCACGGCCTCAATTTCTTTCTCGACAAGCTGCCTACTTTTGCCGTGGGTGCGGCGTCAGAGTACCGGCACGCCGATGAAGGCTGGGGCATTCCCGTGGTGGCGCCGTTTCGCGGCGATCTGGATCTTTCCTGGCATCTGATCAACACCCTGGTGGACAAGGAGTTCGACATCACCACCTGCCAGGAAATGCTGGTGGACCACGCCTTCACCATTCCTATGTCGCTGCTGTGGCCGGGCGGCGAAAGCCCGCCGGTGCGCGCCGTTCCCATCTGCATCAACACCGTGCAGTTTCCGATTCCCTCGGCACGGCGCAGTTACAAACTGGGCGAAGCCATCGGCAGCGCGATCGAGTCCTGGGATTCCGATGCGAAGGTGCTGGTCATGGGGACGGGCGGCCTCTCGCATCAACTCGATGGCGAGCGCGCCGGATTCATCAACAAGGAATTCGATCTGAAATTCATGGACAGCCTCATCAAGCAGCCCGACTGGGCGACCCAGTATTCATCGACCGAACTGGTCGAACTGGTGGGATCGCAGGGCGTGGAACTGCTCATGTGGCTCGCGGCGCGCGCCGCGCTGCCGGGACCGGTGCACAAGGTGCACTCAAACTATCACATCCCGATTTCCAATACCGCGTCGGGGCTGATGTTGATCGAAACGGTGCATTAGTAGGGGTCAGGTCTTGCATTGAGGCATATACGCAATTGCAAGACCTGACCCCGCAATAGTTAAAGCTGTGAGAGGTACTCGGCGAGACGCTCGGCCACGCGATCGCGGATCTTGCTGCCATGCGTTTTCATCGCCGCGATTTCGTCGGCGCTCAGCTTGCCGGCTATGGCCTCCACAAAGCTGGGGCGCGCCTTGGCGCGCGACCACCAGGCCATTGTATTGGGACGCTTCCCGGTCCAGACCTCGAGCAGATCGAGGTATTCCATGCGCGCCACGAACGGCATGAGATTGATGTCGCCAAGCGTAAATCGTTCACCGCAAATCCATTCGGCGCCCAAGGCAAGTTCACCCTCCATTGCCTTGAAAAGCTTTTCGTAGGCAACGATTCCCTGGTAGACGTACAAGGACTCGACGCCCTCCTCGTAGGTGGAGAGGTAGCGCGCGCGGCGTTCCGGGTCGCCCACGTTGCGAAAGCGCGTCTGGCGCTGCTCCTCGGTCATGTTCTTCATGCGTTCGCGGAACATCGCCGAAAAACTAATCTCGCGCGTGGCCTCGAAGATGCCCTCGTCGATGAACTTGCTCCACAACCGCATGCCGGCACGCCCAATCGCCGTTTCCGCACGCAGGGGCTGCTCGGGAAACACCTCGTCAAGATATTCGCAGATGAGCGTTGATTCCACGATGGGCGCTCCGTCATGCACCAGTGTGGGCACCACCCCCTTGGGATTGAGCTTTAGGTACTCGGAGTCGTATTGCTCGTTCCTGAAAAGATCAATGGTCTTCTGATCCCAGTCGAGCTTTTTCTCGGCGAGGGTGATGAGGACCTTCTGGGTGCAGATGGAATTGCGGGCGGTATAGAGCTGGAGCATTTTGAACAAAACCTTTTCAGGAGCCAGCGTGCTTGCCGACGTTCTCCCAAGGGGTGGCGCACAAAGTGGCGCTATAGGCCTCACGCCAGTCGGTATCGCGATGCGCGAGGAAATGACCGCCGCGGATGCGGCTGTAAAGCGCCGCTCGCAGCGCGGTCGGAGGAAGCTCGCCGTTCTCCCGGTACTTACGCACCGCGTCGAGCATTTGCCGGCGCACGCGCGTGATCATGATGTCGCTGGGCGCCGGGTGTTCATTCTCGCGATCGGCCACCTCGCCCATGCTTTCCTGGATCGCCTGGTCCTGCATCTGCGCGCCGTCGATGCCGGTGTAGCTTAGGGAGCGTTGCACTTCGCGGTCGATCTCATAGTCGTTGTCGCGGTTGGCGCGCAATCTCCACCTGCCCAGCCAGGCGCTGCTGTTGGGCAGCATGGTGTAGTTCTGTGTGGCGCCGGGCACCTCGGTGCCCAAATTGGTGCGCCCGCCCGCATAGGCGCCGCGCTTCACCAGCGCCACCACCATGGTGTGCTTGTCGTCCAGAGGTACGTAGGCGCGCGTCAGCACCTTGGTGGCAAGCGAATTGATCGGCGGCATGGTCCAGAAAGGCATCAGGAACTGGCCCAGGCGCCAGTAGAGCCGGTCGCCATCGGCCTTGAGTTCCGAAGACATGGCCGCCGGAATCCAGTACTGGCGCATGAGTTCGCCCATAGGCGTGCCCGGCCCCACCCGTGTCAGGATTTCGTTTTCACTCGCGGTGCTCATGTCACGTCCAGTAGACGAATCCGTTCGCCGTTCCCGTGCCAGCCTCGGAGCGATAGCACGGAATGTAATCCACCACGGTGGGCGATCCCTTCAGACCTGAATTGAACAGGCACCCGGCCGCGTGTATCCAGTTCTTGAGTTCGGACGTACCCGACTGGAACCAGCCATCGTCGATCCCGGTGAGCGTCTTCGCGTCCTTGTTCTTGAAGGCATCGAAGAACATGTTGTCGAATTCCTCGTCGATGCAGAAGTGCGTCATGCCGCCCGAACCGATGATCGCCACCCGAAGGTCATTGTCCCAGGCATCGATCGTCTCACCCACCAGTTCGCCGAAATTGTAGAGGCGCCGGGCGTCGGGCTGGTTGGGGGGATAGAAGGTATTGGCCACCAGCGGCACATTGGGCACCACCTTGTCGCGCATGATGCGGCGGTAGACAAAACCGAAGGCATGCCCGATGCCGTTGGAGTAATGCGCCGGGTTGCGCGGGATTTCGTAGGAGACGCCCAGATCGAAGTTGGACTTGATCCCCATTCTGGTGATCCTCTCGGCCAGCTCGCGCAATCCCGGGTATTCGGTATAGGACTCCGGATTGTGCGACCAGCTTGCCTCGTGGATCCCCGGCGGCATCAGTTTCACCTTGTCCTCGGGCACCGGTTCGTTCCAGATGGTGTCGCCGCAGAACACCGTGAGCGCCGGGGTCAGGTCGGTGAGCATCATTTCACGCTGGTCGTTGCCCATGATGACGCAGACGTCGGGTTTCATTTCCTCCCACTTGTCGGCCATCACCTTGATCCCGGCATCGCAGCGCGCCTTGCGCCTTTGCCTTTCCTCCAGCGTGCACTGCGCGCCGAGGTTCTCGTCTTTGCGCAACTCGACGAGTTGATCGAAGCTGTAATCCTTCAAGCGAAAGGGATGAATGTTCTTCTTGTCGGCGGCCACGCGGTTGGGCCATTGCGCGGCCGTGGTCCCCAGGGTCGGGCCGTGCGTGGTCCACATGCCCAATACGATTTTCGCCATGACTTTATCTCCAGTATCGTTGCGCGGTTCGTTAGAGCTTGAACAGCCTGCGCGCGTTGTCCTCGAAGATCATCTTCTTCTGCGCCGCGCTCAGCCAGTCGAAGTTCTCTATCATCGGCCGGACGTTATCGAAGGTTTCACCGGTCTCGGGATTGACCGCCGATCCCACGCCGGGGCATTCGGCGCCGAACAGACATTGCTCCGGACCGACCGTCTCGATCAGCAGGCGCAAGGCGCCTTCGGTATACAGGACGGTATCGTAGTAAAGCTTTCTCATCCCGTCACGGAAGCTCTTGCCGGGTCCGCCGCGCATGGACCCCGACTGGAACCGGCCGAGCTGGTAGGGAATGCAGCCGCCGCCGTGCGAGACCACGATCTTCAGATTCGGGAAGTCCTTGAGGACGTTCGAATTCACCAAGCCGTAGACGGCAATGGATTCCTCGTTGATGAAATGCAAGGTATAAGGCGTGCGCTCCGAATGCGAGCCGGTGGCATGAATATGCGCCGGCACGTCGAGCTCGCACAGCTTTTCGTACAGCGGGTACCAGTAGTGCTCGCCCAGCGGCGGCGCTTCGCTGCCGCTGTTTTCAAAGGGGTCGGGATTGAGCAGGCAGCCCTTGAAGCCCAGTTGCTTGATGCAACGCTCCAGTTCCGGGAAGACATTTGCGATGGGCTCGCCCGCCGCCTGGGGAAGCCCGCCGACGCCGATGAAGATATCGGGAAACTGTTGCACGCTGCGCGAGATCATGGTGTTCACTTCTTCGGTGAACCAGTGCACCAGCCGCGCCGGCTTCTGGCTGTGCATCATCTGAAACGGCCGCGGCGAGATCAATTGCCGGTCGGTGCCGTATTTCTTCAGCATGTCCAGATGGCCAAGCGGCGCCATCTCCTTCTTGTTGGCGGCGGCTCGCACCTGCTCGTCAGTGACGTTCACGCCCCCTTTGCCGTGAGCGCCGCGATGCGCGAGTATGGTCGCCTTGTAGGCCCACAATTCGGCGGGCGCGCTGACGTGCCCATGACAGTCGATGATCATTCACTTCCCCCAGGTTGGAATGTTGCCGGTGCGTGCCGCGGAATTATAGGGGACGTACCACGGTTTCATGGATGCTGGGGTGAGATCTTCTGGAAACCGTGGTACGTCCCCTGTTTCTCAGTGCGTGTTGAAGATTTCCTGATATTTCGCCACCTGCCGCTGCGCCGCCGCTCGCTCCGCCGCGGTAGGCCGCGCGGGATCCTCGGCCGCCGGCAGCGCCCCGAACTTCAAGAGACACGCCATGAGCAGCAAACGCGCCTTGGTCGCCGTGAGGTTGCTGCCCGCGATGAACACTGTGCCCGGCGTAATCGGTACCATGCCCTCGGCATTGCCGCGTCCCACCTTGACCACCGGCATACCGGAAAACACCGCGCGCTCCAGCGCCGCGTCCATGCTGCGGGTGAGACCGCCGAACGGTGCCGCGCCTTCGCCGATAAATCCCGCCAGCGGGGAAGTCCGCAGGTTGCGCTCGATGCGCGCCAGGATGTCGACCTCGCTCTCCGGCGTCTCGCCCTCCGACTCGGGAAGGTAGCGGCCGCTTTTCACCATCGAGACCTGCGGAATGGCGCTGCCGAGCAAATTTCCCTGCGCATCCTTGACCGCCACCTCGATCGCTTCAATGCCCTTTGCATCGCTGCGCACGCCATGCACGCTGGCGGGCAGCAGCGCAAGCCGCAGCATCGACGTGTGCGTATGCAAGCGCGCCGGGCGAAACGTCAATACCGGCGGTCCGGGCTGGCCGATGGTGCCGACAATGCCGCCGTGGCCGCCGGTGGCCACGTAGCCGCCGGGACGCGCGTCGCCCTTTTGCACTTCGCGCGCATGGAAGATGAGTTCGTCGAGCACCGCCACGCCGCCGACCGTATCCTTGCCGTCCGCGCCCTTCCAGATGCCGGAGGCGATGTAGTCCACCGAATCGACGATATTGCGGTCGCCGTCATTGGAGAGCGCGCCGTGCGGGCGCTGCGAGGAATTGCCGCACAAGGGCACGGCGGTGTCGATGAGCAGATTCAGCCAGTAAATCGATTCCTCGACGTTGGGGCTGCCCTCCAGCCAGATGGCCCCGCCGTAGCGGCCGCTCGTCATGGCCTGCTGCACCATGTTGGTCACGATGGCCAGGCGCGCGCGCGGCGGCTCGGCGCGCAGGTGCGGCGGACGATAGGGCCAGAAATCGCGCCCCCAGGTTTCCGGCGCGATATCGCCCTCGCCCACGTCGGTGCGCGATGCGGCCTTCAATCCCTGCTGATAGCCGCCCGAGGGCGCCGCGCGGTAAAAATCGAAATCGGCTTTCGATGAGAGCATGTTTGGCAGGCCGTCCTCGCCGAGCCCGAAGCGGTCGATTTCCTCGACGATGCGCGAGGCATCCGGATAGAAGGTCTGGCGCGATTTTGCCGCCGGCGCGCCCGGATGCGCGGTGATGTCGTCCCAGGGCTTGCCGTCGGCCTGGCGCGCCATGTAGGGCAAGGCATACAAGCCATCTTCGGGATGCAGCGTGATTTCATAGACCGGGGTGTCTCCGGCGGAACGCCGCTGAGTGTGAAATGCGCCACTCGCATCGAGATAGCCGTCGGGCGGGCCGTACAGGTCGGCGGCGTCCGCTTCCAGCGGATGCGCGCTGAACTGCCTCACATAAACTTTGACGGGAGCGGCCAATCGTTGCGGCCTGAGCGCGTCGAAGCGCTGTGGTGTTCCGTCGGCATTCTTCAGCGGCGGCAGGCCGTATTTTTCGCGCGCCTTGTTGCTGGTGACCAGGGGCTCGCTGTTTTGCACCGTCGCAGTCGGCCCCGAGAAAATCGCAATCCTGATTTTTTTGTCAGCCATGGCTGCTCCCGAATAGATCTGGACTGCTTCGAAAGGTTTCCGCCCTTTTTCCTTCTTGCTTCCCTCTTTGCCAAGCTTATCCTGGCGCAATTACTCGGGCTGCAGGTTGATCTTCTTCATCAATGCGGAAACCTGCGTCAATCCGTCACGCATGGATGCGCCCATCTCTTCGGCGGTGAGGATATTGACCACGGTCTGCATTTTCTCGTGGTGTGCGCGAACCTCGGTGGACTCCATCGCGTATTTGGCGGCATTGAACAGCCGCGTCACGACGGGCCTGGGCATGCCCGCCGGCCCGAGAAAGCCCGTCCAGCCAGGCGAACGCGAAACGCCTGGCAGCGTTTCCGACACAGTGGGCACGCCCGGCAGACTCGGACTGCGGCTTTTCTCCATGATCGCCAGGAGGCGCAGCTTGCCGGCCTTGATATGCGGGATCACATTGTTATAGGACATGACGCCGATTTCGATGCGCCCGACTGCCACATCCATGGCGAGCGGCCCGGACCCCTTGTAGGGAACATGCACGATATCGATTCCCGCGGCGTCCTTGAGGATCTCGCCGTCAAGGTGAAAAGCGGAGCCGATGCCCGAACTGCCAAAGGAAAGCTTGCCGGGATTCTGCTTGGCGTAATCGATCAACTCCTTGATGGAACGAATCGGCATGTGCGCAGGCACGGTGATGGTGCGCAGGCTCTCGAACAGCGAAATGATGGGCGACAGGTCCTTGCGCGGATCCCAGGTCACGCTTTTCAGCATCAGATAGCCGCCCACCAGCGTGCTGGTGGTGGCGAACAAAATCGTGTAACCGTCGGGCGGTGACTTCGTCACCAGTTCCGTGCCGATCAAGCCGTTCGCCCCGGGGCGGTTTTCCAGAATGATCTGCTGACCGAGGTTCTCAATCATTTTGGGCATCATCACCCGGGCGTACGGGTCGATGCCGCCCGGGGGATAGGGCACGATCAGGCGGATGGGTTTTTCGGGGTAGGACTGGGCTTGAGTGGTGGGTGCCAGGGGCAGCGCCAGGGCGAGACTGGCTATCAAAATGGAAAATTTGCGATTCATGGCTTCTCCCCCAGTTAAGAAATTGACAATCTGTGCCATTGCGGCCGCAGGCTCGCGACAATATTACCTTACCCTTCAGAAACAATCGCCGTACGTAGACCCAATCCGCAATGGTTACTCCGACCCGATTTTCAGCGGCGCTTTCACCCGCGCCGCCAGGTGCCGAGCGAAATCGACGCCGGCGCGCAGCCGTCTCCGACCGGGAGGTGCGCGTGCTTCCAGACGATGGTTGCGCAGCCGGAGCAATACCAGTCGAAATGGTAAGTGACCGAACCGAATGCTCCGAGCGAAACGAGCGACGCGCAGGCGACAAACAAGCAGATCGGGCGGAAGCGGTGGCTGGACAGGGTTGGTGCAATTGTCCGCGCAGACTGGTTCTGGCGAAATTCCTTAGGATCAGCCGATGACGACAGTTTGCCGGTACCCAGGCCCGGCGGCACGCCGGCCGATCAAAGGTGTCCTTTTAAAAAGTACTGATATGTGATAATGTGTCCGTATTAAAAGGATACATTTTCTCACCACAGCGATGGCCCTGCACCCTGTCCTCGAGGAAAAGCTCAACGCCGCGCTGGCGCCGGGCCCGGCCGCGCCGATGACCCGCCGCGATGCCGCGTTGCCGGAAATCCCCAACAAGGTTCACGCGGTGACCGGCATGCGCCGCGCCGGCAAGACCACTTTCCTGCGCCAGCTCGTCGCCGGGCGCCAGCGCGGAGCCGCCCCGGAACGCGCGATCTACCTCTCCTTCGACGACGACAGGCTGGCCGACGTCGCTGCGGATCAGTTGAGCGCGCTGCTGGAGGAATTCTACCGGCGCCATCCGCTGCTGCGGCGGCGCTCGACCGTGGCTTGGTTCTTCGACGAGATTCAACTTGTTGCGGGGTGGGAACGCTTCGTGCGCCGAGTGCTCGACAGCGAGAACGTGCAGGTGGTCGTATCGGGCTCCTCGGCGCGCATGCTTTCGCGCGAAGTCCATACCTCGCTGCGCGGACGCGGCATCGAGACGACGATCCGCCCGTTCGGCTTTCGCGAGTTTCTGCGCCACCGCGGTGAGGAACCCCGAACCGAACCCCGCCGCTGGACCGCCGGCGAGCGTTCGCTGGTGGAGAAGCGCTTCGGCGAATACCTCGTCGAGGGCGGATTTCCCGAGGCGCAGGGTCTCACGCGACCCCTGCGCGTCGAGCTGCTGCAGGGCTACGTCGACACCGTGCTGTTTCGCGATGTGCTGGAGCGTTACGGCGTGTCGCAGGTAAGCGCGCTGCGCTGGATTATCCGGCATTGCCTGCGCAACCCGGCCGGCAGCATGAGCGTACACCGCCTGTTCCTGGACCTGAAGGCGCAGGGCCACGCCGTGAGCAAGGACTCCGTGCACGTGCTGCTCTCCCATCTTGTCGACGCCTATCTGCTCCAGGCGGTACCGATCGACACGACCTCCGAACGCAAGCGCAATTCGAATCCGCGCAAGATCTATCCGGCCGACCCCGGACTGATCCACGCCTTCGACGCCAGCGGCCGCGCCAACACCGGTCACGCGCTGGAAACCGCTGTATTCAATGAATTGCAGCGCCGCGGCACCGACGCCGCTTATGTCAGGACAACGGAAGGCTTCGAAGTGGATTTCATCGCGGCCTACCGCGACGGGCGGCGCGAGCTGCTGCAAGTCTGCGCTGACCCATCGAGCGCGGACGCACGCGAGCGTGAAATGCGGGCGTTGGCCGATGCCGCGAAGGCGCGCTCGAAGCTGCCGGCGGCGCTGCTTGTCCTCACACAGGAGCAGGCAATCGCGCTTGCGGGCAGCGGCCTCACGGTGACGCCCGCCTACGAATGGATGCTGGCCGACGAATGAGGGCGATCAGGCACACTACTCATGCGGCACCGCTCAACAGCCGGGAGCGCGATGCCTATGTCAGGATGGCGCGAAGCGTCGCGGCATCGATTCCGCCGAATGGAACGACAGCCGCACGAAAGCGGTTCTTACTCCGGTTCGATCCTGAGCGTCCGGGTGATCTGCCCCCACAGCTCCCGGTCCTTGCGGATAAATTCGGCTACCTCCTCCGCCGACCCCGAACCCACGGTGAAATACGCATCGCCCTTGCCGGTGCGCGGTCCCCTGATGAATTCGTTGGCGACGCGGTTGAGCTTCTGCACGATGTCGCGCGGCGTTCCCCTGGGCACAACCAGCGCCAGCCAACTGTCCAGCACGAAACCGGGGAACGTCTCACTCAACAGCCGCACCTCGGGCAGATCGGGATGGCGCCGGCTCGCATTCACGCCGATGACTTTTATCCTGCCGGCCTGCACAAACGGCGCCACCACGCCGAGCGAAATAATGATCATCTGCGTCACCCCGCCGGCGGTGTCCTGCGCCGCCTGTGCGGTGGTCTTGTAGGGAATCTGCACGATGCGGGTGCCGGCGACGTGGTTGAACCACTCGCCGACGATACCCGCCGCGCCGCGTGGACTGGTCGATGCGTAATTCAGTTTGCCGGGGCGGGATTTCGCCAATGCCACCAGGTCTTCGATATTTTTCACCGGCAGGTCGGCGTTCACCGCGAACACGAATCCGCTGGAAATCAGCAGGGCCACCGGATCGTAGTCACGCGCCGGATCGTAGGGCAGGGCCTTGTACATGTAGGAATTCGAGGTGAGATGGGTGCTGGTGGCCATCCAGATGGTGTGTCCATCCGGCGCGGCGCGCGACACCGTCTGCGCGCCCAGCAGCCCGCCTCCCCCCATCATGTTTTCCACCACGAAGGTGCCGTTCAACGTCCTGGAGAACCGGTCCGCGAGCATGCGCGCAGCGATATCCGGCACGCCGCCCGGACTGCTGGCCACGATAAAACGAACGGTTTTTGACGGCCAGGACTGGGCGTGAATCGGCGCCGCGGCGCATGCGATCGCCAGAATAAATGGGGTCAGAGTCAGATTAATTGCCGTGGCACGCATGATCACATCCGCAACGAGTGATCAATCAAATTATTCGACTCTGACCCCATTTATTCCGGCTGAACGTTGAGCGTCTTGAATATGGTGTTCCAATACTGCCGCCGCTCGCGAATGAATGCCATGATCGAATCGGATGTGCCGGCACCATTGACGGAAAAACTCATCGACAGCAGCCGCTGCTGGTATTCCGTATCGCGGTTGATTCTGTCCATCACCGCGTTGAGAGGTTGCGTGATGCCGGCGGGTATGCCGCGCGGACCGGAGAGTATGCCCATGCCGCTGGTGCGATAGCCCGGGAAGGTCTCGCCGATCGCGGGGACATCCGGCCAGGCCGGATAGCGGCCCACGCCGTCCACCGCGACGATGCGCACCTTCCCCGCCTTGACGAAGTTCTCCAGTTGCGGCGGCGCCGCGACAATCCATTGAATGCGGCCGGCAAGAATATCCTGCATCTGCTGACCGGCGGTCTTGTAGGCGACGCCCACCATATCGGTATCGGCAAGCTTATTGATCCACCTGCCCACCATGATGAGCAGCACCACGTTGGTCACGCCGTAACTGATTTTTCCCGGCTGCGACTTGGCCAGCGTGATCAGTTCGGGCAGGGTCTTCGCGGGGACATCCGGATGCACCGCGATCGACAGGCGGTCCTGCTCGTAGATCATGCCGATCGGCACCATGTCGCGGTCGGCGTCGTAGCCGGGATTCTTCATCATGTAGGGATCGATGACCCACGCGCCCATGCCGGTGAACATCAGCGTATAGCCGTCGGGCGGCGCCTTGACCAAGGCGTGCGTTGCCAGGGTACCGCCGGCCCCGGTGATGTTTTCGACCAAAAAGGATTGGCCGTATTGTCTGGCCAGCCGCTCGGAAAGCATCCGCGCGATCAGGTCGGGACTGGTTCCCGCGGGCGTGGATACGATGAATCTTACGGGCTTGGCGGGCCATGCCTGCGCGCCAGCCTGACCGACGGCCGCAACAGACAGCGCCAGCGCGACCACAGCGCGCAGCAGAATTGATTCAAACATGATTCCCCCAGGTAAGTCGTGTTACGCGGGAATTATGGCAGAGTGGCCGCGTATGCGTAGTAGGCCCGGGGGCCAAGGCGTGGCGCGCTATTCCACCGCTGGCTTGTCCGCCGCATCGGGCGCCGGCGCGGCATTGGGGTCGGCGTCCTTGCCGGGCTCCTCGGTGGTGCCGAGTTTCTTCAGACGCTTCGCTTCTTTTTTCTGCGCTTTGTGCAATTCGCGCTGTCGCTTCGCGAAATCATAATTGGGTTTGGCCAAGTTTTTCCTTTCAACGATGAATCCGGTTAAGAACCCAGAGAGTAAGCGTTTTCGCCTCTCCTGGCTTATTCGGACAAGTGCCGCGGCGGCGTAATCGGTATCAACAGGTGCGAGTCGTAACGCCCTCCGCTCCAGAGGATGTGCTCGCCTTTGTTGCGCGCGGAAACCAGCGATTCGCCCGTCACCGGGTTGCCCACGTGCAAAATCGGATGTCCCGCGATCAGGATGCGCAACGTTTCCCCGGCATGCCACAGGCAGCCCATCGGCCAGAATTCGATGTCCACCGGCACGATCTCGCCGGGCTTGAGCAATTGCTCGCGCCGGTGGGTGTGCCAGGGCTGCCCGGGTTTGGAGCGCGCTGTATCGAGCTCACGGTGACTTGCGCGCAGGAAACCGCGCGCCGGTTCCGCCACCCAGTTGACGCCATAGACCGTGTACGGGACGCGCCCGCCATCGGGGTCAAGCTTCTGCGCGACCACGAAAAGATCCATGTCGTCGTTGCCCCTGTCGTCATTACCCCTTGCCTCGACCCAGAGGCGCAGGCTCATATGGCCGGTGAGTTCGGTATCCCGATCGAAGCGGTAATCGAACGCCGCCTGGCCCTGCGTCGCGTTGTAGGCAAGCCTTGCTTCGCCCGCCACCGTGGCGCTCGACAACTTCCTGGTGGCGGCATCAAGATAAAGGGCCTGGTGCCGGGTGCGCGCGATCGGCCATTCGTTCTCGGCCCGGTAGGCATTGGTGGGCGCATCGATCGCCCGGTCCATGATGGCGACGCGCACGCGCGGCGTTTTCTCCCAGCCGTTGTCGATCCCCTTGAGGAAATGATCGAAGAATTTGCGCAGATCCTCGACGTTGGCGGGGTCGTAGTAATCCGGCCACTCCCATCCATCGTGAATGCGCAGCCATTTGTCCTTCGAGCCCAGCTGCTTGAAGCCTTCGAACGATCCGCGCGAATGCAAGCGGCTGTTCCAGCTCGCCACCACATAGGCGGGGCATTGCGTCAGCTCGTGCCTGGCGCGCTTGCCCTCCCAGTAATCGTTCCAGGTCGGATACTTCGAAGCCATGCCCGGGCAGTCCTCGACGCGGGTGCGCGAATGCAGACCGTCCCAGACGAAATCGATCCAGTTGCCGGGCGCCGTGGTGATACCGCCCAGCGCGACATTTTCGCGATACAGATCCGACCAGCCTTCCCAGGGCGCGATCGCCGCCAGATGCGGCGGGCGTGTCGCCGCCGCGTACCACTGGCATTGCGCCAGCCAGGAGTTGCCCGACAGCGCCACTTTGCCGTTGCACCAGGGCTGCGCCGCGAGCCATTCGATAAGATCGTGCATGTCCTCGGCCTCTCCGCCGCCCGCATTACAGCCACCAATAGTGAGGAGGTCGCCTTCGGACATCCAGCTTCCTCGCCCGTCGGGATTGACCACCGCGTAACCATGACGGCACCAGTACTCGGGATCCGGCGCCTCGAACTTGGTCCACTTGCCGGGCACGCCTTGCGGCACGCAAGTGCGGTTGGCGAAACGATCAAAACCGCCCGGCCCCGTCTGGTGCTTGCCGTACGGACTCCAGGCGATGATCGCGGGCAATGATCGCGCGCCAGGATCGGCATCGGCCGGACGAAATATATCGGTAAAGATTTTCACAGCATCGCGCATCGGCACCGCAACATCGCGCTCAACACGCACGCCATCCTCGACACTGCTTTGGGGCCTGAATCCCGGATACCCGCCTTGGACGAGATCCCTGCCCTTGCGCCACAACACTTCGATCATTGACTTATCGCTCCTGTTCGCTTGCCGCCCTGGCCGATGGCGCCAAGCTTATCCGATCGGGTGAGCTTCTGATGGCGACATTGTGATGGCGGCGCCCTTGCCGGCCAGGGCGGTTCAGCGTAGATTGCGCGTTCACAAAATTGCAAGAGGGGGAAACGACATGAATGCAAATTCACGAGTGTCATATTGGCCCGCCGCAGTCGCCGGCGCGGTGTTAATCGCCGGCTATGGCGGATTTGCGCAGGCGCAGGCCTGGCCCGCCAAACCGGTTCGCGTGGTGGTGGCCTTCGCTCCCGGCGGCCTGGCGGATGGAATCACCCGTCTGGTCGGGCAAAAGCTCGGCGATCGCCTGGGCCAACCCGTCGTGGTCGAGAATCGCGGCGGCGCCGGCGGCAATATCGGCGCACGCCAGGTGGTTGGCGCCGCGCCCGACGGCTACACGCTGCTCGCCCACACCGCGGCCAGCGCCATCAATGTGTCCCTTTACAAGAATCCGGGATTCGATTTCCTGAACGATCTGGCGCCCATCGCCAATACCGGTTCGACACCGGGCCTGTTTGCGGTCAATTCATCCAACCCCGCGACCAGCCTGCCGGACCTGATCCGCCGCGCGAAAGAAAAAGGCAACCTCAGCTTCTCCACCGCGGGCGTTGGCACTTCATCGCACCTTGCGGCTGAGTATCTGTTCAACACTCTGGCCGGCATCAAGGCCACCCACGTGCCTTACCAGGGTGGCGCACCCGCCATCACCGCGGTGGTGGGCAACCAGGTGGAATTGATCAGCGGCTCGATGCCGCCGGTCGCGGTTTTCGTGAAACAGGGGTCGCTCAAGGCGCTGGCGGTGTCAAGCCTGAAGCGCGTGGAGGCGCTCCCCAACGTGCCCACCGTGAGCGAATCCGGGTATGCCGATTTCGAGGAGCGCTCGTGGGTAGGATTTTTCGCGCCGGCAAAAACCCCCGCCGTCATCGTCAACCGGCTCAACACCGAAATCAACCAGATCGTGCTGCTGCCGGATGTGAAGGAGCGGCTCGCCACCCAGGGCATGGAGCCCCAGGCGGGTAACGCCGCGGAGTTCGCGGCTTACGTCAAAAAGGAAGTCAATATGTGGGCAAAGATCGTCAAAACGGTCGGCATTACGGTTAATTGACGCGCACGGAAAATTCAGATCCGCCCTTATTCGAAGAGCGAATATCCATGTCTTCAAACTCCAATCCGCCCCTGGACAAATCCACCGCACAGCGCATGGCCGAGCGCATGCTGGTGATGCGCCGCTTCGAGGAAAAAACTCTCGATCTATTCCAGCGCAAGCTCATCCCGGGCATGTACCACCTGTACATCGGCCAGGAAGCCGGCGGGTCCGCGGTGCTGGATGCGCTGGGCAGCGAAGACAGCCTGCTCACCAATCACCGTGGGCACGGGCACGTGGTCGGGCGCGGCAGCGATCTGGGCCGTTCATTCTCCGAATTGCTGGGCAAGGCCAACGGCCTCACCGGAGGCCGCGGCGGCTCGGTGCACATGTGCGATCCGGAGCGCGGCTTTCTGATTTCCTCCGCCATCCTGGGCAGCAATATTTCGCTGGCGCTGGG
Organism: Betaproteobacteria bacterium RIFCSPLOWO2_02_FULL_62_17; assembly: GCA_001770355.1. Taxonomy (GTDB): domain Bacteria; phylum Pseudomonadota; class Gammaproteobacteria; order Burkholderiales; family SG8-39; genus 2-02-FULL-62-17. The sequence goes on from MEQV01000134.1 coordinate 20,289, forward strand.
CGCGGGCTACGCCATCAAGCGCTCCGGGGAGAAAAAAGTGGCGGTGGTTTTCTTTGGCGACGCCTCGCTCGAGGAAGGCATCACCTTCGAAGTCATGAATATCGCCGCGATGAGGAAACTGCCCGTCCTGTTCGCGCTGGAGAACAACAACCTTGGCGCCATTGCACTGCACGAAGGCGGCTACTCCGCCTCCAACAGCGTGCTCAAGCAGTTCACGCGCATCCCGGAGCTGTTCGGCGTGAAGACGGTGCAGTTGCTTGCCGGCGACACACTGGCCAGCAAAATTGCCGGCGCACGCGAGGCGGTCGACTACTGCCGCGCCGGCAACGGCCCGGTATTCTGCGAATTGCAAAGCGTGCATTGGCCCGGCAGCAATATGGTATTCGCGCAGATGCTCACCGGGGTCATGGACCTCGGCATGGCATGGGGTGAACGCGAGCCCCAGGGCGAGCACGCCGGCTGGGTGCGCGACCACGATCCGGTGCTGCGCATGGCGCGCGAGTTCATCGCCGCCGGGCTCATGAGCAGGGATGAACTGCTCGCGCTGGACCGGAAGGTCTGCGAGGAGGTCGAGTGCGCGGCGCAGTTCGCCATCGACAGCCCGCTTCCCGAACCGCAGAGCGCCTACCACCACGTATTCGCCTGAACACCAAGGCAAGACTGCGACAAGGATCCGCATGAAACAGATGAGCTACGCCGCGGCCCTGGTCGACGGCCTGTATGAAGCGCTTGCCAGCGACGAAAAGGTCAGCATCGTTTCGGGCCACCCGGTGGGTTTCGGTCCGCATCGCGCGCTGATGGATCGCGTCTATGACGATTTTCATGACCGCATTTTCGATCCGCCCAATTCCGAGGCCGCCATTGCCGGCATGGGCGCGGGCGCAGCGATGCTGGGCGAACGGCCCTTCATCAATCTATCGACATCGATCTTCAGCTACGTGGGCTGGTCGCAGATCGTCAACGATGCGCCCAACGTGCACCACATGTCCGACGGCATGCTTACCGCGCCGGTGGTCTATTACGGCCTGCACGGCGTGCGCGGCAACGGCGCCGCGCAGCACAGCGGCAGCCCGCAGGCGATGCTGTGGAACGCACCCGGATTGCAGATCGCCCTGCCCTCATCGCCGTCCGACGTGAAGGGATTGCTGCTCTGGGCATTGCGCAGCAGGAATCCGACTTTCTTCCTGACGCACGCGAAGCTCCTCAGTATCGAAGGCCCGGTGGCGGAAGGACTGTATGAGACGCCCTTCGGCGTGGCGGAGATCAAGCGCGCCGGACGCGATGTCACCATCATCGCCACCTCGCTGATGGTGGTGGTTGCACTGCAAGCGGCCGAGACGCTCGCCAAGGAAGGCGTCGAGGCCGAAGTGGTCGACCCGCGCACCCTCACGCCGTTCGACGAAAAGACCCTGCTCGCTTCGGTTGAACGCACCGGCCGGCTGGTGGTGGTGGATGAATGCCCCTTGCGCTGCGGGGTGGCTGCGGAGATTACCGCGACCATCGCCGAGAAAGGCTTCAAATTCCTGAAATCGCCGCCGGTGCGCATCACGCGCCCCGATGTACCCATCCCCTTCAGCACGCCGATCGAGGACGAACTCGTGCCGAATGCGGCGAAGGTGGTGGCCGCGGTGCGAGAACTGCTGCGCTAGCCTTGCAACATCCATTGCAATCGAAGAGGAGTCGATATGCGCCATTCCTGTGAAATCTTTAAGCGCCCGGGTTGCCGGGCATGCCTTCTGGCCGCGCTGGCGCTGGGTGCCGCGTCGCCGCTTTGGCCGGGCGAAGCCTTGGCCCAGGCCGGCGCCTGGCCCAACCGGACGGTGCGCTTCATCGTGCCGTTTCCGCCCGGCGGCGCCAATGATCTGCTGCCGCGCATCTTCGCCGAGCGCATGCAGGGTAGGCTCGGCCAGCCGGTGGTGGTCGAAAACCGGCCCGGGGCCGGCAGCAGCCTCGGCACCGCGTACGCCGCAAGTCAGCCCGCCGACGGCTATACCCTGCTGCTGGCCTCGGTGGCCCACGTCGTCAACGTGAATTTCTTCATCAAGCTGCCCTATGATCCGATCAAGAGCTTTGAGCCGGTCACGATGGTGGCGACGATTCCATTCGTGATGACCGTCAATCCGGCGCTGGGAGTGACTTCGCTCAAGGAACTGATTGCATTGCTGCGGGAGAAGCCCGGCGCCACCTATGCCACCGCCGGCATCGGCACCTCGCACCACCTCGGCGCGGAATTGCTGAAAACCATGACCGACCTGCAACTCACGCACGTGCCCTACAAGGGCGCCGCCGGCATCGTGCCGGCGCTGCTCGCCAACCAAGTCACCTTCTCGATAGCGTCGATCAGCTCGCTGGTGCCGCATTTCAAGTCGGGAAGGCTGCGCGCGCTGGCGGTTGCCGGCAGCGAGCGCACCCCGCTCCTGCCCGGGGTGCCGACCGTGGCCGAAGCCGGCGGACTGCCCGGCTATGCGCTCGACGTCTGGTTTGGCGTACTGGCGCCGGCAGCAACGCCGCGACCCATCATCGATCGCCTGAATAGCGAAATCAATGCCGTCGTGCACGATGCGGACGTGGTGCGCGACAAGTTCGCCCCGGTCGGACTTTCGCCGGTCGGCAGCACGCCGGAGCGCTTCATGGAAGTGATGAAAACCGACCTGGTGAAATACGTCAGGATCGCGAAGGATGCGAACATCAAGCCGGAGTGAGTCGGGGAGCAGCAGCCCAAACCGCTACCCGCCTTGATTACTCCAGCTTGCAAACGCGTAACCCGCAGCGGCAAAAATCGTTCAAAAAACACCCAGAGGAAAACCATGGCCAGAAGCTGGATCGACGTTCATTACCACGCCATGAATGCGCCCTACGAAAAGGCGCTGGCCGCCATTGGCGGAATCATTCGCACGCCGAAGTGGTCGCGAAAAGAGGCGCTCGAGTTCAGCGACCGGCAGGATATCGGCACGGGCTTGCTGTCCCTGGGCATCCCGGGGGCGCATTTTGGCGACGACACCAAGGCGCGCGACCTGGCCAGGCGCTGCAACGACGACCTGGCCGAGTTTGTCGCGCTGCATCCGAAGCGCTTTGGCTTGTTCGCGATAACGCCCATGCCGGACATCGAGGGGGCCTGCGCCGAAGCGGCACGCGCGCTCGATACGCTGAAAGCCGACGGCGTGGTGCTGCTTTCCAGCTACAACGGCCAGTATCTGGGCCAGCCCCAATGGGACCCGCTGCTTGAAGTGCTGAACCGGCGCGGGGCGGTGTGCTTCATTCACCCGAACAACCATACCCTCACGGCGGAAGTGCGCAAGGGCTTCAGCCCGGGCATTGGCA
>MEQV01000135.1:0-5686 GCA_001770355.1 Betaproteobacteria bacterium RIFCSPLOWO2_02_FULL_62_17
TATTACCTCGACATGCTGTGGGTGACCAGCGACGCGCTCAGCCACGATGACTTCGATACCGTCGCAAAGGTGGCGCGCAGCCGCATCCCCGCGATGAACGCCAAGCCGCTGCCGCCGACCCTCGAAGCTAAGTTGCCCAGGGAATACGTCGGCCTATCGCGCTTGCAGCATGCCGCGGTGGACGAACTCGCGGTGACGGCAGAGAAATCGCGCAACAGCCATGACACGCTGCGTCAAGTCGGCGTGGTGCTGCAGCGCTGCAACGAATGCCACGCGCTGTTTCAATACCAGACTAGGTAACCGGACTGTTAATCCGCAGGTCCCAGGTTCGAGCCCTGGTCGGGGAGCTATTAATGAGTTGCGGTAAGCGAAATACCTGTTGCGGGTGTCCTTGCCAAGAATGTGTACGCCCATTTCGATGAGAGGATTCCTTCAATTCGAAGTTGGCGGCGGTCGATAGTCTTGGGTAGAAATTGGGTCAGCGACTGACTGCCGACAAGAAGTAGAAATCGAGCATCCTCGTCAGCGGCGCGGCATTCCCCTGCAACCGGCTACGAAGCGCTGCACCCTCCCAGCAGTCCACCAGCAGACTTGCCATGCGTTTTGTATTGGACTCGGCAGGAATATCGCCCCTCTTTCGCGCCTCCTCTAGGCACACAGCGATTCGCTTGGCGATTTCGGAGAAGCAGCCCTTGATCTTGCGCCGAAACACGTCGCTTACGCCTGACAGTTCCTGGCCTAGCCCGCCCAATAGGCAGCCTAGATAACCCTCCCTCCGGTAGTTCTGCTGCACCAACTCGAAGAAGCGGCGTACGCGCTTAAGCGGGGGAAGGCCCTTATCCCCAAGGCAAACATCTAGGCCCGCATGTACATGCTTCATATACTGGTCAATGACTTGGAGCGCGAAGTCCTCTTTGTCCTTGAAGTGATGGTAGAAAGAGCCCTTCGGCGTACTCGTGGCTTCGAGCAGGGCCTGGATGCCTAGATCGTGGTAGCCATGCACCAAGAGCATGGCCATCCCCGCATCGAGCAGACGCTGTTTTGTTGAATGCGCCGGTTGCATTGTGGTCAAGTAACGAATCCTAGGGGAGCGAACCGCGTCGCGCCCCCGTTACCTTAACCCTTTACCTTCGCAATCATGTGGTTGATGACATGGCTGTGCTCGTGCTGTGGGCTGAACATGATAATCTCCGCGTCCGCGTCGACCTTGACGTTGTGCCCTGGCGGCCAGTAGAACAGGTCATTCGCATTCACCGTCTCCTTCGCGCCCTTCGCATTAGTCGTAGTGATCTGGCCGCGTAAGACAAAGCCCCAGTGCGGACACTGGCAAAGGTTGTCATCCAAGCCTTGAAAGAGCGGGGTGGTATCGACACCCGCCGAGAGTGTGAAATACTCACCACTGATCTTGCCGAATCCGCTCACGTCACCAAAATCCGTTCGCTGACGAATCACTGCGCCCGGAATCTCCATTCGGACGTCTACATTATCTTTTGCCACTCGCATGTTCGTGTCTCCTTTTGTGAACGCCTTAACTCCCACTAGACCAAATGGTCTAATGGGTTAATATACACGAATTCTGGTGCAGTCAATGAGGCGATAGGCTCGGCGCGGGCCTTGGCGTGTGCTCTGCGGGCGCCAGGTGAGCGATCGTCGGAGTTCGCGGGCGGGAGTCAGAGGTCGGTGTTGAATTCGTTCGCAATCGACCAGCTGTCTAACGGGCGTTTGCAGCCGACGGCGGGGTCGCCACGCTGTCAACGAGTCCGGACGCGGCGCGGCTGAAACACCGTCGTTAATCTAACGCCGTCCTTATCATCCAGTGCCCAGATTTGCCCTGGTCGGGGAGCCAACCCGAACTGAGAACGTAGGGAAAACGTAGAACGCTCGGCGCATGTTGCCGATCTTCGTGTATTCATGTGCCAAAGAGGCAAGCTCGCAATATTCCGTGTCAGCATTCATCGAGGCGCTCTTTACGGCGCTTGGAATCGTGTCCCCAAAATCAGTTGCGGCATAACGCTACAATCCAGCAAACAGTTCCGGCAAGTCGGTGGTTACGCCATTGAGCATCACGATCTTATGTCGCCGGCTTGGGCCTTTCTATAACTCAAACTGTGATACGTCGCGGTAGGCTGTACACTGTGGTCACGCAAGAGGGAAGAGGATAACCATGGCCGTCAGCTGGCGTTTCGTAGCCCTAACAATCGTTTTTTCCCTTGCGCTACCGGTTCAGGCGCAGGACAAGGCGATCAAGATTGTGCTCGGATTTCCGCCGGGAGCGTCCAGCGACACGCTTGCAAGGCTGATCGCGGACCGAATGCGCGTGTCGCTCGAGCAGCCGGTTATCGTGGAGAACAGGCCTGGAGCCGGAGGAATCGTCGCCAACGAAGTGGTAAAGGCCGCGCAACCGGACGGCAGCACGATTCTCCTCACGCCGCAGACCAGCATGGTCGTGTATCCGCATACGTTTGCGAAACTGCGCTACGACCCGTTCACGGACTTCACGCCTATCGCACAACTCACGCAGTTTCCGCTGGCACTCGGCGTTGCTGCGACTGTTCCCGCGAACAGCGTTGCGGAATACGTTGCTTGGATCAGAAAGGACGCGGCAAAAAACGGCTTCTACGCTTCCGCATCGGCCGGTAGCATGGGACATTTTTTCGGCGTGATGTTCGCGCGCGCAAGCGGTGTAGCGACCACGCACGTGCCGTATAAAGGCACGGCTCAGGTCCTGACCGGCCTTGCATCGGGCGACATCTCGGCGGCTGTACTGCCGCTCAGTGACCTTAGCTTCTTCGAGCGGGCCGGAAAGGCACGATTGCTCGCTGTGTCCGGCTCACGGCGCAGCCCATTTGCGCCGCAGGTCCCGACCTTCAAGGAAGTTGGCTTCGATATAGAGGGCACCGCCTGGTACGCGCTATACGCGCCGGCCGGATTGCCACGCAACATACTGACGCGATACTCGCGCGCGGCGATCGACGCGGTGCGCTCACCGGATCTCAAGCAGCGGCTGGAAGCCCTCGGGCTGGAGCCTACCGGGCTCGGCTCGGAAGAACTCGCGCGCATTCAGAAAGACGATTTCGACCGCTGGGGTCCAGTTGTGCGTGCATCAGGCTTCCGGTCCGAGTAAATCGAGGGATAGCCACAACTACTGGGGGTATCGCTGGGGTATCGATCCTACCGCCAACTGAACCGGACCATCCGCATGGCACAAACCGGTGAAGCAGACCAGGTCTTAGCTGCTGCGCATGAAATCCTGAAAACCCGCGTTAAGCACGGAGATGCATCGACTTCGCCGATAAGCCGCTAGAAAAGAAAAGCACCAGCACTCTTTTGTACCGGGGCTTATACACGCAAGGAACAGGAGGAAGGACAATGATTGAAGCGGCTGCCATCCCGTGGGCCGCGAAACATGAATTTCGAGATGTCGCACTTCGACGTTTAATTCGCGCGACTTCCCTTTGGTTCCGACCGACACTGTCCATAGATTATTCCCATCAGGAGCAGTCCCCAAAAGAGCAAGGAATATCTATAACGTCACAAACTGCAATGGAGCAAAGCCGCACGGTGATCAACGCATGTCGAATGTGTCGACGAGATTCTTGAGGTCATCCCCCGCATTGACAAAGAGGAATCCGGAGTAGCGCGCGGGACTGCCGTCGGGTAGCGTGACGACTTTGGAATAGCGCACTTCGAGGTCGACCGTAATGGAACCGGCTCCCGGAGCATTGATGCGGCTACCCACAAGCACCGTACCTGGTTCAAGCATGATGTCCGGGGCGTAGAACAGGACGCTCATACCGCCGAGGCTGATGTCCTTAATCTCAGCGTCGAAGGGTGTAAAGCCGCCAGCATCGGCGACGCACCGCAGCGGAACCACGGGTGGGATCTCATGACGCGGAAACTGGCGGCGCTGCTGCACAGTAAGGATCTCCGGATAACGCAGACGTATCGCTGGAGCGCCTTCGTGCGTTATCCCGCTGGGTTCGACGGCGACAAACTCGACATGCCATTCGCCTGGCTGGGAAACAAAGGTTACGCGGACGCGGGCTAGTAAGGCCGCGTTGAGTGATTCGTCATCCGTCGCGGTAACGATGATGAATTGCCCGCTAAGATCGGCGTGCATGATGCGACCGGTGAACCGGTTCAGGTTGCCCGGTAGTTCCACTGTGACATTCTCGCGTCTGCTAACCAGTGAATCAAGCACCCGTGCAATTTGCGCGCTTGATCGCAGCAGATGGCCCGTCATATCGGCGCTCTTGGGGGTGGCAGGCATCGGTTGTGCAGCGGCGATAAGGGCCTTTAACGCGAGCCTGGGAGAGATGCCGATCCGGCGCCTTTTGGTCTATGTGGTGCATTGTATGCTTCCTTTCTCATAGGTCACTACTGCGTGACTAGTCGCGCGTATTTTTTCTTTCGACGAATCAGTAGTGTCACGATTAAAAAAGAAGAACTACGTATCTGGTGCGAGCTAGTTCGTCATGGGATAGAACGCCATTGCGGAAATGCGATGGATGTTAGCTGTGGCGTACCCTGTTTACTAGGTCAGGAAGAAGGGCGCAATTGCCCCGACTGGCGGTGGATGCCATATCATGTTTTTCGCTTTTACAAAAGCCCTGAATTTCCGTCAAGATTGATTTCAGTGAGTGCGATTTTGGATGTCGAAGCCAAGGAAAAGCACCGACTAGACGAACCAATAATTAGCGGAATTGTGTTTGATTACGGCGCGGGCCAGGAACTAGGGACTATGACAACTGACCAATACGACTATGCGGGTTGGCACATATATATGCCGGGCTACCTACCCGACCGAAAGAATGATGGGACTGTCCTGATTTGCGCTGATCCTAAGACTGACTGGCCAAGCGATAGATGTACAGCGGAGCGCGCCGCTTCCTTTGGCGTACCACTTATTGAAATTGGGGATTCAGCGAACTTACGTTCCCGAGTAATGGAGCCTCGTGATCGCTTGGCGCGCTCGGCGATCCTAGGCGCCTGAGGAATTGCGTTCGGCAAGTACTCAAGTATTGTAAAGCCGTAATTGTCCTCGCGACCCTTTAGCTTATAGAACCCACTTACTGCCTGTTCTTGATCGCTGCGATGATGCACTCAGCGGACAGAAAAATGGCACCTATAAGAACGGTCTACGAGTAAGAGCGGGCCGTAAACACTGCAATAATTGGCCTAAAAGCCACTGAAAATCCGCGAGTCCGAAGCGTGGGGAAAAACGTGGGGCTTTGGCGGTTAACGGTGGGCCTGCGCGAGTGAGGGCTGGCCGTTAGCTCAATAAATTACGTTACGAACTTCCACTTTCGACGAACCCGCTGACCCGCGCTCAGGAAATCTCGGCCCAGTAGGCATCCACTTCTGACTGGATGCGCGCGATGTCCGCTTCGCGACGCTCGGGCGCGAATAGATGCGCGAAGCGGCCCTGGCGGCGCAGGTAATTCTCCACCGGCACACGAGGCTTAGGCGTGCGCGTGTGCGTCACGCGTCCGTTTTCATATTCCTTCAGCGGCCAGACGCCGGTGCTTACCGCAAGCCGCCCGATATCCACCATCTCCTGCGCCTCGAAATCCCAGCCCGGCGGACAGGGCGCCAGGGCGTGTATCAGGCGCGGCCCCTTGAGCGCCGCGGCCTTCTGGATTTTCCGCGCCAGGTCCAGCGGCTCGGCGCCCACCACCGTAGCGCA
>MEQV01000135.1:5695-15948 GCA_001770355.1 Betaproteobacteria bacterium RIFCSPLOWO2_02_FULL_62_17
GCGGTGTGCCGCCCAGATCGCAAACAGGTCCTTTTTCGCGCCCGACCAGCCGCGCGCGCTGTCGGCGGTGCGCGCAGCGTGCGGCGTAGCCCCGGAGGATTGCTGGCCGGTGTTGCCGTAACCCTCGTTGTCATAGCACAAATATATGAAATCCAGACCGCGCTCGATGGCCGCGGAGGTTGCCGAGAGTCCCATGCCGTAGGTGGAGCCGTCCCCGGCCAGCACCACCACCGTCATGTCCTCTTCGGCCTGCATGCGTCCCTTGGCCGCCAGAATGTCCAGCGCATCGCGCACCCCTTGCGCGCCCGCCGGCGCACAGGCCATGGCGGTGTACAGCCAGCCGCCGCGAAACGGCGTAAACGGATAGCTCGCCAGCATGGTCATGCAGCCCGCGGCGTTGACGAACACGGTCTTCGGCCCGAGCAAGTCGTAGATCTGGTGCAGCGCTTCCATGCCGCCGCAGCCGGCGCACAGCCCGGTGCCGGCGCCCAGCAGATGCGCCGAGGGAAGATCCTTCATGCCGCCGATCACGGCGCCGCTCATGGCGCGCCCCGCAATTCATGCCGCTCGGCAATCGCTATGCTCTGCAGCTTTCTCATCTCGCGCATTTCCGTCTCGGTGTAGAGCATTCGCGGCGCAGGTGTAATGCCGCTGTCGGCCGCATCGAGCGCCACCTTCGCCATCTGGTAAAACTCCTCCGGGGCAATATCCCGTCCGCCCAGCCCGCCGATGAACTCGGCGATCAGCGGGGCCTCCGGCATGCCGTAAAGCACCGAGGCCAGCTCCGTCGCCAGCACTCCGCCCTTGCCCAGCGAAATATTCTGGTCAAGCACGGCGATCGCGCGGCGGCCGCTCATCAACCTCCGCAGTTGCGCGGCCGGGAACGGACGAAACAGCCTGGGCCGCACCAGGCCGACACGCTGGCCGGCCTCGCGCAGGCGATCCACCGCCGCCCGCGCGCGGGTGGAGAAGGCCCCGGTCATGAAGAACACCACCTCGGCATCCTCGCACCGGTAGGCCTCGACCTGAGGATAGCTGCGGCCGAACTCGCTTGCGAAAGCCTGTGCCACTTCATCGTAGACGCCGGCCGCCCCCTGCAGCGCGAGTTGCATCTGGTAGCGGAAATAGGAGTAAGGCGATCCGCCGAGCACGGCCACTGCCTGCGATATCGGCCGGCTGGCGCGGAACTCGATGCCCATGGAATCGAAGGCCGGCAGGAAACGCGCGACTGCGCCGGCATCCGGCAGGGCAACCGGCTCGCGCGTGAACGAGAGCAAGAAACCGTCCTGGTTCACCAGCACCGGCAGGCGCACGCGCGCATCCTCGGCCAGGCAATAGGCGATCAGCACCGCATCGAGCACTTCCTGGCAGGTGGCGCAGTGGATCTGCAGGAAACCGCTGTCGCGCGCGGCGAGGATGTCGTTGTGGTCGGATTCGAGCGTCACCGGACTGGCCACCCCGCGCGACACATTGACCATCACAAAGGGCGCGCGCCAGCCCGCGGTGGCGTAGAGCATTTCCATGGCATAGAGCAGGCCCTGGCTGGAGGTCGCGGTGAATACGCGCACCCCGGTGGCCGCCGCGGCGCCCGCGGCGGCGAGCATGGAATGCTCCGATTCGAACATCACCAGCCGGGCCGGCATGGAACCGCTTTCGATCCATCCGGCCAGCGACTCGATGATGCCGGTCTGCGGCGTGATGGGAAATGCCGGCACGTAATCGGCCGCGGCCAGGCGCGCTGCCCAGGCAGCCGCGCTGTTGCCGGTGAGCAGTACGCGGTTCAAGCGGCCACCCCGGGCAGAGCGGCCGGCGGCGATTCACCGCGAGGTTCCGGCGCCGCCGAGATCGCATGCGCGGGACACACCGTGACGCAAACCATGCAGCCCTTGCAGTGGTCATAGTCGATGCGCGGCGTGCGATCGGCATCGACGGCAATCGCGCTGTCGGGGCAAAGCGTCGAACAGATCCACGAGCAGCGATGGCAATGCGCATAATCGATGACCGGCCGCCGCGTGCGCCAGGCACCGGTGCGCACCTGCACGCTGGTCGCCGACGCGTGCAGGTCGGGCGCGGCGATGCTGACCGGATCGAGAAACATGTCGATCCATTGCGGCGCCGTATAGTCCCGCGCCGAAGCGTCAGCGGCCTCGCCGACCGCGCCGCCATGAACGCCGAAGGCGTCGTAGGCTTCCAAGGCGCGCATCAGGCTGGAACGCTGCTTGTGCACATCCAGCCCGCGAAGTTCCTCGCCCAGGGCCGCCCCGAGAATTTCCCGCCTGATGACGCCGAGCATGCGCGCCGCGGCGCCAACCAGCGCCGTTGCGGCATGCGCGGGGTCCGCGCCCGGATCGAAACTGAAAATGGGTCCCGCCAGGGCCAGCCGCGCGCGCCACACGGCCGCATCCTCGGTGGTGGCGATCAGCAAGGCCACGCGGGCGCCGATGCCCTGCAGAACGCCGGCCGTGGGCACCTGGAACAGCGAGGCATCGGCAACCAGCACCAGGTCGGGATTCGCAATCGTGCCGCGCTCGTCAATCGGCGCATGCGCGGCGCGCACGTAGGCCACGATGGGCGCGCCGCGCCGCTCGGCGCCATAGCGCGGCGCGTCCTGGACTTCGAAACCCTCGGCGAACAAGGCACTGCCCAGAATCTGTGCGGCGGTGCGGATGCCCTGCCCGCCGCGTCCATGCAAGCGTATGCGCAGCATGGCGGCAGGCCCCTTACATGATTGAAAAACGGCGATACGCCATGGCAGCGCGCACCCGTGCGGCGGCCAGTTCCACCGCGGCCTGGCGCGGCAGAATATTTTTCTGTTTCACCGCGGCAAGCACCTGCGCGGTATTGGCGCGGATCTTCTCGGCGATGGTCTCGAACACCGCCGCCTGGGTCGAGCCGCGATACTCGAGCGCCGCGCAGATCACCCCGCCGGCGTTGGCGATGAAGTCCGGAACCAGCATCACGCCGCGCTGATGCAGCATTTTCTCGGCACCCTCGGTGCAGGGAATATTCGCGCCCTGCAGCATCAGGCGGGCGCGCACCGAAGCGGCATTTTCTTCGCGCACCACGTCGGGGCGCGCCGCGGGGATCAGGATATCGGCATCCACCGCGATCACCGCGTCGCGCGCAAGTTTCTGTCCGCGCGGCTGTTCGGCGAAGCTGCCGCCGCCGGCCTTGACGGCCGCAAGCTGCTCCACATCGAGCCCGGCGGGGTCGTGCAGGGTCGCCGAGGTATCCGAAGCAGCCACCAGCAGCGCACCGCGCTGCGCCAGAAAGCGCGCCGCGTGCCGGCCCACCGCGCCGAATCCCTGCATGGCCACGCGCGCGCCCTTGAGATCGAGTCCGCAATAAGGCGCGGCAACCTCGGCGCACTGCGCCAGCCCCCAGCCGGTGGCGCCGATTTCATCCAGCGGGATGCCGCCCAGCGCGGCCGGCAAGCCGGCTGCGCGGCCGATTTCATCCTTGATCCAGGCCATGCAGCCTTCGTCGGTACCCATGTCGGGGCCGAAGATGTAATCGGTTTCATTGCGCAGCGCATGGGCGAAGGCCCTGATCAGGTGCTCCTTCCGCTTCGCGGGCATGCGCGGGTCGCCCCACAGCACCGATTTGCCGCCGCCGTGAGACAGGCCTGCCGCGGCGTTCTTCAGCGTCATGGCGCGCGCCAGGCGCAAGCATTCCTCCACGCTCACGTCCGGCGCCATGCGCAAACCGCCGATCGCCGGGCCGCGCGCCACGTTGTCGATAACCAGCACGGCGCGCAGGCCGATGTCCGGCTGCTGAACCTGGATGATTTTTGCGGGGCCGAGTTCATCCCCGAGTTGGCGGGTTTCCGGCATGGCGGCACGTCCAATGCGTTGCACAAGATTCAATCTAGCGATTGCCTGCGCAGACGCATTGACCCGCGTCAAGGAATCCACCGGCCGGCTTGCGCTTGTGCCGCGGGCGCCACTCCCGCCGCCGGGTTTGATCTGGATCAACGGCGGCTGCGCGTGGGTGTTCAGACTGGGTGAAAAGCCGAAAACCGGGAACCGCCATGACCATAAGCGCGATCTGCAAACGTGACGTCGTCGCCACCCGCCGAACCGAAAGCGTCATCGACGCGGCGCGCCTGATGCGCAAGCACCATGTCGGCAGCCTGGTGATCGTCGAGGACAGCGCGCAGGGAGGCATGGTGCCGGTGGGAATCATCACCGACCGCGATATCACGGTGAGCGTGACGGCACTCGGGCTCGACCCCGCGGCCATCACCGTCAATGAGATCATGGCGGACTCGGTGGTATGCATTCATGAAAATGCCGGCATCGCGGAGACCGTGGCGCTGATGCGCACCAAGGGTGTGCGCCGCCTGCCGGTGGTGAATGATTCGGGCGCGCTCACCGGCGTGATCGCCGCGGACGACCTGCTGTCGTTGCTTGCCGATGAGTTGACAGGACTGGCCGACTCCGCGGAGCGCGAGCGCCGGCACGAGCAGGAAACACGGCGCTCAGGGGTCTGATTCGCCGCGGCCGCGCGCCAGCAGTAGGGAATTCCTCAGCCGTCCCTGAGGCGCAGCGGGACAAACAGGATCGAATCCTCGCGCTGCACCAGCAGTGCCGCGCTGCGGCCCGCGCCGGCCAGCAATTTTTCCAGTTCGCGAACGGTGTCCACCCGGTCATTGTTGACGCCCAGGATAATATCGCCGGGCATGACTCCCGCGCGCCCGGCACGTCCCGTGGCGCTCTGAACATAGAGACGGCCCTGCGCCTGCAATACGCGTTGTTCCGCGGGCCTGAGTTCGCGCAGCACCAGACCCAGGTCTTCGGTGCGCGCGTCGCCGCGAGCCGCCGGCGGCCGGGGACCCGGCTGTGCCAGCTCGCCAACACGGGCCTCGATTTCATGTACTGCTCCTCGGCGCCACGCGCGCAGCCTGACCGTGATGCCCGGCTCGCTTACGGCCACCGCGCGCGACAGGTCGGTCGCGCTGGAAATCTGCGTGCTGTTGAGCAAGACGACGATATCTCCTGCCTCAAGCCCCGCGCGCCCGGCCGGCCCTTCGGGTTCGACCGCGCTGATCAGCGCCCCGGAAACACCTGGCAGCCCGAACGATTCGGCCAGGGCCGGGGTGAGGTCCTGCGAGACGATGCCCAGCCGTCCACGGTTGACGCGGCCACGCCGGCGCAGATCCTCCTTTACCTCAATCGCCAGATTGATCGGTATGGCGAATGAAATGCCCATGTAGCCGCCGCTGCGGCTGAATATCTGGGCGTTGATGCCCACGACATTGCCCTGCATATTGATCAATGGCCCGCCGGAATTGCCGGGGTTGACCGGCACGTCGGTCTGAATGAACGGCACGTACTGCTCATCGGGCAGGATGCGGCCGATCGCGCTGACCACGCCCACGGTCACACTGCTGTCGAATCCGAAGGGCGAACCAATCGCCATCACCCACTCACCCACCTGCAGTTTGCCCGAATCGCCCATGGGCAAAACGGTGAGATCCTTGGCCTCGATCTTCAGCAGCGCTATATCGGTGGGCCTGTCCACGCCGATGAGGCGCGCCTTGATCTCCCGCATGTCGGTGAGCTTTACCAGGATTTCATCGGCATCTGTCACCACATGCGCGCTGGTGAGAATATAGCCTTCGGCGTCGATGATGAAGCCCGAGCCGATAGTGCCGGCTTCCGGCCCGCGCTGATCGGGTGGGGGCGGCAACAGACGCCGCAAAAAATCATCGAGCGGATCGCCGCCTGATACTCGCGGAGAATCTGCCGTGGGATAACGGATCGCGCTGACGTTGACGACCGCCGGGCCGTAACGCTTTACCAGCGCGGTGAAATCCGGAAGCACTATGGACTGCGCCGGCTGCGCGCCCGCATCTCCGGAACGCGCCGCCTGCGCCAGCGCATCGGATCCCTTCAATCCCGTAGCGGCGCAAAATGCCACCATGCAGGCGGCAATCACCGCGCCACGGCCGGCGCCCGGCCACCAACGAGAATGCCTGTTCATTGGGATACCCTGATTTCGTCCAGAGTATCTGCGCTGCCTGCCGTGCCGGATTGACATGAGTCAAAGCAGCGGCTTAAAGCCGGCGTACTCTTGAGCCATGAACAATCGGGGCAAAAACGCGGTGCCGCGCCGGCGGTAATGATGGCGGCAAAACACCGAATCCGCACGGTGATCCTCGGCGCGGCAGGCCGCGATTTCCACAATTTCAATCTTGTGTATCGCGATGACCCCGGCACCGAGGTCATCGCGTTTACCGCGACCCAGATTCCGGGCATCGCCAATCGCCGCTATCCGGCCGCGCTGGCCGGACCGCTGTACCGCGAAGGCATTCCCATCGTCGCGGAAAGCGGTCTCGACAGCTTGCTTCGCGACTCTCAGGCCGAGCGCGTAGTCTTCGCCTACAGCGATGTGACGCATCAGCAGGTCATGCATCTGGCTTCGCGCGCGCTCGCCGCGGGAGCGGACTTTGTGCTGCTGGGGCCCGAACACACCATGATTCAGGCCAGCGTGCCGGTCATCGCGGTCTCGGCGGTGCGCACCGGCTGCGGCAAATCGCAGACGGTTCGCTATCTTTCGGGCCGGCTGCGCGAATTGACGCTGCGCGCGGCAATCATCCGTCATCCGATGCCCTACGGCGATCTCGAGGCCGGGCGGGTGCAGCGCTTCGCCACGCGCTCGGACCTGGATGCCGCTCATTGCACGCTGGAGGAGCGCGAGGAATACGAGCCGCACCTGGCCGCGGGCAACATCGTCTTTGCCGGCGTCGACTACGCCGAAGTGGTCGCGCGCGCGCAGGCTGAAGCCGACCTCATCCTTTGGGACGGGGGCAACAACGATTTTCCCTTTGTCAATCCGGACCTGCATATCGCGCTGCTGGACTCACTGCGGCCTGGCGACGAGTCAGCCTTCCATCCCGGCGAAGCGGTGCTTCGCATGGCCGACGTAGTGGTCGTGGCAAAAGCGGACGCAGCCGCCGATGCCGATGTTCACCGCGTCATGCAAAGCGCCCGCACGCTGAACCCGCGCGCGGTCATCGTTCGCGGCGGGTCACCCGTTACGCTGGACGACGCGAATGCGGTCCGGGGAAAGCGCGTCCTCGCCATCGAGGATGGACCGACGGTCACGCACGGCGGCATGCCATATGGCGCGGCATTTATCGCCGCCACGCGCGCCGGCGCGGCCCGGATTGTTGATCCGCGCGCCAGTGCCGCGCCCGAAATCGCGGCGGTCTACGCGCAGTATCCGCACATCGGCGCGGTGCTGCCCGCGATGGGCTATTCCACGGCCCAGATAGCGGCGCTGCGCGCGACCATCGAGCGCAGCGAAGCCGACATCGTGGTGAGCGGCACGCCGGTCGATCTGGGCGCGCTGCTAGGCAATGCGAAACCGATGGTGCGGGCACGCTATGAATTCGCGGAGATGGACGCGCCGGGACTTTGGGACGAAGTCCAGCGCTTCGTAAAGGACCCGCGCGCAGGCCCGCGCGCGCGGCAGCGGTGAGAATCGTCGCCGCGCTGGGCGGCAATGCCCTGCTCAAGCGTGGCGAGCGTCCCGATACCAGGACGCAACAGGCCAACACCGATCATGCGGCACGCGCGCTTGCGGCGCTTGCCCGGCAGGGACATGCGATGGTCGTGACGCACGGCAACGGCCCGCAGGTCGGCTGGCTGGCGCAGCAATCGCAGGCAGCCGGTTCGGGCGGCGCCGATCCGCTTGATCTGCTCGATGCCGAAACCGAGGGCATGATCGGCTATGTGATCGAACAGGCACTGCGCAATCATCTGCCCGGACGGGAAGTTGTTGCCCTGCTCACGCAGGTCGAAGTCGATCCGGCGGACCCGGCTTTCTCGAACCCGGCAAAGCCCATCGGTCCGCCTTATGACAGCGGCGCCGCACGCGAACTGGAAGGACTGCTGGGCTGGAAAATGATGCCCGATGGCGGCCGCTGGCGCCGGGCGGTGCCCTCCCCGGAGCCTTTACGCATCCTGGAACTCAATGCCATCCGCCTGTTGCTGGATGCCGGGGCCATCGTCATTTGCGCGGGTGGCGGCGGCATCCCGGTATGCGCGCTGCCTTCCGGCAGCTTCCACGGCGTGGAGGCCGTGATCGACAAGGATTTGTGCTCCGCGCTGCTCGCGCGCGAGCTGGGCGCTGACGCGCTGCTGTTGCTCACCGACGTTGACGCGGTTTATCTTGACTGGGAATCGCCAGAAGCGCGGCCGCTCCGCGCCACGGAACCCGGCACATTGCGCAATCACCGTTTTGCCCCCGGCTCCATGGGCCCCAAAGTCGAGGCCGCCTGCCGCTTCGTCGAGGCGGGAGGCGCATTGGCGGGAATCGGCCTTATGGAAGACGCTGCGGTGATCCTGGAGGGTCGCCGCGGCACCCTGATCAGACCCGGGTAAAGCGCGCCATGGCGACTGGCCGGGGCGAATTTACCAAGGCCAATGCAGCGGCTGGCCTCGTGGCTTCATTTCTCCAGGCGGTAATGCGTGCGGTTCAGATAGTCGACGATATCCGCCAGGTCCCCGGCGGAAAACGACCGGCCCGTCTGCGCCGACCAGCGCCCGACCTGGAAGCGCAGTTCCTGCAGCGATTGCACCCGTGACTTGGCGCGATCGCGCTCATGAATCCGCTCAAAATGGCAACCGCCGCAATGCGTTTCATACAATTCACGGCCATGCGCCGCGTCCTGCGCGGTGACCGATTGCGCGCAGAAAACCGTCGCAATTCCAAGCATCAATACATGCGGCAAGCGCTGCCGGCGGCCCGACACAAGCGTCTCCTTTCCTTTGCGACAGTGATTTGTGCGTCTATCATGTATCCGCGGCGGCCGGCCGTCTTGACCTTGATCAATACCGGACTGGGGACCGGCGCTACAGTGAATCCAAAGCGCGGTCGCTTGAAAAAGGAACTCCATGTACAAGCACATACTGGTGCCCACCGACGGCACACGGCTTTCGGACAAGGCTATACGAAGCGCGGCGGAACTCGCGGCCGTGGTCGGCGCAAAGCTCACCGGTTTGCATGTCCTGCCTCCTTACAATCTGGCAATCTCCGGATACGAAATAGCCCCGGTAGTGGTCTTTTCTCCGGCCGAATATCGCAAGGTCAGCGCGAAGACGGCAAAGGCCGCGCTCGATAAGATCGAGATAGCGGCTCGCGCGGCGGGGGTGAGTTGCACAACCCTGAGCGTGACCGATGAGCATCCGTGGGAGGCTATCGTCCGCAGTGCCCGCGACCGCAAATGCGATCTGATCGTCATGGCCTCGCATGGAAGACGCGGCCTGTCAGGATTGCTGATCGGCAGCGAGACCACCAAAGTGCTGACGCGCTCCAAAGTACCGGTCCTGGTCGTCAGATAAACGCTGGCGCGGCGGCCTCCCGCCTCGCCCGATAATCCCATGGCCACACCCACGATTTTCGGCTCCGACGCTTACTCCTCCAGAGAAATCGCCGAGAAGATCGAGTCCGTGGGCGTTACCAAGGCGCGCATGGCTTTGCTGCCCACCATCATGCTCGGCATCGTTGCCGGCGGCTTTATCGGCCTGGGGGCGATGTATTACGTCATCGTCGCAAGCGACGCCAGCATGGGCTTCGCGGCGCAGCGCGTGCTGGGTGGCGTGGTCTTTTCGCTGGGCCTCGTCATGGTGGTGATCACCGGCGCGGACCTTTTCACCGGCAACAACCTGCTGGTGATGGCCTGGGCGGACCGGCGCATCACGACCGCGGAGGTGCTGCGCAACTGGCTGGTGGTGTATCTGTCCAATGCGGTGGGCGCGATGGGTCTTGTGCTGATCGTGTACTGGTCGGGGCACGCCGAATTGAACGGCGGCGCGATCGGTCTGCAATACGTGAAAATCGCGGCCGCCAAGACGTCGCTCTCCTTCGTGGAGGCTTTTTTCAAGGGTGTGTTGTGCAACTTGCTGATGTGCCTGGCGGTGTGGCTCGCCATGGCCGGAAGAAGCGTGACCGACAGGATTGTCGCGATCATCCTCCCGGTCTCGGCGTTTGTCGCGGCGGGATTCGAACACAGCGTGACCAACATGTACCTTATTCCATTGGGCATTCTGCTGCGCGGCAGCGTGCCCCAGGCGGCCGAAGGTCTCGACTGGACCGGCCTTGGCGCCAATCTGCTGCCGGTCACCCTGGGCAATATCGCCGGCGGCAGCGTGCTGGTAGCATTGGTTTATTTCCTGATCTACCGGCGCGGGAAGTACGACTGGTAAGGATTCAGGAAGTACCGAACAAGGGGGCCTTCGCCCCCT
>MEQV01000135.1:16103-24754 GCA_001770355.1 Betaproteobacteria bacterium RIFCSPLOWO2_02_FULL_62_17
ACGGGAGCGAGCGATGAGCTACAAACGAATTCTGGTACCGATCGACGGCAGCGCCACCTCGAAGGCCGGACTCAAGGAAGCGTTGAAACTGGCGCGAATCCCGGGAGCGCGCTTGCGCCTGCTGCACGTGGTGGACGAATCGCCCCTCCTCAGCCTGCCCGAAGCCGGGTACTCGATCGACACGGTCATCGAGGATTTGAAGCGCTCGGGTAAAGCACTGCTTGCCAGCGTGGCGAAATCCGCGACCGCGCAAGGCGCGAAATGCGAAACCGCGATGGTCGAAAGCATGGGCATGCGCGTCGCCGACCAGATCACGTCCGACGCGAAGCGCTGGCGCGCCGACCTCATCGTCATCGGCACCCACGGCCGGCGCGGCGTGCAGCGCCTGCTGATGGGCAGCGACGCGGAACTGGTGGTTCGTAACACCACTATACCGGTGCTGCTGGTGCACGGGACACAACGCAAAACGGTCAAGCGCAAACGCTGATCTTCGCCGGCCACTGATTCAGGGCAGCAACACCGCCGCGCCTTCCAGCCGCCCTTCGCGCAGGCAGCTCAGCGCCTCGTTGGCCGCTTCCAAAGGGTAGGTTTCAACGGAAACCCTGACCGGCACTTGCGGAGCAATGGCGAGAAACGCTTCGCCGTCCGCGCGCGTCAGGTTGGCCACCGATACCACGCGCCGCTCACCCCACAGAATCTCATAGGGGAACGCCGGGATATCGCTCATGTGGATGCCGGCGCATACCACCGTGCCGCCCTTGTCGAGGGCGCGCAGCGCCGCCGGCACCAGCGCACCGACGGGCGCGAAGATCAGCGCCGCATCGAGTGCTTCGGGCGGCGGCTGGTTCGAGCCGCCTGCCCAGCAAGCACCCAGTCCGCGCGCAAACTGCTGCGCCGCCAGATCTCCGGGACGGGTGAAAGCATAGACCTGCCTGCCCTGGTGGCGCGCCAGCTGCGCGACGATGTGCGCCGCGGCGCCAAATCCATAGATGCCCAGTTTCTCCGCGCCCTCCGCCATCGACAGCGCGCGATAGCCAATCAACCCCGCGCACAGCAGTGGCGCCGCTTGCGCGTCCGAATATCCCTGCGGCAGCCTGAAGCAATAACGGTGATCGGCAATCGCGTGATCGGCATAGCCGCCCTCGATCTGCCAGCCGGTGAAGCGCGCCTGGTCGCAAAGATTCTCGCGGTCGCGGCGGCAGTAAGCGCAAATGCCGCAGGTCCATCCCAGCCAGGGAACACCTACCCGCTCCCCGACGGAAAAACCGCTCACCCCTTCGCCCGATTCGACAATGCGTCCCACGATCTCATGGCCGGGAACGACAGGATGGCCCGGGAAGGCCAGTTCGCCATCGACGATATGCAGGTCGGTCCGGCAAACGCCGCAGGCGCAAACACGCAGCAACAACTGCCCCCGGCCAGGACGCGGCACCGACCGCGTTCTGGCCAGCAGCGGACGGCCCGCCTGTTCCAGCACCATCATCCGGCTTGGCATTTTAATCCCGCCTCGACCCATGGCCACCGCGCCCAGGGCTTTCAGCGGTTCACCTCGGCCGCCGAGCGTGCCAGCAGCCAGGTCATGCCGCTCGACAAGGCGGCAAAGAACCAGAAAAAGAAGAATCCGATCGAGTAGATGGCGATGCGCGACAGCGGGATGACGCGCCAGAACAGCACCAGTTCATCCGGATCGAACAGGGCGAAGAACAGCATCTCGCCGACGCACGCCGCGAGAAACGAAGGCCAGAGTATCCACGCAGCAGGCTTCAGCATTGCCCCCACCTCCCCTTCAATCAGCGCATCGAATCAAGCCGCGTGCCGCCGCCATTCTTGTCCAGATCGCCGGCTATGCGCCAGGTGCCCGCGGGATCTTCCAGTATCAGGCGGCGCGCCTCATGACTGAGCGACGGCAGCTCGCCCGCGTAGAGGTTTCCGCCCCACGCGACCAGCAGCAAATCGCGATCCTCGCCGGCGCGCGTCGGATGAACGATCCGCAAGCGCAACGTCGGCGGCAACACCGTGTCGGCGCTCATGGCAACCCCTACCTTGCCGCCCGCAAAATCGACCTGCGCGGCGATATTCAGCGCCCGCGCGCGCTGCTCCCGCGCCAGCACCTGATTGATCGCCAGGCCGCGCTTGTAATAGTCCTCGGCCACCAGGCCGTCGTCGCTGCGGATGGCCAGGGCCATGGTGGCGATCCCGGCAATAATCACCGCCGCGGGCCCCACCATCAGCAACCAGGGCCAGGGCTCGCGATACCAGGGCAAGGGTTTCGTGCCTGCCTGCATCGGGTTCACCGTTTCAGCGAATCACAAATACCGAGTGTTCGCGCGCGGCGATGCGCGCGTCGCCGGCATCCTGCACTTCGATTTCGATGGCATGCGCGCCCGATGGGGCCTGTCCGGGCTGCAACCGTAGTTTCAGCGGCACCATGAGCGAGGTCGCCGCCGCGACCATGATGGTGTCATTCGCCGCCACCGCAAGCGTCGGCAGGCCGGATGCCCGGATCACGAAGGTTTCCGCGGATTCGCGCGTGTTCATCAGTTGCAGACGATATACGTTTTCGATGCTGCCGTCTTCCATCTCGCGCGAGAAACTGCCGCGGTCGCGTATCACATCGAGCTTCAATGGCTGGCGCAGCGAAAGGGAGACAAGAGCGCCAGCCGTTATCACCACCAATAGCGCGGCGTATGCCAGCATCCGCGGCCGCGCCAGGCGCCGCAGAATCCGGCGAAAATCCCAGCCATGCAGCAGCGCGTTCTCGGTTGAATAACGGATGAGACCGGGCGCGTAGCCAAAGTTGCGCATCACCCGGTTGCAGGCATCGATGCAGGCAGTGCAGCCGATGCATTCGTACTGCAGGCCATCGCGAATGTCGATGCCGGTCGGGCAGACCTGCACGCACAGGTTGCAATTGACGCAGGCACCCAGGCCGAGCGCCGCCGGATCGGCGCTCTTGAAGCGCGGACCGCGCGGCTCGCCCCGGGCGCGATCGTAGGTGATGATCATGGTGTCCTGATCGAACATGGCGCTCTGGAAGCGCGCATACGGACACATGTGTTTACATACCTCTTCGCGCATCCAGCCGGCATTGCCATAGGTGGCAAAGCCATAGAAGATGATCCAGAAACTTTCCCAGGGCCCGGTGGAAAACGCCGCGACCTCTTCCGCCAGTTCGTGGATCGGCGTGAAATAGCCGACGAAGGTGAACCCGGTCCAGACCGAGAGCGCGATCCACAGGAAATGCTTGGTGGTCTTGAGGCGGAACTTGCGCGCGCTCATCGGTTCGGCGTCAAGGTTTATGCGACGGGTGCGGTCCCCTTCGACCTTGCGCTCGATCCAGAGAAAAATCTCGGTGTAGACGGTCTGCGGACAGGCATAGCCGCACCACAGGCGTCCCGCCGCGGTGGTGAAAAGAAACAAGGACAGCGCCGAAATCACCAGCAGCGCGGTGAGATAGATGAAATCCTGCGGCCACAGCACCAGACCGAAAATGTAGAACTTGCGCGCCGCCAGGTCGAACAGCACCGCCTGCCGGCCGTTCCACTGCAACCAGGCGCCGCCATAGAACACCAGTTGGGTCGCGAGGACCAGCGCCACGCGCCATCCGGCGAACCAGCCGCTTACCGCGCGCGGATAGATCTGCTTGCGGACTTCGTAGAGCGGTTCCTCGATCACCGCCAGCGCGTCGATGGCCTCCTTGGGAACCAAGTGCACCACGGCGGCTTTCCCGCTTGCGGCAGGGCCGGTATCCGCCGCCTGCAAAACAGGCCGGCGGGGACTCATCGCTTCGGCGTCGCGGAACCGGCCAGACCGTAGACGTAGGCGGCAAGAATATGCACTTTGGCGTCGCCGAGAAAGTCTTTGTGCGCCGGCATCATGCTGGTGCGCCCGCTGGTGATGGTTGCGATCACCTGATCCTCCGATGAACCGTGCAGCCAGATTTTATCGGAAAGATTGGGCGCGCCGAGTTGCGGATTGCCCTTGCCTTCAGCACCGTGGCAGGCCGCGCAATTGGACTTGAACTTCTCTTGCCCCCGGACGGCCCGGGTCGCATCGTGCGTATGGCCCGACAGGGAAAACACATAATGGGCCACATCCCTGGTGCCTTCGGCGCCCAGCGAGGGACCCAGGGCCGGCATCACCCCGTTACGGCCGTTGGCGATGGTGGTCTTGATGGTCTCCGGATCGCCGCCATAAAGCCAGTCGCCATCCGTGAGATTGGGAAATCCACGGCTGCCGGCACCGTCGGAGGCGTGGCACTGCGCGCAGTGATTGAGAAACAGTTTCTGCCCGATGGCGCGCGCCTCGGGATCGTTCGCCACCGCCTTGATGTCACGGCCGGAGAATTTCTGAAACAGCGGGCCGTACTGTGCATCGGCCAGCTTGATCTCCTCCTGGTACTCGCCCGTCGAGGTCCAGTTGAGCGTTCCCCGATACAAACCCAGACCGGGATAAAGAACCAGGTAAGCCAGGCCGAACACAATGGTGATGATGAACAACCACATCCACCAGCGCGGCAGCGGATTGTTGTATTCGCCGAGATCCTCGTCCCAGGTATGTCCGGTGGTTTGCGAGGTGCCGCCGGCCACGCGCCGAGAACTCATCGCCATGAGCAGAACCAGACAGGCGATGATCGACACGATGGTGATCACGCCGATATAAATCTCCCAGAAGCCGCTGGTGAAATCGCTCATCGCCGGCCCTCCGCGTCGCTGCCCTGCTCGCTTTCGCCGTCCAGAAACGGCAACTGCGCCGCCTCGGCAAACCCTTTGCGCGGGCCGCTGCTGTACGCCCAGAGGAATATGCCGATGAAGGTGACAAACGAAATCACCGTTACCGCGACCCGAAGGGTATTGATGTCCATGCTCAACCTTGCCTTGAGATTTATCTGGCTTTGAGGGCTATGCCCAGTACCTGCAGATAAGCAACCAGCGCGTCCTGCTCGGTCTTGCCCGCGAGCGCCTGGCGGGCGCCGGCGATGTCCGCATCGCTATAGGGGTGCCCGAGCGTGCGCAGCACCTCGAGCTTGGTGTCGATGCTGCCGGCATCGGCAGGGGTTTTTGCGAGCCAGGGGTAGGCGGGCATGTTGGATTCGGGCACCAGCGTGCGCGGATTATCGAGATGTATTCGGTGCCAATCATCGCTGTAGCGGCCGCCCACGCGCGCCAGATCCGGTCCGGTGCGTTTGCTGCCCCACTGGAATGGCCGGTCATAGACAAATTCGCCCGCCACCGAATAATGGCCATAGCGCTCGGTCTCCGCGCGGAACGGGCGGATCATCTGCGAATGGCAGTTGTAGCAACCCTCGCGAATGTAGATATCGCGCCCGGCAAGCTGCACCGCCGTATAGGGCGCGAGGCCGGTCACCGGTTCGGTGGTGGAACGCTGAAAGTAAAGCGGCACGATCTCCACCAGGCCGCCGACCGCGACCACGAGAATGATCAGCACAATCAGCAGCGGACTGTTTTTCTCGATGATTTCATGACTGAAGTTCACGATGGTTCTTTCACGCGTGTGCCGGCAATGGGATGGGCGCCACGGCCGGCGTCCCGGCCGCGATGGTTTTGAAGACGTTCCATGCCATGATCAGCATGCCCGCCAGATAAAGGATGCCGCCCGCGAGGCGAATGACATAGAACGGGTAGGTCGCCTTGACGCTTTCCACGAAGGTGTAGGTGAGCGTGCCATCGCTGCCCACCGCGCGCCACATCAAGCCCTGCATGACGCCTGCAATCCACATCGCGGCGATGTAGAGCACGATACCCACGGTCGCCAGCCAGAAATGCAGCGTGATCAGCCTGATGCTGTACATCCCGGGACGGTTGAACAGGCGCGGAATCAGAAAGTAGATGCTGCCCATGCTCACCAGTCCCACCCAGCCCAGCGCGCCCGAGTGCACGTGTCCGATGGTCCAGTCGGTGTAGTGCGACAGCGCATTCACCGTCTTGATCGACATCATCGGCCCCTCGAAGGTCGACATGCCATAGAAGGACAGCGAGACGATCAGGAACTTCAGAATCGGGTCGGTGCGCAGCTTGTGCCACGCCCCCGAGAGCGTCATGACGCCGTTGATCATGCCGCCCCACGAGGGTGCCAGCAGAATCAGCGAGAACACCATGCCGAGAGACTGCGTCCAATCCGGCAGCGCCGTGTAATGCAGGTGGTGCGGACCCGCCCACATATAGGTGAAAATCAGCGCCCAGAAGTGCACCACCGACAGGCGATAGGAATAGATCGGCCGTTCAGCCTGCTTGGGAATGAAGTAATACATCATGCCGAGAAAGCCCGCCGTCAGGAAAAAGCCTACGGCGTTATGCCCGTACCACCATTGCACCATCGCATCCTGGACGCCGGCGTACGCGGAGTAGGACTTCCAGAACGATACCGGCAGCGCCGCGGAATTCACCAGGTGCAGGATGGCCACGGTGAGAATGAAGGCGCCGAAGAACCAGTTCGCCACGTAGATGTGCGGCGTTTTGCGGCGTGCAATCGTGCCAAAAAACACGATCGCATAAGACACCCATACCAGCGTGATCAGAATGTCGATGGGCCATTCGAGTTCGGCGTATTCCTTGCCCGAGGTATAACCCAGGGGCAGAGTGATGGCAGCCAGCACGATCACCGCCTGCCAGCCCCAGAACGCGAACTCCGCGAGCCCCCCTGCGAACAGCCTGGCGTAACAGGTGCGCTGCACGGCGTAGAGGGAAGTGGCAAACAGCGCGCAGCCGCCGAACGCGAAGATCACCGCATTGGTGTGCAAGGGCCGCAACCTGCCGTAACTCAGCCATGGTGTGTTGAATCCCAGGTCCGGCCAGATGAGCTGGGCCGCGATGATAACGCCGACAAGCATGCCGACCACGCCCCAAACCACGGTCATGACGGCGAATTGGCGCACTACCCGATAGTTGTAACTGGTGTCTGGTTGCATCCCTCGTCCCGCCGCTGTCGTTGATACACCTGTCGTGATGACAACTGTTTCGGCATGCTAATGGCCCTCGGGAGGGGGTACTTGATCCACATCAATTCCTGCCGGCAAATCGCTGTCGTCGAGAATCCGGTATCCAGGCCCCTCAAGATCGTCGAACTGGCCGCTGGCAAGCGCAAACCAGAACACCGCCCCGGTCAGGAACACCAGCACCACGCTCAGGGGAACCAACAGGAAAAGGATTTCCATTGCCTACGCCGGGATTGGCGCGCTCAGCGGCGTTCCGGCCGTTTGCGCCGGCGCAGGTTCCTGCAGGCGCAATGCGTTGAGCACCACGATGAGTGAACTGGCGGACATGCCGATAGCAGCCGCCCATGGCGTCAACGCGCCGGCAAAAGCCAGGGGCAGCACCAGAAGGTTGTAGCCGAACGCCCACATCACGTTTTGCCGGATCACACGCAGGGTCTGACGCGCAAGCGCAATGGATGCGGGCAAGGCGCCGATCGCGCCTTCGAGCAGCACCACATCGGCCTGGGTCTGCGCGAGGCGTGTGCCGCTGCCCATGGCGATCGACACGTGCGCCTGCGCCAGCACCGGCGAGTCGTTGATGCCGTCGCCCACCATCACCACCTTGCGGCCGGCCTGCTGCAAGGCGCGCACGTATTCGAGTTTGCGCTCCGGATTCGCGCGCGCCTCGACATTGCCGATGCCCAGGGTGGCGGCAAGTTCGAAACTGGGGGCGTGCTCGTCCCCGCTCAACAGATGCACGGTCAGGCCCGCTGCGGCAAGACGGCCGACAAGCTGCGCGGCTTCCGGCCGCAGGCTATCGGCGAGGCGAAACGATGCCAGCACTCCGCTTGCATCGCCCAGCCAGATTACCGTGTCGCGGGATTCTTCCTCGGGAATAGCCGCCGCCAGCGCCAGCTCGCGAACAAATGCGGCGTTTCCCAGGCGCATCAGGCGCCCGTTAACCACTGCTTCCATGCCAGCGCCCGGAACATTGCGGATCTCCCGTACCGCTCCCGCCCGATGCACGAGCGCGCTCGAATCGTGATTCAGCAGCGCGCGCGAATCGGATTCTACGAGCGCGCGCGCAGTAGGATTTACCAGTGCGCGCGCAATGGGATGCTCCGACACCGCCTCCATGGCGGCCGCGATATCCAGGCATTGTTCGCGCGACAGGGCGGCAAAAGTCCGTGCTTCGATCAGGTCCGGTTCGCCGCGAGTCAGCGTGCCGGTTTTGTCGAACACGACGTCGGTCGCGCCGGCGAGTGCCTCCACCGCATGCCCTTTGCACACCACCACCCCGCGGCTCGCCAGCGACCCCGTGACCGCGGTAAGCGCCACGGGCATGGCCAGGGATAGCGCGCACGGACAAGTGGCCACCAGCACCGAGACCACCACCAGCACCGCTCTGGCCGGGTCAATCGTCGCCCAGTACAGGCCGGCCAGCAGCGCCAGGGTCAGCACCACCAGAATGAAATGCGAGGCAACGCGGTCGGCGAGCCGGATGAGGCGCGGCTTCTCCGCGGTACCGCGCCCGACCAGACGAAGAATCGAGGAAAGCACCGTGTCCTCGCCCACGCGCGAAATGCGCACGACCAGCGGCGCAGCCAGGTTGACCGCGCCTCCGGTGACACCACTGCCGGGCTTCTTCGCCACCGGGCGTGACTCGCCGGTCAGCAAGGCCTCGCTCGCCGAACCGGCCCCCTGCACCACGATGCCG
>MEQV01000135.1:24909-33125 GCA_001770355.1 Betaproteobacteria bacterium RIFCSPLOWO2_02_FULL_62_17
CGCGCGCTGGCGCGCCAGCAACTCCAGGTAGCGTCCCGCGAGCAGAAGGAAAACGAACATGGTGACCGAGTCGTAGTAGACCTCGGCCCCACCGGTGAGGGTGGCGGCCACGCTCGCGCCGAATGCGATGGCCACGCCCATGGCGACCGGGACATCCATGCCCAAGCGGCGCGCCGCCAGGTCGCGCCAGGCGCCGCGAAAAAACGGCGCCGCCGAATAGACCACCACGGGAACCGTCAGGACGAAACTCGCCCAGCGCATGAGCTGTTCGATATCCGGTGTCATCTCGCCGTCCGCGGCAAGATAAGCCGGCACCGCATACATCATCACCTGCATCATTCCGAAGCAAGCAACGAACAGGCGCCACAGCGAGTCGCGCCTTTCCTGGTGGCGGCGGCGATCTGCGCCGTCCCGATCATAGGGCGAGGCGCGGTAACCGATGCGCCCGACCGCAGCGAGAATTTCGCTCAGCTTGATTTTCGAATCATCCCAGCGCACCGTGGCGCGATGGGTGGAGAAATTCACCTCCACACCGAGCACGCCGGGCAGGCCGGCAATGGTCTTTTCATTGCGCGAGGCACACGCTCCGCAGCGTATGCCTTCGATCAGCAACAAGGTCTCGCGCTCGCTGCCCCGCGCGCGCACGAAACCGCGCTGCGCCAGCGCATCATCGTAGACGCTAAGGTCCTCGGCCGCGAAACCGGCGTTGCGTGAAATGTCCTCCATGAACCCCTCTGGCACCTGAAACTGGCATGACCAGTAAGCGGCAATGCTAGACACGCGCATGCCGGGTGAATTGATCTGGATCAAGCGCGCCACCCGCCTGCGCGGCTAATCTGACCTGAGCGCCACCGGGAAGCAAACCATGAGCCAACTGACCCTCGAACAACGAAAATCACTGGAGCAGGCGCTCAGGGTGCGTTCGATCGTGCTGCGCGGGGAGATCACGGCGGCCCTTCGCCAGCAGGACACCCCGGAAACCGCGCATCTGGCCAACCGCTTCGAGGAAACCGGCGACGACGTGCTCGCCGACATCGAACTCAGCCTGGATATCGCCTCCGTGGAACGCGATATGGGCGAACTGCGCAGCGTGGTCGAGGCACTGGGCCGCATCGATTCCCCCGGGTACGGCATTTGCAGCGACTGCGACGCGGCTATCCCGTTCGCGAGGCTGCAGGCGGAACCGGCGGCGCGGCGCTGCGTCGCCTGCCAAGAAAGGCACGAGCACAGCCACGCGGGCGGCACGCACTCGTCGCTTTGATTCGCCGGCCCGGTCAGCGGTAGACCAGGGTCGGAATCTTCGAGCGCGTCAGCACTTCGTGCGTCTGGCTGCCGTGCAGCAGTTCCTGGAAGCCGCTGCGCCCGTGCGAAGCCATGAAAATCAAGTCGCAGCCGTTGCGCTGGGCCGCCTCGATGATGGCCGCATACGGTTCGTCGCTCAGCTTCACCTCGCATTTCACCTCGACACCTTCATAGCGTCCGGATTCGGCTATCCGGCTGAGCATTTTTTCGGCCTTGGCGATGGTGCGCTCTTCATACTTTGCGATGTTTTCGAACTTTCCGGACAGCAACTGCGAGCGGCTTGGCACCGGGTAAGTCGGCATGGCGGTAAACACGGTCGCACGCGCTTTCGCATCCCGCGCAAATTCGATGGCGGCCTGCACCGCCTTCTCGGCTATTTTGGAACCATCGGTGGGAATCAGTATGTGCTTGAACATGGCATCTCCCTGTTGAGATGGAATTCCATCAACGAATCGCGTTAGCACGCGGATTCGCGGAATATCCTGCGTTTACTGTGGCGCATCGCGGCCATGCATGCTTGATTAAGGTCAATTTCCCGCCAGTACGCCGGCAAAGCGATAATGCCGGTGCAATCGACGATGGAAATTCCCATGAAGCTGCGCGTTCTTACCCACAACATTCACAAAGGCTTGTCGCAGTTCAACCGGCGGATGGTGATGAACGAGTTGCGCGCGGAACTGCGCGATATCGGCGCCGATATCGTATTCCTGCAGGAAGTCCAGGGCCAGCACCACGGGCACGCCCTGCGCTTTCACAACTGGCCCGAGGCGCCGCAGTATGAGTTCCTGGCCGACCAGGTGTGGCAGGACCACGCCTATGGCCGCAATGCCGTCTACGATCACGGGCACCACGGCAACGCCATACTGTCCCGGTTCCCGATACTGTCCTCGGAAAATCAGGACGTATCCGGACATGCGCTCGAGCGGCGCGGCATCCTGCATTGCGTCATCGGCCTGGCGCAGGGGAAACGCCTGCATTGCATGTGCGTACACCTGGCGCTGACCGAGCGCAGCCGCAGCCGCCAGATCGGGGCATTGATCAAGCGCATGCAATCGCTGGTTCCCGAGGACGAACCGCTGATCGTGGCCGGCGATTTCAACGACTGGCGCAACCTTGCCGGCAAGCGGCTGGTCGTCGAAAGCGGTCTGTCCGAAGCGTTTCGCGACCGCCACGGCAAGGCCGCGCGCAGCTTCCCGAGCGCCTTGCCGCTATTTCGCCTGGATCGGATTTATACGCGCGGATTTTCCGTAATCCATGCCCAGGTCCACCACGGCTTGCCTTGGTCGCGCATCTCCGACCACGCGGCACTGTCCGCCGATATCGAGCTGAAGCCCGGCCGCTGATGGATTTCGTCGCTGAAAACCGCCTCGAGTTGCTGACCTCCGGCGAGCAATACTTTCCCGCGCTGATGGCGGCGATCGACGCGGCCAGCGAGGATGTTTATCTGGAAACCTATATTTTCGAGGACGACGAAACCGGGCGCCGCGTCGCCAATACGCTTTGCCGCGCGGCGCAACGAGGAGTCAACGTAAACCTGCTGGTGGACGGCTTTGGCGCGCGCGACATGGCGCTGGCGCTGCGCGAAGCGCTGCTCGCCGCCGGCGTACAACTGCTGGTGTTCCGGCCGAAGATCTCGCCCCTCACCCTGCGCCGCCAGCGGCTGCGGCGCATGCATCGAAAAATGGCGGTGGCGGACGGAAGGGTCGCCTTCGTCAGCGGTATCAACATCATCGACGATGCGAACACGCCCGGCAAGATTCCGCCCCGGCACGACTATGCGGTGCGCGTCGAAGGGCCGCTCGTCGCGGAAGTGCTTGCGCAGATGGAAAAACTCTGGGGTCTGGTGGTCTGGGCAAGACTGCGGCGGCGCTGGCGGCCCGCGCGGCGCGTCCTCGCCGCGCAGGCCGCGGCGGGAACACAGCGCGCGGCGCTGGTCATCCGGGACAACCTGCACCACCGCGCGGACATCGAGGAAGCCTACCTCGGTGCCATCGACGCGGCGCGCGAAGATATCATTATCGCCAATGCCTACTTTTTCCCCGGATTGCGTTTCCGTCGCGCGCTGACCAATGCGGCAACGCGGGGCGTGCGCGTGACCTTGCTGCTGCAGGGACGGGTCGAGTACCTGCTATTGCACTACGCCTCGCGCGCGCTGTATGGATCGCTGCTTGCGGCGGGCGTGCAGATTCACCAGTACACACAAGGGTTTCTCCATGCCAAGGTGGCGGTTTGCGATGGCCGGTGGGCGACGGTGGGCTCCTCCAATATCGACCCTTTCAGCCTGCTGCTGGCGCGCGAAGCCAACGTCGTCGTTGACGATCGCAATTTCGCGGAACAATTGCGCGGGTCTCTGCGCCAAGTAATGGAAAAGCGGGCGGAACCCGTGCATGCCGCGCAGTGGCGATCCCAATCGCTATTAAAAAAGATGCCAAGTTGGATCGCTTATCAGCTGGTCCGGGTTCTCATGGGATTGTTCGGCTATGGCAATCAACTATGATTAGCAGCCTGCGGCAATCCAGTGTGCCTCATAACCGGTAGGCTCCGCGCCGATGCTGCGACGACATCTGAAAAAGTATATCCCCAGCCGCGCAAGCGTCGGGCAGAACCGGCATTTCCAGCGCTGGGGCACGTTCCTGCATCACCCCAACCTGTGGCACCTCAATCGCCGCTCCGTCTCGGGAGGTTTCGCCGTCGGCTTGTTCGCCGGACTGGTGCCCGGCCCGCTGCAGATGCTCACCGCCGCGCTGCTAGCGGTGCCGCTGCGCGTCAACCTGCCGGTTGCGCTGGCGACCACGCTCTATACCAATCCCTTGACCATCGGTCCGCTTTACCTGCTTGCCTATGCTTACGGCAAGCTGTTGGTTGGGGGTGACGGCGCGAACCCGCAGGCGCCTGCCTTTGACTGGCTGCACCTGTGGACCTGGATCGAGGCCTACTCGGCCTGGGTGCTGAACCTGGGCAAGCCACTGGCAATCGGACTGATAGCGCTTGCGCTGACGCTCGCCGCCGGCGGGTGGGTGCTGGTGCAGATCGGCTGGCGCATTCAAGTGTCCATTGCCTGGCGCCGCCGGGCCGCGCGGCGCGCCGCAGGATCACGGCCTCGATAAAAAACGCAGCGGTAATTGCGCTATTCTAACGGCGAACGTCACGCACAAAGGGACGTGACAGAACGGCTTCGCAGCTTTTCTGAACCGCGATGCGGCAATTATTCACGTAAGCCCGATGTCCGAACTCTCACTGCAAATTTCGCTGATGATCTTCGAGGCCGCGTTCGCGGCCGCGGTGCTGCTGGCGCTGTTCAGCGCCCGCAGAGTTCTCGGTCTTGCCTCGATCTACACCACTGTGGGCGTGTTCTATTACCTCGCGACGCTGCTGGCGGGCACCACCTTCGTCAAAGTGGCGCCGGGGCTGCTGCTGAGCCCGGGTTCGGTGGCGCTGTTTCCGGCGTGCCTGTTCGCCGTGCTCCTCGTGTATATCCGCGAGGACGCCAAGGAGGCGCGCAGCATGATCTACGGCCTGCTCGCGGCGAACGTGACCGCGAGTCTCCTCGGGCTGGCTGTTGTCCAGCATCTGCGCGGCCCGCTCGCGGTAAACCCGCTCGGCCTGCCGCCCGAATTGTTCGTGCAGTCGCCGCGCCTGTTCGTCGTCGGCACGCTCGCGCTGTTCGCCGACACCATTCTCATCATCCTTGTCTACGAAGCGGTGTCGCGCGTCCTGCGGCCCCTGTTGCTCAGGATCTGGACCTCGCTCGCGCTGGTGCTGGTGTTCGACACGCTGCTTTTCGTCACCGGCGGCTTTATCGAGCATCCCGCCTACTTCGAGATCCTGCTCTCGGGCATCCTCGGCAAGATCGCGGCGGCGGCCGTCTACGCCGTGGCGCTGACGCTGTACCTGCCGCGCGCCGGCGCCGACGAGGATGCCCACGCCAGTCTCGGCGACCTGTTCCATGTGCTGACCTACCGGCAGAAGTTCGAGGCCCTGCGCGCGCAGGCCGCGCGCGATCCCCTCACGGGAGTCTACAACCGTGGTTTCTGCGACGAATTGCTGAACTCGCAGATCGCCTCGGCGCGGCGCAGCGGCGCGGCGGTCGCGGTGATGATGGTCGACGTCGATCATTTCAAGTGGATCAACGACACGCACGGACATGCCGAGGGCGACCGCGCGCTGCGGGTGATCGCGCAGGCGCTTGCAGGCGTGGTGCGCGCCTCGGATGTCGTCTGTCGTTACGGCGGCGAGGAGTTCTGCCTGATCCTCCCCGGCACCCTGCTCGACAGCGCGACGCTGCTCGCCGGCAGGATCTGCGAGGAAGTGCCGGCCGCATGCGCGCGCGAGAACGTCGCCGGCGGCGCGCGCATCACCGTTACCATCGGCGTCGCAGCCTATCCTGGCGATGGCGTCAATGCCGGCGCGCTGATACGCGCCGCGGACCAGCGGCTGTACCGCGGCAAGCACGCGGGCCGCGACCGATTCGTGGCGGCGTGAACATGCTGCGCGATGGCTCGACAGAATGCAGCGCCTGACAAATCGGCGCGCAACTGATTATCGATAACCGGCCGGGCGCCGGACTGATCATCGGCCTCGAAATCACCTAGGTTCTCTCCCCGCCCTGAAACGGCGCAAACCTGACAGGCAGCAGCGGCCGGCGCTCGATGCTTCCGTTGGCGCGTTTGATCGCCAGCGTGAGCACCTGCGGCCCCTCCGGCGGCCCGAGTGGAATCACCATGCGGCCGCCCGCCTTCAACTGCCGCCACAAGGCAGGCGGAATCTCCGGCGCCGATTCCTTGACCATGATCGCATCGAACGGCGCTTTCTCGGCCCAGCCGGAGGAGCCGTCGCCCTGCGCCAGCGAAATACCCAGGTAACCCAGCGCCGGCAGTAGCGCGCGCGCGATCTCGAGCAGCGGTTGCACGATTTCCATGCTGAACACTTCGGCGCCCAGTTCCGCAAGGATGGCGGCCTGGTAGCCGGTATCGGTGCCGGTCTCGAACACGCGCTGGCCCGCCTTGATCTCCAGCACCTGCGTCATCAAGGCGAGCAACGAGGGCTGTGTCAGGTTCTGCCCATAGCCCAACGGCAGGGGAACGTCCTGGTAGGCGAAGGGAACCAGCAAGCCCGGCACGAAGCGATGCCGCGGCACCTTGCCGAAGGCATCGAGCACCCGCGCGTCGATGCCGGCGGCGCCCGTCATCGCGGCAATGCCCAAGGCGGCCTGCTGAATACGGATGACGAGTTCCTTCCTCGCCGCCGCGAACACCTCCTCCTGGGCATGCGAAGGCCCTGCCAGGAACAGCGCCAAGGACACAACTGTCGGAGCCGCGATTCGCCCGGCAAACAGCATGGCGATGAAATGCATAAGCCCTCCACCGAGGCAAGACATGGACCCGTTCCATGGACGCGGATGGGCCGCACACCGAAGCAGGAGAAACCGACTCAGTGTAAAGTCTGGCCGCTTTCCTGAATAGGAGGATGTCATGTCAATTTTTCGCCTGCTGTTGCTTGCCGCCATCCATGCTTTCGCCTTCGCGGCGCACGCGCAATACCCCGACAAACCCATCCGCCTGATAGTCCCTCAAGCTGCCGGCAGCAATACCGACATCGTGGCGCGCGCCCTGGCCGCGGATCTCGCGCCGGTGATCGGGCAAGCATTGGTGATCGACAACCGTCCGGGCGCCGGACTGATCATCGGCCTCGAAATCACCTCGAAGTCGGCCCCCGACGGCTACACGCTTTGCATGTCGCCGATCGGCGCGCTGGCGATCAGCCCGCACATGTTCGACAAGATGCCCTACGTCATCGAGCGCGATTTTCAGCCGGTTTCGCAGCTCACCAACGGACCGCTGATGCTGGTCGTCTCGACCTCGCTGCCGGCGAATTCGGCGCGCGAGATCGTCGAATACGCCAAGAAAAATCCCGGCAAGCTTTCGTTCGCCTCTTCAACGGCGGGCTCCCCCGGCCACCTGGCCGGCGAACTGCTGCGGCAGGTGACCGGCGGGCTGATCGAGCATATTCCCTACAAGGGCGGCGCGCCGGCGATTGCCGATCTCCTCGCGGGACGCGTCCAGATCATGTTCGAGGGCACAAGTTCCATGGGGCCGCACGTCAAGAGCGGAAAGCTGCGCGGCATCGCCGTTACCTCGGAGAAGCGCGTCGGCGCGTTTCCCGACCTGCCGACCATGGCCGAATCGGGACTGCAGGGATTCGACATCAGCGTCTGGCAGGGCATGGTCGCGCCCGCCGGCCTGCCGCGCCCGCTGCTCGACCGGATCAACGCGGCGGTGAACCGTGCGGTGGCGGCGCCGAATTTCAAGACGCGCATGACCGAACTGGGCAGCGAAGCCTCCGGCGGCACGCCGGAACAATTCGCCGCGCTGATACGGCGCGATTCGGCCCGTTGGGGAGAGGTGATACGCAAGGCGGGAATCAAGCTCCAGTAAGAGCGTCGCCGGGGCCACAGAATTGCGCAACGCTTAGCCGGGATCGCGTCCACGCGGAGCAGGAGGCCGCGCTGAGCGAGGCCATCGATCTTGGAATTCCGCCCGGCGCGAGTGAAGGCCCGGTTAATTCTCCCAGAGCGTAAACACCTTGAGCCCGAGCTTCTCCAGCCGCTTGCGGCCGCCCAGAGCGGCGAGCTCATGGACGAAACAGCACTCCACGATATTGCCGCCGATATCCTTGACGAGCATCGCCGCGGCTTCGCTGACCGCGCCGGTTGCCAGCATGTCGTCCACCAGAACCACTGTTTCGCCCGGGGTAATGGCATCCACGCTCATCTCCAGCGGTTCGGATGCAGGCCCGAATTCGTGCCCGCGGCTGATGGTCAGACCGGTGAGCTTGCCGAGCCTTCTGATCGGCACGAAGCCCGCGCCGAGCCGGCAGGCGAGTGCCGCGCCGAGGATAAAGCCGCGCCACTCCAT
>MEQV01000135.1:33215-33393 GCA_001770355.1 Betaproteobacteria bacterium RIFCSPLOWO2_02_FULL_62_17
GGTGAGGTCGTAATAGGTAGTTCCGGGGCTGGGATAGTCGGGGATCTTGCGGATGAGCGAGCGGATATCCATGGTGTGCAGGCGTCCTGTTTTTTGAATGATACCCCAGTGCTCGAGCGTATGGCCCGGGTTGCCGGGCCGTCATCCTTGCCGCTTTGCCGCGGCAGTAAAGGTCGGG
>MEQV01000135.1:33422-48680 GCA_001770355.1 Betaproteobacteria bacterium RIFCSPLOWO2_02_FULL_62_17
ACGGAAAGGCAAATCGATACCGGTTTTCGCCACGCGCGCTGAAGCGGCCGCGGCCCCGCGAAAAGCGGGAGAAAAAGCGTGAAATAGTGCCAGATCGACACAGCTTGTTACCGCTGTTACAGCCTGGCAATGCTTTATGCGGGGTGCAAAGCGTTCAATGCTGCATGAGGACGCTGCCCGATCGCATGGGCGGCGGTCTTCAACCCTTAAACAATCAAGGAGACCATCATGAAACAGACCAAATGGATAGTCGGGGCGACTCTCGGCGCGTTGTTCTCAGTGCCCGCAATGGCGCAATCGGCGGCGGATCTCGAACGGCGCGACCTCTATCAGGAGCAAAGAATTCTTCAGGGCGTGCAATCGGGCAGCCTGACCGCGCAGGAAGCGGCGCGGTTGCAGCGCGGCACTTCGCGGATCGACCGCATGGAATCGCATGCGCTGCGCGACGGGCAACTTGATATGCGCGAACGGGCGCGCATCGACGCGGCGCAAGACCGGCTGGGGCGGCAGATTTCCCGTGAGTCCAGCGACCGGCAAAACGCGAATCCGAATTCGCCGGAATCGAGGCGCATGCAGGAACGCATGCAGCGCGAAGTCCACATTGACCAGCGCCAGTTGCGGGGTATGCGGGATGGCAGCTACTCCAACCGTGAAGTGGCGCGCCAGGAATCGCGCGACGCCGGCAACCGGCAGTTCGATGGGCGTGGTGATCGTTTCAACCGTGGGCGCGGCGAACATTTCAACAACGGCCGCGACATCAGTTTCAACCAGAGGCGTGGCCAACATTTCAACAACGGCCGCGACAATAGTTTCAACCGCGGGCGTGGCGATCAAATCCGCGGTGAAGCCAACCGTCAGTTTCCGGGACGTGGCGATCACCTCCGCGGCGAAACGCAACGTCCGGCTGCCGCTGTGGTTCAAAGTCAGGCACGCCCGGCCGTAGCGCAACGTCAGGAACGAACCGTCGCAGCGCAACGTCCGCAACGAACCCTCGTGGCGACAAGTCAGACCACCACCGTGCGCCAAAACCGGCCGCAAGGTAACTGGGGCGGGCGCCGCTGATCCGCGCACGCGTCGGCCCGGAATATGGCCCTGACAGCGCTTCTGCCAGGGCTGTGTGCCGGCGTCAATCGGTATAGGACCTTCAACAGGAGAAAACCATGAAAACCGCCAGGAAACTGATCTGCATCCTTGTCGCCAGTACCACTCTGGGCGCGGTGGCCCCCGTCTTTGCTGACTCCCGTCACGAGCGCTATCGCGACCGTGACTACGATCGCCACGGTTACTACGATCGTAACCATTATCGTCCCCATATCCGCGATATCGAACGGCGTCGCGTCGTCGTGGTGGAGCGGCCCTATGTCGTCGAGCGGCAGGTGCCGGTCTACTACCCGGAGCCCGCGCCGAGCATCGGTCTGGGGGCGATGATAGGCGCGATAATCGGCGGCATCTACGACAGCCGGCAATAAGCCGGGTCGTGTCGGACTCCTGAACGCTCAAAGCGACGGAATGACTTTCAGCGCCGGCATCCACTCACCCAGCAGCGACGGCGGCCAGGGCACTTTCATGATGCGGTCGAACACCAGCGTCACAAACACCACCATGAAGCCCGCGTAGGAGAGCACCAGGGTCCAGCGTTCCCGCGCTTCGATTCGCATGAATGCCACCACGAAAATGAACAGGGTCGGAATCAGGCCAACCAGGTAAGTCGAGCCCATGAAAGCGAGCAGATAGCCGAAGAACATCGCGGCGCGCGCGATGATGGTCGATAGCGGAAGGTGCGCGGTGTCCGATTCGATGTCCATGTGGATTTTCCCGGTATTCACGGGGAGTTTCTCGCCCGTCAGCAATGCAGCGTTATCCGCGGCGGAAATCTCCGTGCCCGACGCCGGGGCCGCCGCCGGCTTGCGAAATGTCTGGTTCAGCAAACTCAGCACCACGGCGATCAGCGCAACACCGCCCACCACCAGCGGCACGATCTTCGCGTTAAATTGCCACCCCCGTGACATGATCACCATGGCCGAAAATACCGCAAGGTAGAACAGCGTGAACAGCTGCCCCCATTCGAAACGGGCTCGCCCGAAGCTGCCAAGAATTGCCCTCAGCCCCCCTTGGCCGCGATAGTCCTCGAGGAGCGGGCGCACCAGGCCGATTATCGCGAGCGCGAACAGAATGACCACCAGCGGCCGGGTCATCCAGTCGATGCCGTAGCGCTCGACTGAAATGAACATGTAGCGCTCGATCAGATCACCCAGCACCAGGCCGAGGATGAGCGGCGGCCGCGGCCATTTGAACTGCTTCATGATCCAGCCCAGCAGTCCGAAGAAAAGCAGCGTGTACAAATCGCCCCAGTTGCGCGAAGACTCGAACGCCCCGATGTAGATGATGCCCAGCACCGCCGGGCAGATGAGCGTGTAGCGCAGCAGCGCGACACGCGCGAATTGCGGGCTGAATGCGTAGCACAGCCCCGCGCCAAGCAGGTTGGCGAGCGCCACCGACCACACCATGGAGTAGGTGATGTCGAGGTGTTTATTGAGCATGTCCGGGCCGGGTACCAGCCCGTGCATCATGAACGCGCCCAGCAGGATCGCCATCGAGGCGCTGCCGGGCACGCCGAATGCGATGGTGGGCACAAGCGCACCGCCCTCCTTCGCGTTGTTCGAACTCTCGGAGGCGATCACCCCGCGCACATCACCCTTGCCGAAGGTCTGTGCCGCGCCCTTCTCCGTGCGCAGCGCGTGGCCGTAAGCAAGCCAGTCGACCACCGAGGCGCTGATGCCGGGTATCGAGCCGATGCCGCCGCCGATCCAGGAACAGCGCACGATCAGCCACCAATGCTGGAAGCAATCCTTCACGCCCTGCCACTGACCTTTGTAGATGTCCATCTTGTTGCTGCCCGCCGCGATCGCGGTGCGCGCGATCATCAAGTCGCACATCTCGGGCAAGGCGAACAGGCCAAGGACAATCGGCAGCAGCGGCAGCCCCTCCCACAGGTAAGCGGTGTCGAAAGTCCAGCGCAAGGTTCCGGATTGCGGGTCAGCGCCCACCATTGCCATCATGATGCCGAAACACGCGGCCGCCAGTCCGCGCAGCGGCGCGCGGCCCGACAGCACCGCCACCATCGAGATGCCGAAAACCGCGAAGGCAAGCAGTTCGGGCGAACCGATATAAAGCATCGCCGGCCGCAGAATCGGTATCGACACCGCCAGCAGCGCCGCGCCGAACACGCCTCCCATGAGCGATGACATATAGGCGGCCGACAACGCGCGGCCGGCTTCACCGCGCTTGGCCATGGGATAACCGTCGAGCACGGTGGCGGCGGAGGCCGCGCCGCCGGGAACGCCGAAGAGCACCGCGGGAATCGGATCGCCGGTGGCCACCGTCGACCCCAGTCCAAGCAGGAACGCGAAGGCCGTGTAGGGATCCATGCTGAAGGTGAAGGGCAGCAGCATCGCTGTGCCGGCCAAGCCGCCCACGCCGGGCAGGATGCCAAGGATCAAGCCCAGAAACGCTCCCATCGACAGGAACGCGAGCCGGGTGGGCTCCATCATGATCACGAATGCGTTCCCGGCCGCATTCAGCATGAAGGATGCTTCAGCTGCAAAACTCTCCATGGCAACGCCTGTTATTCTTCTTGGCGTCCCGGAGGATTACTGCTAATCGGTGGCCTCTTTCGCGCGTTTAAGCACT
Organism: Betaproteobacteria bacterium RIFCSPLOWO2_02_FULL_62_17; assembly: GCA_001770355.1. Classification (GTDB taxonomy): domain Bacteria; phylum Pseudomonadota; class Gammaproteobacteria; order Burkholderiales; family SG8-39; genus 2-02-FULL-62-17. The sequence continues at coordinate 37,113 of MEQV01000135.1, forward strand.
ATCGGCGGCGCCTTGTGTTGCACGGCGAGCAATCGGGCGAGTTCAGGCCCCGGAACCGGGTTGATCTCGAGTTTCTGCTTGGTAATCTCTGCGATGAAAGCCGGATCCCTGGTGACCGCCAGGAAGCTGTCCTGCAGCGCCTGGGCGCGGTCTGCGGGAACCCCCGGCGGGGCGAGAAACGGCCTGCCCCAGACCTGGCCGGCGAACAGGAACTCAAGCACCTGCTTGTCTTCTGCGTTATCGGCAAGCTCGGTGATCAGGGGCACGTTGGGCAGATCGCGATGCTTTTGCATCGCTATCTGCACCAGCACGTTCATCCTCTTGTCGCGCAGCCAGTCCGCGTGAGTGCTCACGGCGCTCGACCACGAGTAGCCGCAACGGCCTTCGACCTCGCCTCGTTCCATCGCCAGCATGATCTCGTTGCCGCCCGGATAACCGGTCACGAGTTTCAATTTGGTGCCGAGAATCTTGTTCATGGCCTTGGGATAACTGTCGGTGTCGGCGCCCGCGCCGGTGCCGCCGACGATCATGCCGCGCGTCTTCAGATCCTGAAAACGCGCAACGCCCGTCTTCGCCCAGGAAACGCAGACACTGACTTCGTTATTGGCGCTGCCGATCCAGGTGAATTTGGAGGAATCGAATTTGGCCAGGTCGTTTCCCAGTAATTTTTCCAGCGGCATGCCGCGGCCAATGACGCCCACCGCCGTGCCGTCCTTGGGAAGGATGTTGTACAGCTCATTGGTGAGCAGCATGCTGCCGGCGCCCGGGCGGTTCTTGACGATGAACTCCGGATTGCCGGCCAGGTGCTTGCCCCAGTGCCGGGCAAACGCACGCGCGTAGAGGTCGTAGCCGCCGCCCGCGGAATTGCCGACCCAGACCGTGACCGTCTTGCCCTTGTAGAAGCTCGCGGCTGATTGCGCCGCGGCGGGGCTTGCGAGCTGCCCCATTGCGATGCATGCGGCAAGCGCCGGAAAAACCAGACGCGTCAACCTCATTGGAACGTGCAGATTCATGAAAGGCCCTCCTCCTCGCTTGAATACCCTGCAATGATGAAATCAGTTCGGCTTAATTCCTGCCCGGCGAATCAGCGCGCCCCACCGTTCATACGAATCCTTGACCACGCCCGCCAGCTCCGCGGGGGTAGACGATACCGCTTCGTAAATGCCTTTTGCAAATCCTTCGCGGACATCAGGGTACGCCAGCGCCCTTGCGCGCGCCACCTCCTGAGCGGCCAGCAGAATCTTCATGCGCTTTCTCCCCGTAATTTCTTGGTGACTTCCACCACGCCGCGATCCGCATCCACCTTCACCCAATCGCCGGTCTCGATGACCTCAAGCGGATCGCGGTCGAAATCGGTCATCGCCGGCGCGTGCGTCACCACCGCGCCCAATGCGATCTTGGTGGTCATTTCGTTGAACAGCATTGCCAGCGGCGCCGCACCCGCAAGCCGCGCGATATGAAACTGGTTCGACCAGCCCGAGGAACCCTTTGCCCCCGGAAAAACCAGCACCTTGCCTTTGAAACTCTGGCCGCGCAACTGGTGCCGCGTCTCGATGATAGTGCCGGTGCGCGGGTCGATGCCGCCCCACCCCGATACCCGGTCGCGCGTCACCAGGGCTTCGCCCTCGCACGAGCCGCCAACCACCTTGCGGCCGCGAAGTACCACCTTGTCGATTATGGCGCTCATTGCAAACCCCCATTAAAGCGGCCGCTCACCGCGGCATCGATGCATTCCGCGGTGGTGCCGAACCAACCCTGAATGCCCATCATGGCGGGAAGGTAGTGCGCCTGCTTCATCGAATCAAAGGCCGCCACTTTGGTGCCTTTGGGAATCGCCTTGGCCATCGCCGAGCAGGTGTCGGTCATGATCTCGCCGCCGGCGTCTTCAATGATCTTCGTATAACCATTCTGGTCGGCGAGCGACTTGATGACGCGCGGTGCAAAGATCCACAGAGACACGTCCGGATGGAGATGCTTGCCTTCCAGGAGCTTCGCCGCCTCCCAGATCTGCTCGATGGTGTAGTGCGGGCAGCCCAGCATCACGTACTGGATCTCGCGATCCTTCGCCGTGGCATTGACGAGTTCGTAGGCCTTGCGCCGTTCCGCCTTGCCGTAGCGCAGCGTGGCCACCGGCTTCTTCGGACCGAAGGCGCGTTCCAGCGTCGGCGCCTCGGGCGTGATGCCCACCAGGTGATACATCTCCACGCCGCCCGAGGAGGAAGCCGCCGCGCCGAAATGCTTGAGGCGCGGCAGGTTGGGCACGTGGCGGATGCCGTTCAGCACCGGGATGCGATCCTGCACGATCTCGCCAACGTAATAGCCGAGCAAGCCCCAGTCGGCGGTGGTCTCGACGTCGATCTCGACTTCCACGAGATGCGTGCCATAGCGGTTCTCGTCGCAGTGATAACCCCAGTAGGGAATCTTGCCCGTGATCATCGCGGCACCGGTGCTCTCGCGCCCCTCGGTGTTGGTGCGCGCCCCCAGCACCGAGTTGCAGTAGATCACGGCGGAAGATTCCATCCAGGCGCAGTGCTCGCCTTTGACCGGCACATTGCCCACCTGATAGGGCGTGCAGGTGTTCATGAGCTGCACGCCCAGGCCCGCGCTCCAGGCATTGCCCTTTTTGAACAGGGTCACGACTTCGGGTGTGATCCCCTGAAGCTCTGCGTAGTCCGGGTCCATGCCCTGCTGCAGGTGCGTGGCGAAAGCGCGCACCTTGGGTACATGCACCACCGTGGGGCTGTCGAGGTTGAATTCCGAGAACACCGCGTCCATGCCGCCGGGCTTTTCGGCGTACTGGCGCATGAAGGGCGTGGTCGCGCCGATGGTGCCGCAAACGTTTTTAGTGTCGACCAGGCGCTCCGCGCCCAGCGCTTCGCCGTAGCGCAGCAGCAGGTCCATGGCGCGCTGGATCGCGGGCCCTTCGGCGCCGTCGAGCATCGCGCGTTCCACGTCATTCAGTTTCATTCCGGGGTCCCCGCAAGAAAAACCGTTTCGAGCCTAATTCGACAACGCCGCAACCGGTGTTTCCCCGGCCGGGGCCAGCTCCGCGCTGCGCAGATGAACGCCCTGCTTTATCAGTACGCGCTGCAATTCGCCGATGTCCACGTCACGCGGCGCCACGCCCGACCGCGCGGCCAGCGCGGCGCCCACGCCGGCCGCCTGCCCGGTCACCCAGCATTGCGGGATTTCGCGCATGAAACCGTGCGAATTGGCGTCGCAGGAGACATGCCGCCCGCAGGCGACCAGGCCATCCAGCGAGCGCGGCAGCAGGCTCCCGTAGGGGATGGAAATGTTCGGGAACTTCGGCGACACCGCCGGGGTGATGGCGACCTCGTCGGCGAACACCTGCGCGCCGGGCCATTGCGCGCGCGTGATCGACGCGACGCCCAGCAGGCGGCGCGTATGTCGCACGCCCAACTGCGACGCGCTCACCATCATGAAGGCATTCTCGAACCCGGGTGCGTGCTTGCGGTAAAAATCCAGATGTTCGGCCATCAGGCGGTGCGAGCGGATTTCCACCGCGGTCTGGTCATCCAGATCGAGGCCCGAGAAACCCGTCTGGCGCGGGCCCATGAACACCGTGATGTCGTTGCGCCAGGAAACGAACGGCCGCTCGAACAGCTTCACCACTTCGCGGCCGCGTTTCATGAAATCGGCGTGCTCCTCGGGCCGGGCGGTCTTGAACTCGATCCAGCGGTTCATGTCCACGCCGCCGAACAGCCAGGCGGTATTCATGCAATGGTGGACGTCATCCTTGAAAATGTCGGTCTCGAAAGCGCCGCCGGCGCGCGCGAACATGTCGCCGTCGCCGGTGGCGTCGACCACCACTTTGGCGAGCACCGCCTGGCGACCGGCCTTGGTTTCGAAGAAGGCCCCGGTCACCACGCCGTTTTCGACCATCGGCAGGGCCGCCCAGGAATGGAAGGCGAGACGCGCGCCTGCCTCCAGCACCATATCCTGCGAGAGCAGCTTCAGCCGTTCGGGATCGATGGTCGGGGACCAGGTCACCACGCCGTGATAAGAAGCGGTGCGGTGCGACCAGTAACCGGAACGCGCCGAATCGCGTGAGCCCCATTCTTCGCGTGCCGGACCGGCTATGGCATCGCGCGGCAGCCGGTCGAGCACCTCTTCGCAGAAGCCGCGCATAACCAGCTTGCCGTCCCAATCGGTCATGCGATCGATCCAGATGACCAGCCCGCCGGTTGAAAGGCCGCCGAGGTGGTTGTAGCGTTCGAGCAGAATGACATCGGCCCCCGCGCGCGCCGCGGCGACCGCGGCGGCGGTGCCCGAGGGTCCGCCGCCGACCACCAGCACATCGCACTTCGCATAGACCGGCACGTCGCGAGCCGCTTCTTTGACCGTGCCCAGGTCGACGCGCATGCGCTCGACCTTCTCGCCTTCAAAAATGTCGGAAGCGAGAACGCGTTCGTCATTGCGTTCCAGTGATTTCATCAGGGACTCAAACCATTTGTATCCAGGACAGGCATTGTAATCCGTAGCCGCCGCAGACGGTCACTTGGGCGGTGCGATATCCAGCGCCACATGGACCACGGCGAGCATGGCGTAGTAGCCCACCGTGGCTATGAGGTCCACTACACCCGCGTCACCGAGGCGCTTGCGCGCCGCCTGAAAACTGGCATCGGAGAGTTTGTGATCGCGGGTAAGCTCGCGGGCCACGTTGATGGCGATCGTTTCATCCTCGCTTGCACCGGCAACCGGCGAGCGGTCGAGTATCGCTTTCACGACAGCTTCCTTCACGCCAAGTTGCAGGCACTGCCGCGAGTGCGGGACGTACTCGGCCGGATTTTCCATCTCGGCGGAGGTTACGGTGGCCGCCACCTCTCGAAACAGCTTGTCGATCGGGGAGTCGAAGCGCGCGTAGGACCCCACATGGGCCATGCGCTGCGTGATTTCGGGACTTACCAGCGTCACGGAAAATCCGCCGCGCACCGCGCCGCGCGTTTTCATGAGGTAATCGAAGGCCGCCTGATTTTCGCTGTTCGGTGTGGTGATTTCGGGCAGGCGCGGCATGATTTTCTCCTTGTCAATGGCATGGGTGCTGCTAGTATTCCATCGTTGCGGGTTCGCCGCATTCCCATACCGGAAAACCCATGGAACAGGCCATCGGCTACGAAATTGACGGCAGGAAATGCGAGGGCATGCTGGTCTGCGACGACAAGCTGAAAAAACACAGTCCGGTCATCCTGCTGCAATGCGACTGGAAGGGCGTGTGTCCGGAAACCATCGCCCAGGCGCGCATGATCGCGGGCGACAAGTACTTGGTTTACATGGCCGACATGTGGGGGGCGGGATTCGGCGCCAAGCCCAAGACCTTCGAGGAACTGATGAAGGTATCGCGCGCCCTGCGCGCCGATTACTCCTTTACCATCGCCAACAACAAAAAGGCCATGGACATCCTGCTCGAGGAAGGCAAACAGCGCGGCGCCGACACCTCGAGGATCGGCCTGGTGGGTTACTGCGCCGGCGGCGGCTTCGGGCTCGAATACGCGCGCACCGGCCCGAAGCTGGACGCCATCGTCGTGTTCCATGTCACCAATCCCAATCCGCTGGATGCCAGCCGGCCCAGCAACATCAAAGGCTCGGTGCTCGTTTTGCACGGCTCGGTGGACCCGGTGACGCCGCTGCCGTCGATTCGCGCCCTGGAAGAGGAATTCGATCGCGGTAAGGTGTCCTGGCAGACGGTGATCTGGAGCGGCGCCTGCCATTCCTTCACCGACGTGGCCGCGAAAGACCCCGGTCGCGGCATGTACGACCCGGTGCTGGACAGGCGTTCCAACGTGCTGGCGCAGGAATTTCTTGCAGAGAAGTTGCTGACGTGAACGGACCGAATGCACTGAAGAACTTGCGCGTGGATCAGGTGGGCAGCCTGGTCGGACCGCCGTCGCTGGTGGAGGCGATAAGGCGCCGCCGCCGCGGCGAGTTGAACGAAGACGGGTTGCGTTCAGTGCGCGACGATGCTGTGCGCCACGTGCTGCGGCGCCAGGAAGACATCGGCTTTCCCATCCTTTCGGAGGGTGAGCTGCGCCGTGAGAATTTTCAGGATAGCTTCGGTTTGGCGGTGTCGGGCTACGACATTCCTCGAGGCACCGAGGATTTCAGCCAGCAAAGACTGAACCCTCAGCCCTTCGCGCGCTCGGAGCAGGACTTCGCAGGGCCGGGCCCCGCCATCGTGACCCGGCGCCCGGTGGTGAACCGGCTGCAATTGGTGAACAACGTTCCCCTCGAGGAATACTGCTTCGCGAGCGGTGTCACGCGCCGTCAGGTCAAGGCGACGCTGGTCGGTCCCGACCGCGTGGCACAACGCTTCGACCTCGAACGTTCACGCGCAGTCTACCGGGACATGGACGAATTCGTCGCGGACGTCGTGACCATCCAGCGGCGCATGATCGGCGAACTCGTGGATGCCGGTTGCCGCTACGTCCAGATCGACGCGCCGGGCTACACCGCCTACGTGGACCCGGTGTCGCTCGAGCGCATGCGCGGCCGCGGCGAGGATCCGCAGGAGAACCTGAGGCGCTCGATCGCCGCGGACAACGCGCTGATCGCCGGCTTCGAAGGAGTGACCTTCGGCATCCACATATGCCGGGGAAATCCGCGCACGGTGGACCCTGCGACCGGCGCGATCCTGCCGCAATGGCATCGGGTGGGACACTACGACGCGATCGCCGAACAGTTGTTCAGCGGGTTGCAGCACGACCGGCTGCTGCTCGAGTACGACAGCGAGCGCGCGGGAAGCTTCGCGCCGCTGCGCTTCGTGAAGCAAGGCGCCATCGCCGTGCTGGGTCTGGTCTCGACCAAGGCCGCCGAATTGGAATCGACCGATTCGCTCAAGCGCCGCATCGATGATGCGAGCCGTTACCTTCCGGTCGATCAGCTGGCGATCAGCCCGCAATGCGGCTTCGGCAGCAACAATCCGGACAATCCGCGGCTTGCCGAGGAAGTCCAATGGCAGAAGCTCACTCGCCTGCTCGAGGCTGCCGCCGCGATTTGGCCGCGGGACCTCATCCAGTGCGGAGATCGCCAATGAAAATCAATGATGTCTTTGCGTTGCTGTTTCTGGCTATCCCCTGTCTGGTGATGGCACAGACCGGCGCCTTGAATCCGAGCCGGCCGGTGCGCCTTGTCGTTCCCGCGGCGCCTGGCGGCAATCCCGATGTGCTGGCTCGCCTGATGGCACAGAAGCTGCAGATCAGCCTGGGTGCGCCCATGATCGTGGATAACCAGCCCGGGGCCGGGGGCGTTGGCGCGGCCATCGCCACCTCGAAGTCGGTGCCGGACGGGCACACACTTTTTTTTGGCGGTACCGGCTCCATTCTCATTCCGGTCGCCTTGAATCCGAAGCTTCCCATACACCCGCTCAACGATTTCACCCACGTCACCGGGCTGGCGGCCGTCCCGACGGTGCTGGTCGCGCACCCAGGCGTACCCGCGACGAATTTGCGGGAATTCATCACGTTCGCAAAAGCGCAGCCCGGCAGGGTAAATTTCGGATCGGCGGGCGTTGGATCAACCCATCATCTGACGATGGCGGTGTTCGAGACCGAGACCGGAACAAAAATGCTGCACGTACCCTACAAGGGCGGTTCGCCCCTGGTCGCAGCCATCATGTCCGGCGAAGTTCATGCGGGCTTTTCGGGAATTCCGAATGTGGCCCAGGCGGTCCGGGCCGGCAAGTTGAAGATCTTCGGCGTCAGCCTGATCCGACGTTCCAAATCGCTGCCCGACGTGCCAACGCTCGATGAACAGGGGGTGAAGGGCTTCAACATCGCGGCGAACATGGGCGTGCAGACCGCGGCGGGCCTGCCTGCGGGCCTGGTGACGCTTATTCAAGCGGCCATGGCCAGGGCCATTCGCGAGCCCGATGTCGCTGAGCGCATGACGACCCTGGGCATGGAATTGATCGAGGACGGCACCGACAACTACGTCCGAAGCGTCAAGGCCGAATACGAGCACTATGTCGCGGCGATCAAGCTGGCGGGGCTCAAGCCCGAATAGATTGCGGCCTTTTGAAATAAGTTGTTGGGCTTCGCTGCGCTCTGCCCAACCTACCGCTCTGCCCAAGCTACAGTTGATCCTCTCGGGGAAGCTTGCGCCCGCGAAGCATGTCCGCGGCTTTCTCGCCAATCATGATGGTCGGTACATTGGTATTGCCCCCGGGCACTTCGGGCATGACCGAAGCATCGATGACGCGCAAGCCTTCGATACCGCGCACCCGCAATTGAGGATCCACAACCGCGTCGTCGCCGAATCCCATGCGGCAAGTGCCTACCGGATGCGAGCGATGGTTGCCGTCCTTCCTTATCGCCTCGGCGAGTTGCGCGTCGCTGGTGCGCTCCTTGCCGGGGAAGATTTCGCTGTCCACCATCTCGCGCAAAGGGCTCTGCCCGAACAGCTCGCGGCAAATGCGCACGCCGCGAATCATGGTCTCCATGTCCTCCGGTGCCTGATACATGTTGAACTGAATGCGCGGCTTGTCGCGCGGGTCGGTTGAGCGCAGCTTGACCCAGCCGCGCGAGCGCGGATGCATGACGCCAATGCGGATATTGAAGCCATACCGCGGCGGCGCGGTCAGACGCGGCACCCACAGTTGCGCTTGATTGCTCACCGACATCGGCGTGAGCTGCAGGTCGGGCCGGTCCAGCTCCCCGCGGCTGCGCAGAAAAATATTCGCCGCGGCACCGTTGCTCGCGAAAATGCCGTCGTGTCGCAGATACCAGCGCGCCACCAGCGCCGTGGCCCGGTCCAGGCGCAACGCGCGGGTCAAACCACCGGGCTCGCGCAAACGATAGAAGTTGATGTAGTTGGGATGCTCGGAGAGATTCTGCCCCACGCCCGGCAGATCGTGAATCGGCGCGATATTCATCGATTTAAGATAGTCCGCGGGGCCAATTCCCGAGAGCATCAGAATCTGCGGCGAGTTATAGCTTCCGGCCGAAAGCAGCACTTCGCGATTGACGCGGTCCTCGCATATGCGCCCGCCACAGGCATATTCCACACCGACCGCGCGTCCTTTTTCGAGGATCACGCGCAGCGTCAACGCGCCGGTGCGAACCGTCAAATTCGGCCGGTTCATCGCGGGGTAGAGATAGGCGCGCGCGGTGCTGGAGCGCTTGCCGTCGCCGATGGTCGCCTCCATGCGGCTGATGCCTTCCTGTACCGCGCCGTTGGGGTCGTCGTTTTGAGGAATGCCCATGGCCTTCGCCGCTTCGAGGATCGGCTCATAGAGCATTTCCGGAAAATCAATGGGTGTGACGCGTATCGGCCCGTCACCGCCGTGATAGGGAGTCGCGCCGCGCCAATTGGTCTCGAGCCTCCGGAAGTACGGCAGCACATCGGCGTAACCCCAGCCTTCCAGTCCCGCTTCGCTCCAACGCTCGTAGTCGCGGCGATGGCCGCGCATGCAGATCAGCGCGTTGATCGACGACGATCCGCCCAGTCCACGGCCGCGGCCGATGGGCAGCCTGCGCCCATCCATGGCCGGCTCGGGCTCGGTTTCGAAATGCCAGTTGTAGGTGCGCGACAGGCCGACCTTGAGGAAGGCAAGCGGTATCAGCATGAAGGGATGGCGGTCCTTGCCACCGGCTTCCAGCAGCAGTACCGAGACGTCCTTGTCTTCGGTCAAACGGGTTGCGAGCACCGCGCCCGCCGAGCCTGCGCCGATGACGATGTAATCGAAATTCATGGTGGTGCGTGCGCTCCGGAAAAGTGGAAATGGGCGGGGGCAAACCGTTCAGTCTTTGCGGCCGGTTTGATCTTCGCTATAGAAACCGCGGATCGGCTTTACAGCCCCACTGTAACGCTCCCGGGCGGGTTTGCCTTTGAGCGGCGGCAGGTGGAGGGGCTTGTCCGGCAAGCGGCGGTACGGCACGTGGTCGAGCAGGTGGCGGATCAGGTTCAGCCGGCCGCGGTGCTGATCGTTGAAGTCGACCACATGCCAGGGTGCATGCTTGCTGTGGGTCGCATCGATCATCGCGTCACGGGCGCGCCCGTATTCGGCATAGACCTCGCGCGCCTTGAGGTCGATCGGCGAGAGCTTCCAGCGCTTGAGCCGATCCTTGGCGCGCTCGGAGAAGCGCTCCTCCTGGTAGCGCTGGTCCACCGCCAACCAGTACTTGTGGAGCAGTATGCCGTCGTCGATCAGCATCCTCTCGAACACCGGCGCCTGCTTCAGGAACCGCTGGTACTCGGCTTCGGTGCAGTAGCCCATGACCTTCTCGACGCCTGCGCGGTTGTACCAGCTGCGGTCGAACAGCGACAGCTCTCCTGCCGCCGGCAGGTGTCCAAGGTAACGCTGGAAATACCACTGCGTGCGCTCGCGCTCGGTCGGCTTCGCCAAGGCGACAATGTGCACCTGGCGCGGATTGAGCGTCTCGGCGATGGCATGGATGACCCCGCCCTTGCCGGCCGTGTCGCGGCCCTCGAACAGCACCACCATGCGTTTGCCGGTGTGCTGCAGCCAGTGGGCGAGGTTATTGAGTTCGGGCTGCAGCGGGTCGAGCAGCTTTTCGTAGTCTTTTTTCTTCAGCCTGGCCATGCGCTTCTCCCTTTCCTGCGGAAATATGGAAAACGCCTGCGCGGCGCAATCCTTGTCGAAACTGCAGCTTAGCAGCGTCACCGACTTCGCGGCGAGCGGTCGCAACTCGAGGTACTCGAACGCCCGCCCCGAACGGATGCTGGCGACGTGAAATCGGCCTGGGAGGCTGCGCTTCCGGCAGGGAAAATGTAAGCCTATGTAATGCGCGTAACAGTTGGTAAGACCGCTTTCATAGTCTTCCCTGCAGGTGTTAAATGAGCTGCACGTTCATCCAAGGAGTCAATCATGAAACGCACATTGATAGCCGCCTCGGTCATGTCGCTGATCGGTGGCAACGCATATGCGGTCACCGATTACGTCGATACCGCACAGGTCATTTCGTCCAAACCGGTCATCGAAAAGATAGCGGACTCGCGCCAGGAATGCGACCCTGCACCCGTCGCAAGGAAGGACAACAACATACTGGCCCCGATCATCGGCGGCGTCATCGGGGGTCTGCTCGGCCACCAGGTCGGCAGCGGGCGCGGCAATACCGCGGCGACGATTGCCGGCGCCGCAGGCGGTGCGATGGCAGGCTCGGCGATTGGCAACCGCGCCGGCACGCAACCGGCGCAGCAATGCCGGACGGTCCAATCCATGCGCGATGTCGTCAACGGGTACGACGTGGTCTACCGCTATAACGGCCGTGACGTGAATATCCTCATGCCCTACGATCCGGGCCGCACCATCAAGGTCGGCGTCAGCGCCATTGTCGATGAGCGCGTGGCGGACCTGGGACGTGAGGGTTCCGGCCGCGATGGCTATGGAAACACGCAGCCGGCCCGTGCCGATGATGCCTATGACACACGTGATTACGACAATCGCGCCTACAGCCGAAGCGGCAACTCACGGTATTGAGAGACGACGCGGCGTTAGTATTCCTAATTGCCGCGTCGACTAATCCGCCCAGAGGCCGCCCAGGTTGAAGGTGATGGCGTCGAACGGCGGCTGGCACACACCGGTGTCGTTTT
>MEQV01000135.1:48715-49024 GCA_001770355.1 Betaproteobacteria bacterium RIFCSPLOWO2_02_FULL_62_17
GCCTCGAAAACCTCCAGGGTGCGCAGGTCGGGATCAACCAGCCAGGCGTGCCGCACTCCATAGCCGGCATATAGAGGAAGCTTTTCGACGCGGTCGATGCGCGCGGTGGAGGGGGAAAGAATTTCGCAAACCCAATCTGGCGCAAGTTCGAACCAAGCCGTTTCGGGCAGCCTGGGCATTCTGTCGCGGCGCCATCCCGCGAGATCGGGCACCAGGATGTCGGCATTCAGATGCAGTTCGGGTTCGTCCAGTATCCACCAACCGCCGGGTCCACCCACACCTTGGTCGTAGGCGCTGCCCAAGTTTACA
>MEQV01000136.1 GCA_001770355.1 Betaproteobacteria bacterium RIFCSPLOWO2_02_FULL_62_17
CGGGAAAAGTGTACGCCAAGGCGAAGTAAGCTGTTTAGTTCCGGCTAGTCCGGATTAGGGAGCAAGGCCTATTTGTCAAGAAATGCCGAGTGAATCGCGGCTGGTGCAGCGGCGGTAATGGAATGACAATGACGGCTGTAACGGGGCTTGGGCCCCTCCGATGACTGGCGAAATGGTATTGAGATGCGCATTGCTATCGGCGTGAGCTATGACGGACGCGGCTTCGAGGGTTGGCAATCGCAACCCTCGGGAAAAACCGTCCAGGATCACCTGGAGGCGGCGCTCGGCCAGATAGCCGCGGCGCCGCTGCGCGTCAACGGCGCCGGCCGTACCGATAGCGGAGTGCACGCGCTGGGGCAGGTGGCGCATTTCGATTGCGACGCCTCTCGACCGGCGTCGGCCTGGGTGCGCGGGGCCAATGCCCTGCTTCCCGGTGCCATCGGGGTGCAGTGGGCGATGCCGATCAGCGATGAATTTAATGCGCGCTTCTCGGCCATCGCGCGCCGTTATGTTTATCTCCTCTATGTGCACCCGGTGCGTCCCTCCGTGCTCGCGGGCAAGGCCGGCTGGTATCACGCGCCGCTGGATCTCGATGCCATGCGCGGCGCGGCGGCGATGCTGGTGGGGAAGCATGATTTTTCGGCGTTTCGTTCTTCGCAGTGCCAGGCCAAGACGCCGGTGCGAAACCTGACACGCTGCGTCATTCACGCCCAGGGGCCGTACCTCATATTTGAAATCACGGCCGATGCATTTCTGCACCACATGGTCCGCAATCTCGTCGGCTGCCTGCTCTACATTGGCAAAGGCGCGCACCCGGCGGCGTGGATCGGGCAGGTGCTTGCTGGACGCGATCGCAAGCAGGCGGCACCGACAATTTGCGCGGACGGGCTTTATCTTGCGGAGGTTCGCTACGAGGACCGCTGGAAGCTGCCGGAGTTCCCACGTATGATGCCGCAGCTTGACCTCAGCTGATCCATGCGAACCCGAATCAAGATTTGCGGTATCACGCGGCCGGAAGATGCCCGCGCGGCGGTTGACCATGGCGCCGATGCCATTGGTTTCATTCAATGGCGCAAAAGCCCGCGTTTCATCGAGCCTGCGGCGGCCGCGGCCATCGCGCGCGGCCTGCCGCCGCTGGTGACGCCGGTTGCGGTATTCGTGAATCCTTCGCGCCAGGAGGTGGAGGCGACGCTCGCTGCGATTCCGGCCGCGACGCTGCAGTTTCATGGCGAAGAGGAGCCCCGATTCTGCTCTGGCTTCGGCCGTCCCTGGATCAAAGCTGCCGGGGCAAAGCCGGGCAGGGATTTGGTAAAATACTTCGCCGCGTTTAACGGCGCATCGGCCTGGCTGGTGGACGAATTTCACGAGAAGCTTTATGGCGGAACCGGCAGCAAGTTCGACTGGAGTCTTGTCCCACGCGATCCCGGCAGGCCGGTGATTCTTTCCGGGGGACTGGGCGTGGGCAACATCGATGAAGCCATCCATGCGGTTCGGCCCTACGCGGTGGACGTCTCCAGCAGCGTGGAAACGGCAAAGGGCATCAAGGACGCCGGGAAAATCGCGGCGTTCATCTCAGAGGTGAGGCGTGCAGATCAACGATCTTCCTAGCGACTTGCCCGACCAGCGCGGACACTTCGGCCAGTACGGCGGTGTGTTCGTGGCCGAGACTCTGGTGCACGCGCTGGACGAACTTAAAGCCGCCTACGAGCATTACCGCGGCGATCCCGATTTCATCGCCGAGTTCAATTACGAACTCAAGCACTACGTCGGCCGGCCCAGTCCGGTGTATCACGCCAAACGCTGGTCCGAGCTGCTCGGAGGTGCTCAAGTTTATTTAAAGCGCGAGGATCTCAACCATACCGGCGCGCACAAGATCAACAACACCATCGGCCAGGCGCTGCTCGCCAGGCGCATGGGCAAACCTCGCGTCATCGCGGAAACCGGTGCCGGACAGCACGGCGTGGCAACGGCGACGGTCGCGGCGCGCTACGCCATGGAATGCGTGGTGTACATGGGCTCGGAGGATGTCAGGCGGCAGGCGGCGAACGTCTATCGCATGAAACTCCTGGGCGCGACGGTGGTGCCGGTGGAATCCGGATCCAAGACCCTGAAGGACGCGCTCAACGAAGCGATGCGCGACTGGGTCACCAATGTACACAACACGTTTTATATTATCGGCACGGTCGCGGGGCCGCACCCCTACCCGATGATGGTGCGCGATTTTCAGTCGGTGATCGGTCGCGAATGCCGCGAGCAGATGCCGGAGATGGTGGGGCGTCAGCCCGACGCGGTGATCGCCTGCGTCGGTGGCGGCTCCAACGCGATAGGCATATTTCACGCCTACATTCCCGACAAATCGGTCAGGCTGATCGGTGTCGAGGCGGGCGGCCGCGGCATCGCCAGCGGCAAGCACGCCGCCTCGATCAACGCGGGGCGGCCCGGCGTGTTGCATGGCAACCGCACCTACCTGCTGCAGGACGCCAATGGGCAGATCATCGAGACCCATTCAATCTCCGCCGGCCTGGATTACCCAGGAGTGGGTCCCGAGCACGCCTGGCTGAAGGACAGCGGGCGCGCCGAGTATGTCGTCATCAACGACGACGAGGCGCTGGCGGCGTTCCACGACTGCTGCCACTACGAGGGCATCATTCCCGCGCTCGAGTCGGCGCATGCGCTGGCCTACGCGGCCAAGATCGCCCCCGCTATGCCCAAGGAAAAGATACTGCTGGTCAACCTTTCCGGCCGCGGCGACAAGGACATGCAAACCGTGGCGGAAGAATCAGGGTTGCAGCTTTGAGCGTCAGGATCGCGCTGCATCACGCTGATTTTTTTGATGGCATCGAGCTTGTTCCGAATGCTGCCGTGGATCTGGCGATTGTTGATCCGCCCTACGGCCTGGGCAAGGACTATGGCAACGATTCGGACTGCATCGCCGCGCATAAGTATCTGGATTTCAGCAAACGCTGGATTGACGCGCTGCTGCCCAAGCTGACAGCCGACGGCAGTCTGTATGTGTTTCTGACCTGGCAGCACAGTCCGGAGGTTTTCAGCTACCTGAAGACGCATCTGCTCATGATCAACGAAATTATCTGGGATCGGCGCGTGCCCAGCATGGGCGGCAGCACCCGGAAGTTTTCTTCGGTGCACGACAGCATCGGATTTTTCGCGCGATCGCGGCGCTACCACTTCGATCTGGACAGCATACGCATTGCCTATGACCCTGAAACCAAAAAGGCGCGTTCGCGCTCGATTTTCGTGGGCAAGAAGTGGCTGGAAATCGGATTCAATCCCAAGGATGTGTGGAGCATGACGCGCTTGCACCGCCAGGATCCCGAGCGTGTGGATCATCCGACCCAGAAGCCGCTCGCGGTGATTGAACGCATGGTGCGCGCGAGTTGCCCCGGCGACGGCCTGGTGCTGGACCCTTTCATGGGGAGCGGCACCACCGCGGTCGCGGCAATGCGCCAGGGGCGCCGCTTCGCGGGTTTCGAGATCAATCCCGATTACCTGGCGGTTGCGCGGCGCAGGCTGGGTATGAATGCGCAGTTTCCCGACCCCGGAATGATTCCCGCAGGGCAAACAAGCAATGAGGCGGCAAGCTGATGTCCCGTATTCCCCAAACCTTCAAGCGTCTCGCGGCGGCAGGGCGCAAGGCGCTGATTCCCTATTTCACCGCCGGCGATCCGGATCCTGCGGTAACGGTGCCGCTCATGCATGCGGCGGTGGCGGGGGGCGCCGATATCATCGAACTCGGCGTGCCCTTCTCCGACCCCATGGCGGATGGCCCGGTCATTCAGCGCGCCAGCGAGCGCGCTCTGGCACATGGGGTGGGGATGCCCCAGGTGCTTGCCATGGTCGGCGAGTTTCGCAAAACGGATCGCGATACGCCGGTGGTTCTGATGGGATATGCCAATCCCATCGAGGCCATGGGGACCGAATCCTTCGTGCGTGCCGCCAAGGCAGCGAATGTCGATGGAGTCATTGTCGTTGACTACCCACCTGAAGAATGCAAGCTGCTGGCGGGCTTGCTGCGTGAGAATTCTGTGGACCTGATTTTTCTGATTGCCCCGACCTCGACCGATCAACGCATCGCGCAAATCGCCGCCCTGGCGACGGGCTATGTCTATTACGTTTCGCTTCGCGGCGTGACCGGCGCGGCAAACCTCGACTTGGGGGAAGTGGCGTCGCGCCTTGGCAAAGTCAGGGCGAAGACCGATCTGCCCATAGGCGTGGGATTCGGCATCCGCGACGGGGCCACCGCGCGCGCCATCGGACAGATTGCCGATGCGGTGATCATCGGCAGCCGGGTGATACAGGAGATCGAAGCCGCGCCCGGGAACGCGCCGCTGAAGGTGAAGGCGCTGCTCGGCGAAATCCGCGCGGCCATGGATCTTCGCTGAACGATGAGTGGCTAAGCGATGAGCTGGTTGCGAAAACTTCTGCCCCCCAAGATCAACCGCGCGGCGGGGCAGAAGCGCATGGCCGTACCCGAGGGCCTCTGGTCAAAATGCCCCTCCTGCGCGGCGGTGTTGTATGTCACCGACCTGGAAAGCAATGCCAATGTCTGCCCCAAGTGCGCTTTCCATAACCGGCTCTCTGCCCGCGCGCGGCTGGACTTGCTGCTCGATAGCGAAGGACGCTTCGAGATTGGCGCCGAGGTGCTTCCCGTGGACACGCTCAAGTTCAAGGACAGCAGGCGCTATCCCGACCGCCTGGAGGCCGCCGCGGAGAGCACCGGTGAGACCGACGCGCTGGTGGTGATGCAGGGCGCGATCAAGACGGTGCCGGTGGTGGTGGCGGCATTCGAATTCGAGTTCATGGGGGGATCCATGGGTTCGGTGGTCGGGGAGCGCTTCGTGCGGGGCGTGCAAGCCTGTCTTGAGCAGGACATGCCGCTGGTGTGCATTGCGGCATCCGGCGGCGCGCGCATGCAGGAGGGTCTGCTGTCTCTGCTGCAAATGGCGAAAACCACCGCCGCTTTGACCCGGCTTGCGGAGCGCAAGCTGCCGTTCATTTCGGTGCTGACGGACCCTACCATGGGCGGTGTATCGGCCAGCTTCGCAATGATCGGCGACGTAGTGATCGCCGAACCCAAGGCATTGATTGGTTTTGCCGGCCCCCGCGTGATCGAGCAGACAGTCAGGGAAAAATTGCCTGAGGGTTTTCAGCGCGCCGAGTTCCTGCTGGAAAAAGGCGCGATCGACATGATTGTCGACCGCCGCCAGCTTCGCGACCGATTGGTCTCGCTGCTCACTTTGCTGATGAAGCAGCCCGCCGTGGGCTGATGCCGCGCTTCGATCAACGCCTGTCGTTCCTGTTTTCGGCAGTCAAGGTATGCCACCGACAACCCTGAGCGAGTGGCTCGACCATGTCGAGCGCCTGCATGCCATGCCCATAGACATGGGGCTTGATCGCGTGGCAAAGGTTAAAAATAAGCTTAGCCTGGCGTTTGCGGGGCCGCTGATTACGGTCGGTGGCACCAATGGCAAGGGCTCCACCTGCGCCATGCTCGAGGCTATGCTGCAGGCTGCGGGCTACCGCGTCGGTCTGTATACCTCCCCCCATTTGCTGGCCTACAACGAACGTGTCAGGGTGGGTGGCGCGCCGGTCGCAAATGAACGGCTTGCTGCCGCATTCGCCCGTGTCGAACAAACGCGCAACGGCGTATCCCTGACCTATTTTGAATTCGGCACGCTGGTGGCCTGGGAAATCTTCGCCGCGGAAGCGCCCGATGTGCTGGTGCTTGAAGTCGGCCTGGGTGGGCGACTGGACGCGGTAAACGTATTCGACGCCGATTGCGCGGTGGTGACAAGCATCGGCATCGACCACGTCGATTATCTCGGGCCGACGCGCGCAAGTATAGCTTTCGAGAAGGCCGGAATCT
>MEQV01000137.1:0-767 GCA_001770355.1 Betaproteobacteria bacterium RIFCSPLOWO2_02_FULL_62_17
TGTTGGGCCGCGTGGCCAATCGCATCATCAACGAAGTGCGCGGCATCAACAGGGTTGTATACGACATTTCCAGCAAGCCCCCGGCGACTATTGAGTGGGAATGACCCATATCATATGCAAAACTATTGATTTTTTGTTGAGTTTCGCATATGCGGCGTGCGTGATCATATGGACGACTTGATTACCTGTATCGCTTCGGAATTCCGAACAGCGATTTGAGGCAACCCATGCCCGACCCCGCGATCAGAAAGCTGTCCAGTGGCTTCCACTCGATCCTTCGTGCGGTCGGTCTCATACAACTCGTCTTCGGTCTGTCCGGCCTGTATTTCGCGCTCGCTTCTGAAGCCGTGAATGGGCTGGAGGCTGCCACCTTTTTCATCCTGGCCGTGGGCGGAGCTACGCTCGCGTTGGGGCGGCGTGGAGTGATCGTCGACACGACGGCAGGAACGCTCACGCATTGGTGGGGGCTTGCCGTCCCCTTCGCCCGGACCGTGCACCCGCTGGCCGCGATCATGCATGTGCGGCTCCTGAAGCAGATCATTCAAACTGGCAAGGGCGCAAGAGTGCTGTTTCCAATCATGCTGAAGCGCAAGGACATCGGAGACGTGAAGCTGTGGGAAACGAGCAACAACTATGACAAGGCGAGGCAGCAGGCCGAGGCGCTCGCGAAGATGCTGGGTGTGGACCTTCACGACGAATCCGCGGGCGAAGCGGCCATTCGCGAGGGCAGGTTTCTGGACGAGTCGCTGAGCCAGCGCTACCGCCGC
>MEQV01000137.1:791-6943 GCA_001770355.1 Betaproteobacteria bacterium RIFCSPLOWO2_02_FULL_62_17
CCGCCGCCGCCAGGCGCCGTGGCCCGGCTTCGCTACGGCGGCGCCAGGGGTACGACGGTGATCGAGATGCCCGCCAGCGGATTTCGCGGGGCCTACCTGGCGGCAATCCTTGCCGTTCTCGGCTTCGTGCTGCTGGTGCCGGTGGGGGTCGCGGTCGTCGAGTTGCCTTCCGGTCAGCCTCCCGTCGCCACCATCATATTGTCGATCCTGTTTGGCGGCCTGCTGGGGCCGATGGTGCTGATCTTCGTCCTGGACATGTCCACCCTACACGAGACCATCACGGTTTCGCCAGACGGGATAGAGATCGAATTGCGCAGCTGGACCCGGCGCAGCCGAACGCGCCTCGCCGCGGCCGAAATCGAAGAGATCCTGGCGCCCGCGGATCTGCGCCGCAACTCGCAATCGGCGGGGCAGATCTCGCGGGTCATCGCCTGCTGGGCCGGGGCACGCGCGGTCCTCATCCGCACCGACAAGGGCAGCACCGGAGCCGGCCGCTGGGTGTCCGCCGCCGAGCAGGACTGGCTGCGCGACATCCTGGTGCATGGGCTGGTCGGCGGCGCTTTCGCGCCGGGCGCGTCGCGGCCCGCACCGGCTCCTCAGCCATTGCCGGCCGTAGGTCCCGCCTCGGCCGACGCGCCGGGAAGCGGCGTTAAATGGATTGCGGGGTTTTTCGTCGCCGCGGTTCTTTTGGCGACCGCCTATCAATCCGGTCTCCTGCAGAAAGCCGCGGATCGGGTTCGGCCAAAGGATGCGGCGCTGTCCCCGCGTGCGGCGCTTGCCGGATACGAACTCACGCCGGGACCCGGTTCCGGATACATCCAAATGTACGGGCGGGGAATTCACGCCGGCGCGAGCGGCCCGGACTTGCGTATCTCCATTGAAGAGGTGCGGCTGGTGGCGACCCACCGGCAGTCCACCACGAAGTTTCAAGACTTGGCGCTGTCGCTCCACCGGCGAATTGAGGGAAACTGGCAACTGGTCGGCGTCGCGACCCGAAAGGACGTTCAGTCCGGGCTCGAAGCCGGCGGCACATTCACCTATCCTGGCTCCCAGGAATTTGTCATCGAGGGAGCTGCGGATACCTGCACGCGCGATCCCTGCCACTTCCGCTTGCACGTGCTCGGCCAAGTGGCATCAGGTCGCCCGGGCTGGGATGTCACTGATATGGCGCTGCTCAAAATCCGATAGCTGAAGCGAGCTGCTCGCCTAGCGCACTTGACGCTCCTATGCCAATGCGTCCTGCATTTCCAGTCTTGCTGTAGTGGAAACGGTGGCGCTCGCCGGGCTGCCGCGGTTGAAATACCCGCCAGTGCCCTCATATACCTGATCAGCAAGGCGGGTCTTTGTCCGGGCGGGGATCAATCCATGGTTCGCGCGCAGAACCATGCCCGCCACAACCAATAGGGATACGAGCATGCGACTGGACAAATTAACGACCAAGTTTCAACAGGCCCTCGCCGATGCGCAAAGCATTGCCGCCGGGCAGGACAACCCATATGTCGAACCGGTGCACGTCCTCGCCGGCATGCTCCAGCAGGAGGATGGCGGGGCGCTGCTGTCGCGTGCAGGCGTCAATATTCCGCGCCTGAAGGACTCGGCGAAGAAGGCGATAGACCGATTACCGAAAGTGCAAGGTGGCGGCGGCGAGATCCAGATCTCGCGCGAATTGTCCGGCCTGCTCAATCTTGCCGACAAGGAAGCACAGAAACGCGGCGACCAGTACATCGCCTCGGAGCTGTTCCTGCTGGCGCTGGCCGAAGACAAGGGCGAGGGCGGCCGGATACTCAAGGAGGCCGGCGGCAACCGCAAGGCGCTCGAACAGGCAATTGCCGCGGTGCGCGGGGGTGAATCGGTGGGTAATCCGGAAGCCGAAGGCCAGCGCGAGGCGCTGAAAAAATACACCCTGGACCTCACCGAGCGGGCGCGTTTGGGCAAGCTCGACCCGGTGATCGGCCGCGACGATGAGATCCGGCGCGTCATCCAGATCCTGCAGCGGCGCACCAAGAACAACCCGGTGCTGATCGGCGAGCCCGGCGTGGGCAAGACCGCCATCGTGGAAGGGCTGGCGCAGCGCATCGTCAACGGCGAAGTGCCCGACACCCTGAAGGGCAAGCGGGTGCTGTCGCTCGACATGGCGGCGCTGCTGGCCGGTGCGAAATACCGCGGCGAATTCGAGGAGCGCCTCAAGGCCGTGCTGAAGGAACTTTCCCAGGATGAAGGACAGACCATCGTCTTCATTGACGAATTGCATACCATGGTCGGCGCAGGCAAGGCCGAAGGCGCGATGGACGCGGGCAACATGCTCAAGCCCGCGCTGGCGCGCGGCGAACTGCACTGCGTGGGCGCGACCACGCTGGACGAATACCGCAAGTACGTCGAGAAAGACGCGGCCCTGGAGCGCCGCTTCCAGAAAGTGCTGGTGGGCGAGCCCAGCGTCGAGGCGACCATCGCCATCCTGCGCGGCCTGCAGGAGAAATACGAAGTGCACCACGGCGTGGACATCACCGACCCGGCGATCGTCGCCGCGGCGGAGCTCTCGCACCGTTACATCACCGACCGCTTCCTGCCCGACAAGGCCATCGATCTGATCGACGAGGCCGCCGCGCGCATCAAGATGGAAATCGACTCCAAGCCGGAGGTCATGGACAAGCTCGACCGGCGCTTGATTCAGCTCAAGATCGAGCGCGAGGCGGTGAAACGGGAGAAGGACGAAGCATCGAAAAAGCGCCTGGCGCTGATTGCCGAGGAAATCGGCAAGCTCGAGCGCGAGTACGCCGATCTCGAAGAGATCTGGAAGGCTGAAAAGGCCAGCGTGCAGGGCTCGCAACACATCAAGGAAGAGCTCGAGAAGCTCAAGCTGGAAATGGACGTCGCCAAGCGCAAAGGCGACTGGCAGAAAGTGTCCGAATTGCAATATGGCCGGATTCCGCAACTTGAAGCGCAGATAAAGAAAGTGGAGAGCGGCGCTGAGGCCAAGCCAGGCGCGCAGCCCTCCACCAGGCTGAAACTGTTGCGCACCGAAGTCGGCGCCGAGGAAATCGCCGAGGTGGTATCGCGCGCCACCGGCATTCCGGTATCGAAAATGATGCAGGGCGAGCGCGACAAGCTGCTGAAAATGGAAGACCGGCTGCATGAACGCGTGGTCGGCCAGGAAGAAGCCGTGCGACTGGTGGCCGATGCCATTCGCCGCTCGCGTGCGGGGCTTTCCGATCCCGACAAACCTTATGGCTCGTTCCTGTTTCTCGGGCCTACAGGTGTGGGCAAGACGGAACTATGCAAGGCGCTGGCCGCGTTCCTGTTCGATTCGGAGGATCACCTCATCCGCGTCGATATGTCCGAATTTATGGAAAAGCATTCGGTGGCGCGGCTGATCGGCGCGCCGCCCGGCTATGTGGGCTACGAGGAGGGCGGGCACCTGACTGAAGCCGTGCGCCGCAAGCCCTATAGCGTGATTCTGCTCGATGAAATGGAAAAAGCGCACCCGGACGTGTTCAACGTGCTGCTGCAGGTGCTCGATGACGGCCGCATGACCGACGGCCAGGGCCGCACCGTGGATTTCAAGAACACGGTGATAGTGATGACCTCCAACCTCGGCTCACATATGATCCAGCAGATGGCGGGCAGCGACCCCGGGCTCATCAAGATGTCCGTGCTCGCGGAAGTGAAGGCGCAGTTGCGGCCTGAGTTCGTCAACCGCATCGACGAGATTGTGGTTTTCCATGCGCTGGACGAGAAGAACATCCGCAATATCGCGAAAATCCAGATGCGCTACCTCGAGCAACGCGTCGCCAAGATGGACATGCGCCTGGTGGTCAGCGACGCGGTGCTCGCGGAGCTTGCCAAGGCCGGGTTCGACCCGGTATACGGTGCGCGGCCGCTCAAACGCGCCATCCAGACCGGCGTCGAGAATCCGCTGGCCAAGCTGATCCTGGAAGGCCGTTTCGCCGCCAAGGACACGATACGCGCCGAATGGGAAAAGGGCGCGATTCGCTTTGCAAAGGCCGAGGACAAAGCCGCGGCCTGAGGCAGTCACCCCCGGCGAAAGCCGGCGCCCATTCAATACATTGTCGGCTTGCGGCGTTTGCCGGCATGACATTGATAGTTTGCCTCAATATAGGCGCTTGACACTCCCTATTGTGCAGCGCAATAATTAGGCAGAATAAAGAGCGGAATCCCGGAATCCGCAGCCACTGGGACATGCATGCCTGAACAGAGTCCACCAAGCTTCGATGACTTGATCAAGGCCGGCCAAGCCGCGTTGCAGCAATTTCTCAGTGCCTGGGGGCCGCAGGCGGGGGTTCCCCAAACTGGCAGCAAACCGGAATTCGGTAACGAAAGCGAAACCGCGCTAACGGGTAATGACCCGGGCAAACGGCTAGCCGCGGTACAGGCCGATTATTATCAAAAGCACCTGGCGCTGTGGCATTCCTTTTTAGGTGGCGGTGACGGGTCTTCCCAGGCGGCGCCGGCGGTGATGCCTGCCAAAGGTGACCGGCGCTTTTCCGGCGGCGAGTGGGCTTCCAGCCCCTACTTCGACTACATCCGCAAATCCTATTTGTTGAACGCGAATTACCTGACCGAAATGGCGCGGTCGGCGCATTTCGATGGCAGGTCCAAGGATAAGCTGGAGTTCACCACGCGCCAGTTTATCGACGCGATGAGCCCCGCGAATTTCGCGGCGACCAATCCCGAGGTCCTGAAACTTGCGCTTGAATCCAACGGAGCGAGCCTGTCCGAAGGTATTCGGAACCTGATCGAGGACTTTTCCAAGGGGCGACTTTCCACTACGCGCGAATCGGAATTCGAAATCGGCAGAAATCTGGCAATCACCGAGGGTCAGGTGATTTTCGAAAGCAAGCTGATTCAGCTCATCCAATATTCGCCGACCACACCCCAGGTTTATAAGCGGCCATTACTGATGGTGCCGCCGTGCATCAACAAGTACTACATCATGGACATGACCCCGGAGAGCTCCCTGGTGCGCTTTGCCGTGGATCAGGGCCACACGGTCTTCATGGTGTCGTGGCGCAATGCGACGCCCGAACTCGCCAGCCTTACCTGGGACGATTATCTGCAACTGGGCTTGTTGGATGCCATTGACGTGGTCTCTGAAATTGCGCGCGCCGACAAGATCAACGTGCTGGGATTTTGCGTCGGCGGCACCTTGCTGGGCGCGGCCCTGGCGATTCTCGCCGCGCAAGACGACGATCGCGTGGCCAGCGTCACGCTGCTGGCGGCGATGCTCGATTTCTCCGACCCGGGCGAACTGGGCATATTCATTGACGAGCAAGGCGTCGTCGCGCGCGAGGCGAGCATAGGCACGAGCGGCATACTCTCCGGCAAGGACTTGTCGGTGGCGTTTTCCTCGCTGCGCGCCAATGACATGGTCTGGTCCTACGTGGTCAATAATTATTTGAAGGGCAGGCAACCGGAAGCCTTCGACCTGCTTTTCTGGAACGCGGATTCCACCAATCTGGCGGGGCCGATGTATTGCTATTACCTGCGCAACACCTATCTTGAAAACAACCTGCGCGTGCCGGGAAAACTCACCATGTTGGGCAAACCGGTCGATCTGGGAAAGGTGGGCGCGCCGACCTATATTCTGGCGACACGCGATGACCACATCGTTCCCTGGAAAACAGCCTACCTGTCGACGCAGTTGCTGGGCGGCAAGAGCCGCTTCGTGCTTGGCGCGAGCGGGCACATTGCAGGGGTGGTCAATCCTGCGTCGAAGAACCGCCGCAGCCATTGGATTAACGACAAATTGAGCAAAGATCCGCAGGCGTGGCTGGATGCGGCAACTGAAGTGCCGGGAACCTGGTGGAATGACTGGGCCGAGTGGCTCGGCAAGCATGGCGGCGTGAAAATCAAGGCGAGGAAGAATCTGGGCAACAAGCTGTACAGGCCCATCGAAGCGGCGCCGGGCCGTTACGTCAAGCAACCCATGGCGTGATGCGCGGCGCGATTGACAATCTGAAACCCCCTAAAAGGAGACCAGCATGACTACTGTGGTGATTGTTGCTGCAGGTCGAACAGCGATCGGCAAGTTTGGCGGCACCATCGGCAAGATTCCGGCAGCGGATCTGGGCGCTCATGTCATCAAAGGCGTGCTCGCGCGTGCCGGTGTCGCGCCTGACAAGG
The DNA here is from genome assembly GCA_001770355.1 of Betaproteobacteria bacterium RIFCSPLOWO2_02_FULL_62_17. Lineage (GTDB taxonomy): Bacteria > Pseudomonadota > Gammaproteobacteria > Burkholderiales > SG8-39 > 2-02-FULL-62-17. The sequence continues at coordinate 6,933 of MEQV01000137.1, forward strand.
TTTCCGAAGTC
>MEQV01000138.1:0-301 GCA_001770355.1 Betaproteobacteria bacterium RIFCSPLOWO2_02_FULL_62_17
TCGACGCTCTCGAAAACCTTTCCCCGGCGCCTCAAGCCGGCGGTATCGATCAGGGTGTAGCGCTTGTCGCGCAGGACCAACTCGACCTGGATGCTGTCGCGCGTGGTGCCCGGCTCGTCGAAGGCTATCACGCGCTCTTCCCCGAGCAGCGCGTTGATAAGCGTCGATTTGCCCACATTGGGGCGGCCGACGATCGCCACTTTCGGATGTCTGGGGTCAGCCTGATTGTCCTCGTCCATGCCGAAGGGCGCCATGGCTTCCTCGACAAGTTCGCGTACGCCTTCACCATGCGCGGCCGAAA
>MEQV01000138.1:312-4029 GCA_001770355.1 Betaproteobacteria bacterium RIFCSPLOWO2_02_FULL_62_17
TCGCCGATTCCCAATTCGTTGAATTCCGCGCAGGCGGCGGCCGCTTTCATGCCTTCGGCCTTGTTGACCACAAGCCATACCTTGCGTCCGGCGCGGCGCAACTGCTCGGTAATGCGCTTATCCTGGGCGGTCACGCCCTCGCGTGCATCGACCAGAAAAATGATGATATCGGCTTCGGCGATCGCGGTCAGCGTTTGACGGGCCATATGCGCCAGCAAGCCTGCCTTGGCCACCGGTTCCAACCCGCCGGTATCGACCACGATAAACGACTTCCCGGCAACTTGTCCCAGGCCGTAGTGCCGGTCGCGCGTCAACCCCGGCAGTTCCGCGACCAGCGCGTCACGCGAGCGTGTGAGGCGGTTGAATAGCGTGGACTTGCCGACGTTAGGCCGTCCTACAAGCACCAATATGGGCTTCACTTCGGTGAGCGCGTCAAGAGCATACGGCGATGCCGACTATTGCTGCAAACTCATGGCATAGAGTCCGCCATTGCGTGTCTGGACCAGAATTCCGTCGTTCAGCGCGACAATCGGCGCCGCGACGCCGCTGCCGTCGGTGGCCACACGAGCGATCAGCGTGCCGTTTTCGCGGTCCATGAAATGCACCTGGCCCTCGACATCGGCCGCGACGATCTGCCGCCCCAGCGGAAACGGCACGGTCAAATTGCGAAGGAACAGCCGGTCCTGCTTCCAGAAGCTGGTGCCGTTGCTGCGGTCCAACGCATGAACCGCGCCCCGATCATCGGTGATGAACAGATAGCGTGCGTCGGCGCTCAAACCCGTCGTGCTGGACATGTTCCGCGCCCACAATGAATGTCCGTTGGCGGCATCAAAGCATGCCACACGCCCCTGGTACGCGACGGCGCAGACCTCGCGTTCCGCCACCCAGGGCAGGCCAACCACGTCTGCGACCCGCTCAAGTTCGGTTGAGCCGCGCGGCTGAGCCACCGCGGCTTCCCAGCGCATTCCGCCATTGCCCAGCGCAATCGCAGCCAGGCGTCCTCCGGCAAACCCGACATACGCCACGTTTTCCCGAATGGCCAGGCCGGCCGAGCTGCGCACTGACAGCGCCGGCACTGCGCGCTGATATACCCAACGCCGGCGCCCATCCACGGCATCGAGTGCGAATATGCGGCTGTCAGCGGAGCGCACAACGACGATGTCACCTGCCACAACCGGGGAGGCGAGCACTTCACTGGTTACGTTCGCACGCCAGCGTACGCTCCCGTTCGCCGCATCGATGCCTATCACTTCGCCTTCGCTGGTACCAACCGCGACCAAATTCGCGCTGGCGCCCACGCCGCCGGATAATTGCGCCCCGGCGTTAATCCGCCATTTCTGCTGGCCGTTGCCTGCTTCCAGGCGCACCACCGTGCCGTCGCGCGCCGCGGCAAATATGCCCGTCCCCGCCACCACAGCCGGATTGAGAATCACCGGGCCGGAAGTCCCGACGTTGGCCTGCCAAAGGGTTTTTACGGCGATAGTCGATTTCAGCTCCGGCAACGGCGCCATTTTCGGACGCGTATCGGGACGCAGAAGATCGAGCGGATTCATGCTCGAACAGCCCGCCGCCGCGACGAGGAAACAGCCCAGCAGCCAGACCGAGCGCACGGGATCAGCCTTCACCGAGTGCGTCGATCTTGCGGCGCAACTGCTCGCTGAGCGCGGCATCGCCTTTGCCCGCTTTTTCAATGGCGGCCCGGTATGCGCCGCGCGCCTCCGCGGGTTTTTTCTGAATCAAATAAATATCGCCTCGCAAAGCCTCGAAAAGCGCCTCAAACCCTGGCGCGGGCTTGAGCGAAAGCGCCTTCAATGCATCCTCGGGCGCCGCTTCGTCCAGCAGCACATTGGCCAGACGCAGCCGTGCCACCGATTTCAATTCTTCGTTTGCGGTGTTCTCGGTGACCCATTGGAGTTGCGCTTTGGCGGTCTTCAGATCACCCGACTGAAAATGCAGCCGCGCCGATACCAGCGCGGCGAGCGGTCCATAGGTAGTTCCGGAATATTTCTCCAGTATCATCCCGGAGGCCTCGCGGGCCGCCTTCAGGTCATTCGCACGCGCGGCTTTCTGCAAGGTTTCATACAGGGAGGCCGCCTCCATTGCACGCGAATTACGGTACCCATTCCAACCGTACCAGGCCGCAATCGCCAGCAGAATCAGGCTCGCGCCCAAGGTCACCAGATTCCCGTACTGGTTCCACCACGCCTTCAGCGCGGCCAGTTGTTCCTGCTCTTCAAGATCCAGACTGCTCATTGCACGTTTCTTTCCTTTTGCCTGCCTTGCGCAAGCGCCTGACAAGACTCCATTGCGCCGTATAGCAAGCTATTGCGTACGGCCGAAAAAGGGACCTAATGGCCCCCCGCGAATTTTCTGACTGCCTCTGCCAGAGAACGTTCCGTCACGCGGAATTGATCCTGGAGGACTCGCAGCGGTTTTACGCTGGCTTCACCCGCCGCGAGCTCATCTTCCCCCAAAATAACCGCAACGCTTGCGCCGCAGGCATCGGCGCGCTTCATTTGGGCTTTGAAACTGCCCCCTCCCGAATGCTGCAGGACGCTCAAACCCTGGTCGCGCAGCGCTTCGGCGACCCTGAATGCCGCGCGCTGCGCGCCAGCACCATGATTGACGAGATACACCGTCGCCTGGGGTATCGCCTGCGACTGCCGGTTCAATTCAAGTAAAGCGAGCAAGCGCTCGATTCCCAATGCCCAGCCGCAGGCTGGCTGGGGTTTGCCGCCCAATTGCTCGAACAAGCCATCGTAGCGCCCTCCGCCGCAGACCGTACCCTGCGCCCCAAGTCTGTCGGTAATCCACTCAAAAACGGTGAGATTGTAATAGTCCAGCCCGCGGACCAGGCGAGGATTGATGCGAAACGGTATCGCGGCCTCCCTCAGTACCTGCTGGATGGCTGCAAAATGCCGCAGCGACGCGTCGCGCAGATAGGTGGCGAGCACCGGCGCCCCGTCAATCACCGGTTTCATCGCTGGGTTCTTGCTGTCCAGAACCCTCAAAGGGTTGGTATGCATGCGCCGGCGGCCGTCTTCGTCGAGGTCCGCCGCGCGCGACTGCAAATAGGCGATGAGTGCGGTCCGATGGTCTTTGCGCTCGTCGAGGCTGCCCAGAGAATTGAGTTCCAGCTGGATGTCAGCGAGCCCCAGCAGCTTCCACAGACGATGGCACATCAGCAGCATTTCAGCGTCGACATCAGGCCCCGCGTAGCCGAGCGCTTCGGCGCCGACCTGGTGAAACTGCCGGTACCTGCCTTTCTGGGGTCTTTCATGCCGGAACATCGGGCCCAGGTAATAGACCCGCTGCGGTCCTGCATAGAGCAGACTGTGCTCAAGGGCGGCACGTACCGTCGAGGCCGTAGCCTCCGGACGCAGCGTCAGGTGTTCACCGTTGAGGCTGTCCTCGAAGCTGTACATCTCTTTTTCAACGATATCGGTCGCCTCGCCGATGGCCCGGCGAAACAGCGCCGTGGCCTCAACCAGCGGGGTACGAATGTTCCGGTAACCGTAGGAGCGCAGCCAGGTTCTAAGCGTTTCTTCGAGCGCTTCCCAGCGCGCCGCCTCGTCGGGAAGGATATCGTTCATGCCGCGCACGGCGCGCAGTTCAGTGCTCATGCTTCATCACGCTAAATTCAACTCGCTGTCTTGATTACTGTCTTGATGGGAGCGGCCTGAACGGACTTTGGCTCGATCCTGCGCCCGATACCGC
>MEQV01000138.1:4279-10067 GCA_001770355.1 Betaproteobacteria bacterium RIFCSPLOWO2_02_FULL_62_17
TTCGCGCAGATAAGTCTGAATCTGCGCCGCCAGCTCCTGGAAATAGGTACTGGTGGTGCGGCCGCAGCCGGGACATGCAATAACCATCGGGGTGAACGAGCGCAGGCCCATGGTTTGCAGAATTTCCTGAGCCACTGTCACTTCGCGCGTCCGATCGCCGCCGGGTTCGGGCGTCAACGACACCCGCAGGGTGTCGCCAATGCCTTCCTGCAGCAACACCGCAAGCGCCGCGCTGGAGGCGACGATCCCTTTGCTGCCCATGCCCGCTTCGGTGAGACCGAGATGGAGCGGGTAGTCGCAGCGCAGCGCCAAATCACGATAAACGGCGATGAGATCCTGTACCCCGCTCACCTTGCAGGAGAGCACGATGGCATCGCCGGGTAAGCCGATTTTCTCGGCACGCTCGGCCGATTCCAGCGCGGAAACAACCAGCGCTTCACGCATGACCGACGCGGCAGCGGCCGGGCGTGGCTGCTTGCCATTTTCATCCATCAGGCGGGCGAGGACTTCCCGGTCAAGACTGCCCCAGTTCACACCGATACGAACCGGCTTTTGGTAACGGCAAGCTGTCTCGATCATGGTCGCGAACTGCTCGTCGCGCTTGGTTCCCCTGCCGACGTTGCCCGGATTGATGCGGTATTTGGCCAAAGCCTGCGCGCAATCCGGAAACGCCGATAGCAGCTTGTGCCCGTTAAAATGAAAATCTCCGACCAGCGGAACCTCGCAGTCCATCGCATCCAGGCGGTCGCGAATTCGAGATACCTGCGCGGCCGCCTCCGGTGAATTGACCGTAATGCGCACCAGTTCCGAGCCCGCGCGCCACAACTGCGCGACCTGTAACGCAGTAGCCTCGGCATCCGCGGTATCGGTATTGGTCATCGATTGCACCAGGACAGGCAAATCACAGCCAATCGAAAACTGACCGATCCTTACCTGGCGCGAGCGCCTGCGGGGCAAGACATTGGGATTCATTTTCGCTAGTCCAGCGTGAACCTGGCGACGTCGACCTTGATGTGCGGTCTGAGATCCACTGTCTTTGCGCCGTACATCAGCCGCACATTGGCCGCGTTTCCCACGACCAGTGCGAACGGCGGCGTGCCCTCTACAACCGTCCGCGATCCCGCGGGATTTATCTGGGCGATGAGAATGCGACCACCCCGGTCCCTGACTTCCACCCAGGCGTCCTGTTGAAATTCAAAACGCATGCTTGCGCCGGTACTGGCTGGAGCTGACGTAGCGGTATTTCCAGCAGGCAACGGCGCGGAATCGGGCGCGAGCGGGGCTGCGTCCGGATCTTCGCCGGGCACCGGTTGCGCCGCGGTTTCCAGGACCTGACCCTTGAGCGGCTCAGAGGGGGAGGACCGCACCGCTTCGGCAAACGGTTCGGGCAATCCAAAATGCCACTCATAAAGCACCGCCGCCGCCAGCAACGCGACAACCGCCGAAAGCCAGACATAGACCCGCGTTGAGCGCGCTCTCCCGTCCGGGAAAGGAACGCGCTTGGAGCGCAGATCCACGGTGATCGGCGCGGGAACATGCCGCTCGTCGAAGGCCTGCAAAATGGGGGCCGCTTGGGTGCCGAGGACTTTCGCGTAACCGCGTATCATGCCCCTGACGAATGTGGTCGCGGGCAGGCGCGAATAGTCATCGTCCTCCAGCGCCTCTATTTGTTTTGCTGAATACCTCAATTGCGCCGCGATATCGGCCACGCTCAAGCCTTTGCCGGAGCGTTCGCGCGCCAGCATGGCGCCAGGTCCAGAGGCGGGCATTTCGCCGGAGGCAGATTCGACCGCCTCATTCACACGCGCATTCACTCATATTGACCACGTTGCAGGCTCTGGAACTCCGGCGAACCCGCGAACCGTCGGCGAAGCTGCTCTGCAAGACTTGATTCACCCGCCTTGTCGCCCAGCTTGCGCTCGATGCGCAATGCAAGCCAGAGCGATTCCGAGGTGGGCTCAATGCCCCGGTTGAAATCAGTGATCAGCGCACGCGCTTGATCCAACTCCCCCCGTCGATACCGTAATTGGGCAAGATTGATCTTTGCTGAAAGGTAATTGGAATCCAGGCGCAGCGCCCGCTCCAGATATTCGATGGCATCGCGATCGTTGTTCTTGCGTGCCGCGCACACCCCGGCGACGGTATACGATTTTTGTGGCGCCGAATACAGCGGATTCCTTATCGCCGAAAGGAAAAATTTCAGGGAAAGATCCTCGCGGCCCGACTGGCACAGAAACCAGCCATAGTTATGATTGGCGTCAGGGTCATTCGGCGCGATCCGTAAGGCACGCTGGAAACTCTCCTCGGCTTGGGCATTTTCCTTTAGGTCCATATGCACCAGACCGAGAACCGTGTAGGCGGGTGCGTAGCCTGCGTCCGCGGCGATGGCGATGCGCGCTTCTTCCAGCGCGATGCCCATATTGCCCTGTTCATAATAGGCGCCGGCAAGCTCCGCATGGGCGCGCGCGCGTTCCCTTGGCGCCCCAACCTCGCCGATGATATTCGAGTCATCCTGCGGTTCCGAGGCGTTGCGAAAACCGTCGTCGACCCGGCCCGCGCCGCCCGCGCAGGCGGTGAGGCAGAACACTGCAACAATCGCGAATCTATGGCTCATATTTCCGCTCCGACGAACTTTACGGCCCTGCGTGTCCGGTCGATCACCTGGCCCGCCAATTGTCCGCAGGACGCGTCGATATCGTCGCCGCGGGTCTTGCGCACCGTGGTGACAATGCCTGCGGCGTTGAGCGTCTGGGCGAAGGCGCTGATCGATTCGCGCGACGACCGCCGGTAGCTGGTACCCGGGAATGGATTGAATGGAATCAGATTTATCTTGCAAGGTACGCGCTCGACTAGCGCCAGCAACCGCTGCGAATGCGCGGCCGAATCATTGACGCCGTCGAGCATCACGTATTCAAAGGTAACGAAATCGCGCGGCGCCTTCTCCAGATAACGAAGGCATGCATCGAGCAGCACCCGCAGCGGGTACTTGCGGTTGATGGGCACCAGTTTGTCGCGCAACACATCGTTCGGTGCGTGCAGTGACACGGCCAGGGCGACCGGGCAGGCATCGCGCAGAGCGTCGATTCCCGGGACGATTCCCGAGGTGGAAAGGGTCACTCTTCGACGCGACAATCCGTAAGCATTGTCGTCCAGCATGAGGCGCAAGGCCGCGACCGTGTTATCGAAATTGAGCAATGGCTCGCCCATGCCCATCAGCACAACATTGCTGATGATGCGTTCCGCGCTCGCCTGCGCGCCCAATTCACGATTGGCGATCCAAAGCTGGCCGATAATTTCGGCGACCGAAAGATTCCGGTTAAACCCCTGCTTGCCGGTGGCGCAGAAACTGCAGTCCAGCGCGCACCCGGCCTGGGTGGAAACGCAAAGTGTGCCGCGATCGGCTTCCGGTATAAAAACCGACTCTATCGCGCTGCCGCCCTCCACCTCCAGTAGCCACTTGTAAGTTCCGTCGGCGGACTCGCCCGAACGAAGTACCCGCGGCGCCTTGATCCGGGCGCATTGCTGCAACCGCTCGCGGAAGTCCTTCGCCAGATCCGACATATTGGCAAAATCGCCCTCCCCGGCGCGATGAATCCAGCGCTGTAATTGACGCGCGCGAAACGGCTTCTCGCCCAGGTCGCTGATAAACCGGGCAAGTCCCGCGCCGTCGAATTCAAGGAGATTGGTCGCCATTAACGCGAATACACCTCGAGGCTGGGGAAAAAATAGGCGATTTCGGTGCGCGCCGTTTCCGGCGCGTCCGAGCCATGCACCGCGTTGGCGTCGATGCTGTCGGCAAGGTCCGCGCGAATCGTGCCTTGAGCGGCTTTTTTCGGATCCGTCGCGCCCATCAGGTCCCGATTCTTTGCGATGGCATTTTCACCCTCCAGCACCTGCACGACAATCGGACCGGATATCATAAACTTGACCAGATCGGTAAAAAACGGCCGCGCGCGATGAACCGCGTAGAATCCCTCGGCCTGCTGCATTGACAACTGTGTCATGCGCGCGGCCACCACCCTGAGGCCCGCAGCTTCAAAACGCATGATAATTTTGCCAATAACATTCTTTGCCACTGCGTCGGGTTTGATGATGGATAGGGTTCTTTCAACTGCCATCCTGATTCTCCAAGTTGCGAAATGTCATGTGCCATTCGTATCTAGAAAACGTAGCTAACAGTCTATTTTATCAGGGTTTTGCGGCGAAGTGCCCGCAGTCGGGCGATATCCGTCACGATAGTGAATAAATGCATGGTTTGCCGATTTCGCGGAGCTTTTCTGAAACACTTGATTCTGTTACGAACATGACAGGTTTCGCATTGAGCGTACGCGACTGCCCGGAGAGCAGGGAAAGTTCCGCTCCTGTCAGCGTTCCTTCAGACACCGGGCGCCAAGCTCGATTACAGTTCGTGTCGCAGTCTGTTTCCTCCTCGATGCGCGGGGCCCCAAAGGCACCCGCGCTTTTTTTTGCGGGCCTGTTCGTGTACGCAAGGGCTTCGGCCCGCCGCGGGGCTGCGGACGCGGATTCGCGTGTTAATCTCATGGCCCGATTTTTCAGGCGGCAAGTTTATGCGGGTCCTGCTTGTCGAGGATGACAAAGCGTTGGCCGACGGACTGATTCGGATCTTGCGCGGGTCTGGCTATGCCGTCGACCACGCATCCAATGGCGAATTGGCATTAAAGGCGGCAAGCGAGGAAAATTTCGATCTGATCGTCCTCGATATCGGCTTGCCGGGCATCAGCGGATTTGAAGTCCTGGAGCAATTGAGAAAAAATCGGCATCTGGGAAGCATCCTCATGCTTACCGCCCGGGATACCGAAGCCGATCGCGTCAAGGGACTCGATCTGGGCGCCGACGACTATATTTCGAAGCCGTTTTCACTCCCCGAATTCGAAGCCCGCGTGCGGGCACTGATTCGCCGCAGCCAGGCTGTTCATGCCCCGGTGCTGTCTTTCGGCCGCCTGAAACTTCATACCGTCGCCAAGCGGGCGCAGATCGACGACGAAGATATCGACCTGACACCGCGCGAATGGAGCGTGCTCGAGTATCTGCTGATGCATGCCGGTCAGGTCATCAGCAAGGATCAGATGCTGCAGGCTTTGTGCAGTTGGGATTCCTCGCTCACGCACAACACCATTGAAGTCTATGTGTCACGAATTCGCTCCAAGCTGGAGAAAGCGGAGATCAATATCCGTACCGTCAGGGGCTTCGGCTACATGGTTGAAGATCCGGATGCCGGCACCCAGTAGCCTCAAACAGCTGCTCACCCTCTGGCTGGTCGCGCCGCTTCTGGCGCTTTTTGTAATTTCAGCGATCCCGGGATATTTCCTTGCGGTACACGCGGCCAACGATGCCTACGATAATGGCTTGCTCGATCCGGCGATTGCAATCGCCAACTATGTGCGCGAAAACGAGGATGAAGCCGAGGTAACCCTGCCGCCCGCGGCGATCGAAGCATTGCGTATCGATACCATTGACCGGATTTTTTTTCGCGTTACCGGCCCGAGCAACGAAGCGATCGCCGGAAACGCCTTGATTCCCCTGCCCGAAGTGGCCATGGATATCACGGGGCAATCGCTCTACAGCGCCGTTATCGAGGGGCAGGCGGTTAGGGTGGCGGCTATTTCCATTCCGCGCCGCGATGGCAATGTCCTGGTACAGGTCGCGGAGACGACCTTGAAACGCGACCGCTTGCTGCAGGACATCCTGGTGGGCGCACTCACGCCGGCGATGATGGTCGCGGTCACCGCGGCGATACTTTTCTGGTTCGGGATCCAACGCAGCCTTT
>MEQV01000139.1:0-2955 GCA_001770355.1 Betaproteobacteria bacterium RIFCSPLOWO2_02_FULL_62_17
GAATTGGTCTTCGCCTGCAGAAACGGTGCATCGTAGATGCCCAGTTCGTTCACCAGCACATTGGCAAGCGCAAGCGCGAGCGCCGCGTCGGTGCCCACGCGCACCGGAACCCATTCGCTCGCCTTGCCGGCGGCGAAATTGCACATCGGATCGACCACGACCATTTTCATGCCGCGCGCCCGCGCATCGGCCGCAAGCGCCATGTTCGGCGTCGCGGAATGGCCCGCGCCATGGCCCTTGGAAGCGCCGAAATACAGCGCGTAATTGCAGTATTTGAAATCGGGCACTATGGACCAGGACGCATGCATGATCCCCGCGATGCGATGCGCGCCGTTGCCGCAATGCAATCCGCCGCCGGCCACGCACACGTTGGGCGTGCCGAAAGCCTGCGCGAAGGTGTCGAACTCGGTAGGGGCGGCGAGCACCGTTGTGGTGCGCTGCAAAAGCAGTTTGCGCGGATCCTCGGCGCGAACACGCTTGAGCACCGCCGCGATTTCGTCGAGCGCCTCGTCCCAGCTGATCTCCTTCCAGCCGGGGTCCTCGTCAAAGCCCTTTTTGGGATTGGTGCGGCGCAGCGGCTTGGTCAGCCGATGGGGATCGTAATGGCTCATGATCCCGGAGACACCCTTGCCGCACAGGCGCCCCCTGCCGACAGCACTCGCGGGATTGCCTTCGATCTTGACCACCGTCCCGTCGACGCGGTGCGCGAGGATCGAGCAGGAACCGTAGCAAAGCGCGCAGGTCGAGGGAATCCAGGCATCGTCGCGCGCCTGGCCAACACCCGCCGCTAGGGTCATGTCGTTCATGGAATGCGAGCCTCCTTCGAAACTGATGCCTCGATGCCAGTCATTACCCGCCTCCTCAGCGGATAAGCCAGTTGGCTATTAGGTCACAGGACCCTCTGCGCCCTATTTGATCCATATCAAGCAAGGGGCATTAGGAATGCGCCAATCGGACAACAGCATCTGATTGCCGAGCAACGGGTATGCTTGCGGAACCGCGAGCGAGACGGCTTATATGAACACCGATGACCGTGGTTCCTACGCCCCCCTGCAGCCGCTGGCTTGCGCCGAGCCCGGCATGGCGCCGCTGGCCGCCGCGCGCGGCGAGTTGATCGTGGTGAACAAGCTGGCGGGAATGGTGCAGTTTTTCGATGCGCGCACGCTGCAGAAATTGGCCGAAATCGAAATGTCCAAATTCCCGCACGAAGTGGTGCTGTCCCCGGATCGTAATACCGCCTACGTGTCGATCTACGGCCAGGGGGTGTTCAGCAAGAACAGCGAGGCCCCGGGCCGCGAGGTGGCGATCATCGATCTGGCCAGCCGCAGCCAGATCGGCGCCATCGATGTGTCGCCCTACCGCGCGCCGCACGGCATGGCCTTCGATGCGCAGGGCGTGTTGTGGGTTTCCTGCGATGTCTCCGGTGTGATTGCCGCGCTGGATGTGGCAAAGCGTGAGGTGATCGCTGCGGTGACCACGGGGAGTTTCGGCACCCACTGGCTGACAGCGCTGCGCCCGCGCAACAAGCTCTATGCGACCAACAAGCACTATGATTTTGTCGCGGTGGTCGACACCGAGGCCCGCAAGCTTGCGGCGAAGATCCCCTTTCCTCAGGGCAGCGAAGGCCTCGCTTTGTCGCCCGATTGTTCGAGGCTGTTTGTCATGGCGCAGCGGCCGCAGCAGTTTCACGTCATCGATACCGCGACCGACCAGGTTATCGATATCGTTCCCTTGAACGTGTTTGCGCCCACGCCCGAGGGCCGCAATCCACAGAAGCGCGTGCAGGTGTCGCCCGACGGCAGTGACCTTTTGATCACCAGTTTCGACAGCGGCGAGATCGCCATCGCGCCGCTTTCGGACCTGCGGTCGCAGACCAAGCTGACGGTTGAGAAGGGGCCGATGGGCATCACCTTCACTGAGGAGGGCATGGCCTATGTCTTGAATCACGACCAGGGCACGGTGTCGGTCGTCGATGTACCCGGCCGGCGCGTCCTGCAGAACTTTACGACGGCGCGCGGTCCGGAGACGCTTGCCGTCTACTGATCGCCCAAGTATCGCGGCCTATTCGGTCGGCTGAATGCCGGCGCGCTTGACGATGCCGCCGATGAGCGCGAGTTCGCGCTTGATCTTGGCCATGAATTCCTCGGGCGATTTCTGCGGCGATACGTAGAACTCGCGCGCGGCGAGCTTCTCTTTCACTTCCGGCGAGTTGAGCACCTTGAAAGCTTCGCTGTGCAGGCGCCGCAGCACCGGGTCCGGCAGGCCCTTGGGTCCGAACAGGCCTGGCCAGCTCGGCGGCGCCTCGAACCTGGGCACCACTTCCTGAATGGTGGGTACGTCGGGCAATGTCGCGTAGCGCTCCTCTTCGAGCACCGCTAGCACCCGCACCTTGCCGGCGCGCGCCGCCGGCATCACCTGGCTGGAGATGGCGTAAGCGAGCGGCAGTTGCCCGCCCACGACGTCGTTGAAGGCCTGCGACACCGCCTTGTAGGGGACGTGCACGATGTTCGTGCCGGTCAATTGCCCGATAAGTACGCCGGCGAGGTGGGTAGGCGAGCCCACGCCGGAAGTTCCGTATGAGGCCTTGCCGGGATTGGCCCTGGCGTAATCGATGAGCTCGCGCAGCGACTTGTAAGGCAGGCCGGGATGGGCGACCAGCAGCGTCACCGCGGAGCCCAGCTGCGTGATAGGGGTGAAGTCGTTCACCGGATCGAAGGGCGTCTGGCGCGACAGGAACACCCGCATGATGTGAACGCTCGACAAACTCACCAGCAGCGTGTGGCCGTCGGGCGCGGCGCGCGCCACGCGTTCGGCCGCGAGCACGCCGCCCGCGCCGGGCATGTTCTCCAGGATCACCTGCTGTCCCAAAGCTTCGCCGAAAGGTCCGGCGAAGGTTCGCGCGGTGGTATCGCCGGTGCTGCCTGGCGCGAACAGCGTGAGCAGGCGGATCGGCTT
>MEQV01000139.1:2990-5766 GCA_001770355.1 Betaproteobacteria bacterium RIFCSPLOWO2_02_FULL_62_17
CAAGGCACGCGCATGCGGCGAAGGCGGCGGAGATGGCTCTGGGCAGACGGTTCATGTTGGCTACCCCGGCTCCTATTTGCGCGCGGCGAGCACGCGGTCCACCATCACGCCGGAGAGGCCAAGGTAATTCGACGGATCGCAGAATTCCGCCAGCTTTTTGCGGTCCACGTGATTCGTGATCTCGGCGTTCGCTGCCAGCAGGTCCAGCAGGGGCTTGTCCTGCTTGATCGCGTCGCGGCACAGGTCGTACACCAGGTCATGCGCGTGCTCGCGTCCCAGGTAAGGCGCAAGGCCCATCATCACCGCTTCTGAAACCACCAGTCCTTTGGTGAGATCGAGGTTGTCGCGCATGCGCCTGGCATCGACTTCGAGCCCTGCGAGCACGAATTTAGACTGGTTGAGCGCGCCTGCCGTGAGCACAAATGCCTCGGGCAGCACGATCCACTCGATTTCCCAGGGGCCGGTGGAGCGCTCGTGGTCGGCGATCATGGCATCGAGCAGCGCCGCCGCATGCTGGCGCACCACGCTTGCGCAGGCGTGGATGTAGCAGCTGGAGATGGGATTTCTTTTCTGCGGCATGGTGCTCGATGAGCCGCGGCCGTGGGCGAAGGGTTCGTACACTTCACCGACCTCGGTCTGCATCATGAGTTTCACGTCCATGGAGAGCTTGCCGAGCGTGCCGCACACCAGTCCCAGGAAGCCGCCGGTTTCGGCGATGCAGTCGCGGATGGTGTGCCAGGCGATCAGCGGCTGGGCGAGGCCCAGTTCGCGCATTAGTCCTTCCTGGATTTCCAGGGCGCCTTTCGCAAGCGAAGCCAGCGTGCCCGACGCGCCGGCGAACTCGCCGGTGAGCACGCGCGGGCGCAGTTGCGACAGGCGCTCGCGGTGGCGTTCGATCGCCGACAGCAGTCCGGCCATCTTGTAGCCGAAGGTGATCGGCACCGCCTGCTGCAGGTTGCTGCGGCCGATCATCGGCGTGTCGCGGTGCTTTTTCGCAATCTCGGCCATCGAGGCAGAGATCGTCGCGAGATCCTGTTCGATGATCGCCAGTGCCTCGCGGATCTGCAGCACGGTCGCGGTGTCGGTGATGTCCTGCGTGGTCGCGCCCCAATGGCACCATTCGCCAAGACCACCCTCGCATTTCTCGACCAGTTGCTGCACCACGCCCAGCACCGGATAGCCGATGCGCTCGGTCTGCTGGCGCAGCTTTTCCATGTCGATGTTCTCGATGCGGCAGTTGCGCACGATTTCATCGGCGGCTTTCTGCGGGATGATGCCCAGACGCCCCTGCACTTTTGCCAGCGCGCTTTCGATGTCGAGGTATTTGCGCGTGCGGTTCTCGTCGGACCAAACCTGGCGCATGGCCTCGGTGCCGAAGATATTGCCGAAGATGCTGGAGTCGATGATGGATGCGGGCATGTTGTTGCGCTCCTTGATTGGAATGATCTGCCGTGGTGGAATCAAATGGCTTTTTCCGCGCGCAGCGCGGCAATGCGCTCGGCGGAATAGTCCAGTTCCGAAAGAATTTTGTCGGTGTGCTCGCCCAGTACTGGGACGGCATCCATGCGCGGGGGCGCTTCCTCCCAGGAGCCGGGGGGCAATAGTGCCGGCACGCGCCCGGCGGCGGTGTCGATCTCGCGCCAGCGCTTGCGTGCCGCCAGCTGCGGGTGCGCCCAGACGCCATGCATGTCGTTCACCTGTGCGTTGGCGATCTGCGCGAGGTCCAGTCGTCGCAGCACTTCCTCGGCGCTGAGCGCGGCAAAGGCCTCGACAATCAGGCGGCGCAGTTGTTCGCGTGCCGCGCTGCGTTTCGCATTGCCGGCGAAGCGCGCATCGGTGGCCAGTTCGGGCCGCAGCAGCACCTTTTCACAAAATGCCCCCCATTCGCGTTCGTTCTGCAGCCCCAGCATGACGGTCTTGCCGTCGCCGGATGGAAAGGGGCCATAGGGATAAATGGTGGCGTGGCTTGCGCCGCTGCGCGGCGGCGGCGCGGCGTCCTGATACGAGTAGTAAAGCGGGTAGCCCATCCACTCCACCAGCGACTCGAGCATCGAAACCTCGATGTGCTGGCCGCGCCCGGTCTTGCCACGGTGCAGCAGTGCCGCGAGGATATTGCTGTAGGCATACATGCCCGCCGAGATGTCGGCGATCGACGGCCCCGCTTTGGAGGGCGTCTCTTCGGTGCCGGTCACCGAAAGAAAACCGGCTTCGCTCTGGATCAAGAGGTCATACGCTTTTTTGTCCCGGTAAGGGCCGTCCTCGCCGTAGCCCGAGATGTCGCACACGATGATGCCGGGCTTGATTGCCGACAAGCTCGCGTAGGAAAGGCCGAGACGCGCCGCCGCACCGGGAGCAAGGTTCTGCACCAGCACATCGGCTTTTTCGAGTATCAGGCGCTTGAGGATGGTCTGGCACTCCGGATGTTTCACATCGAGCGTGAGGCTTTCCTTGGAGCGGTTGGTCCAGACAAAGTGAGAGGACAGTCCGGCGACGCGCTGATCGTAGCCGCGCGCAAAATCGCCCGTGCCGGGCCGCTCGATTTTGATGACGCGGGCGCCCAGGTCGGCGAGCTGGCGCGTGGCAAAGGGCGCGGCTATGGCGTGCTCGAGCGTGATGACGGTGATGCCTTCCAGCGGCCTCATGCGGTGAATTCCTGTGGGGGTGCGGCTATTCGATCGTCGCTGTGGCGTCCATGGCCAGCCAGCCTTGGTGGTCTTTTGCCCAGAGGCGGACGGTCCTGCCATCGGCTTGCGGGCTGCCGCAGATGAAAAAATGA
>MEQV01000140.1:0-4974 GCA_001770355.1 Betaproteobacteria bacterium RIFCSPLOWO2_02_FULL_62_17
AATCTGATGCGTCTCGCGTCGTTTGAAATGACCAGGCTCGAAGCGCTGGAAGACGGCGAGCGCGGCGTCATCATTTCCACCACCTCGGTTGCGGCATTCGAAGGTCAGGTCGGCCAATCGGCCTACGCGGCGTCCAAGGGAGGGATCGCCTCGCTGACGCTGCCGGCGGCGCGCGAGTTCGCGCAGTTCGGCATACGCGTGCTTGCCATTGCGCCGGGCTTGTTTCACACGCCTCTCCTGGGTGAATTGCCCAAGGAGGTCCAGGACAGCCTGGGGGCGTCGATTCCATTTCCGAAGCGCCTGGGCAAGCCCGATGAATTCGCCAGCCTGGTGCTGCACATGATAGATAACCTGTCGCTGAACGGCGCGGTGGTGCGCCTGGATGGCGCGCTGCGGCTGGCGCCGCGCTGAGCAAGAAAAACCGGGCGCTGCCTGCGCGCCTGTTTCGCTGTCAACTGAAAGGAGAGCAATCATGAAACAAAGTACCAAGGCATTAATGGGTGCCGTGCTGCTGGCGGCGGCTCTGGCGCCGGCGGTTGCGCAGTCCCAGGCATTTCCCGCGCGCGCGATTACGCTGGTGGTGCCGTTTCCGCCGGGGGGCGTGACCGATCCGTTCGCGCGCTTTGTCGGTCCCAAAGTGACCGAATCGATCGGCCAGCAGATCTTGATCGAAAACAAGCCCGGTGCCGGCGGGCAGATCGCGGCTGATTTCGTCAAGCGCGCGCCGCCCGACGGCTATACCCTGCTGATGGGGCATGGCGGGACGCATGCGGTAAATTCCAGCCTGTATTCCAAGCTGTCCTACGATCCGGTCAAGGACTTCGCGCCGATCACCCTCATGATTACCACCAAGCACATGCTGGTGGTGCCGGCCAACAGTCCCGCAAGATCAGTCACGGAATTGGTCGCCCACGCCAAGACCCGGAAGCTCAACTACGCATCGCAAAGCGTGGGCGCGGGCGGCCACCTGCTTGGCGAAATGCTCAAAACCCGCACCGGCATCGACATGACGCATGTGCCCTACAAGGGATCCGCGCCAGCGCTCCAGGACATGCTTGCCGGTCGCGTCGATCTGTTCTTCGACGCGCCGATCACCTCCGGACCGCACGTGCGTGCCGGAAAGTTGCGCGCGCTGGCCATGGCGTCGCCGCGCCGCGCACCGCAGTTTCCCGATGTGCCGACCATGGCGGAAGTGGGTTTTGCCGGCATTGAACTCGATTTCTGGTTCGCGCTGTACGCCCCCAGCGCCACGCCGCAGGCGGTGGTCACGCGCCTGAACAGCGAGTTCGTCAAGGCGATGCAAAGCCCCGATGTCTCCAAGCGCTTCGGCGACCTCGGGCTGGATGTGACGACCAGCACGCCCGCGGAACTGGCCAAGCGCGCGGCTGACGACACGGTGCGCCTCGGCAAAGTGGTGAGGGATTCGGGCGCCAAGGCCGACTGACGGCTGCGGCTTATCGGTTCTGTGTCGGGCGCTGCTGCGCGACCAGAATAGCGGGCCCCGGCGTTTCACTGTACAGGTCCTCGATCAGCGCGGCGCGGCAGTTGAGCACCGCGCGCTGGTTGATCGAGCCCTTGTCGGTGATTTCGCCGGCATCGATGGAGGGCGGCGAATCCAGCAGCAGCGCGCGCGCGATGCGGTTGGAACTGCCGCTGCTCTGCGCCGCCAGTTCGTCCAGAATTGTCTGGAAATGGCTGCGCACTTGGGGGTGCGCGAGGACCCGGGACAGGGGTGCGTTGGTCGCGAGCCCGGCGCAAAGTTCGCGGCAGGCATTGACGGCGGGAAATATCATCGCGCCCGCATAGTCCCGGTCGTGGCCGGTGATCACCACGTCCTGCACCAGCGGCGCGCCTTTGAGTATCAGTTTCATGCGCAGGCTGCCCACGTCCACCCAGGTGGCGGTGGCGAGCTTGAAGTCCTCGGCGACTCGGCCGTCAAATATCATCCCTTGCTGCGGATCGTCCGGGTCGGCGAACCTGAGCGCATCGCCCATTTTGTAAAAGCCTTCCTCGTCGAAGGCGGCGCGCGTGATGTCTTCCTGGCGCCAGTAACCCGGCGTAATGCTCGGTCCGCGAAAGCGCGCTTCGAGCTTGCCGGCGTTCGGGACCAGCTTGACCTCGACACCGGGCACCGGAATGCCGACCACGCCGGAGCGTCCGGTATCCCAGTGGCCGAAGGTCGCCGAGGGCGCGGTCTCGGTGGAGCCCAGTCCGCTCAGGATCAGAATGCGCTCGCCGCAGGTGTCGCGGGCGACTTCCTCCAGCCCGCTCCAGATGTGCTGCGACATGCCGGCGCCGGCGTACAGCATGGCTTTCAGGCGGCTGAAAAAATTCTCCCGCAGTTGCCGGTCGCGGCGCAGGTAGGGCAGCAGTTCTTCGTAGCCCTTGGGCACATTGAAATAGAAGGTCGGCGCGATATCGCGAAGGTTGCGCACGGTTTTTTCGATCAGGCCCGGCATCGGCCTGCCGTCGTCGATGTAGTAGGAGCCGCCGTTGTAGACCGCCAGGCCGAACTGTTGATTGCCCGCGGCAACGTGGTGCCACGGCGTCCATTCGACAAACTGCGGCGGCGCTTCGCCAAGGAATGGCAGCGTCTGCAACACCATTTGTTGATTGCTGCACAGCATGCGCTGGGTGGTGATAACCGCCTTGGGCATGCCGGTGGATCCGGAGGTGAACAGGAATTTCGCCACTGTGTCCGGGCCAACCGCCGCGTGTGCCTGTGTCACCGCATCGGTAACATTGCGTTCGAGCTCGTCGAATGCGGTGGCTGCACGGCCCGCGGGCGGGTTTTCGGTCACCACCAGCTCCGCATCGGCCGGCACAACCGCGGTAATCGCCCGGGCGTAGCGCGCACCGTCTGCGGCAAACACCAGGCCTGGTTTGAGCAGCGCGAGCGCGAACTTGAGTTTGCCGAAATCGGTGGAAATCAGCGAATACGCCGGCGAGACCGGCGCGTAAGGAATGCCGGCATGCATCGAGGCAAAGGCGAGCAGCGCGTGCTCGATGCCGCCTTCGGAGAGGATGACCACCGGCCGGTCCCGGGACAGGCCGCGATCGAGCAGTCCCTGCGCGATGCGGCAGGCGCGCCGGTATGCCTCGCCAAAGCGCAACTCGCGCCACGCGCCGTCGCGGCCGCGCTCGCCCAGCAGTACGCGATCGGGCGCTTCCCGCGCCCAGTGTGCAAGCCGTTCGGTGAGCGCGCGCGGGTAGGGCGCGAGCGCATGCGGCGAGGACAGATAGGTGACGCCTCCGGTACCCTTGCGCACGATGGTGCCGCGGGGACCAAGCTTGACCGGTCGAAGCCGGATCGATTCGTTGTTTGCCATGCCATTCCTTGCAGGACGCGTTCGGTGCGGGGAAACTTGTCATGCCGGCCGAAAACATGGTGCTCGCGGACCACCCGAAACTCCGCGGCGAGGTACCATTGCCCTCCCTTACGGGGAATTATACGGGCCGATGCCAATGGCCCGCAGGCACACTTTTTACCGGGAGGCGATACCGCATGGCCATCAACTGGGACGAAATCAAGGTCGATGTCCCCGAGAAGAATTACGACAAGCTGGCCTCGCCGGTGGCCACCGTGGTGATAATTACAACCGTGGATGCGGCCGGCAGGGTCAACGCCGCTTCATTCGCCACCTGCCTGCGCAACAACCACATTCCCACCTGTTACGAGTTTTCCGTGGACATGTACAAGGACACTGCCGCCAATGTGCTGGCCACCGGCGAGTTCGTGGTGAACATTCCGCCGTTCGAGCGCAGCGTCTTGGAGAAAGTGTGCGTTGTGGGTCTGCCGTTCGCGCCGGGGGTCAATGAACTGGAAAAAGCGGGGCTCACCGCGATTCCCTCGCGCATGGTCAAGCCGCCGCGCATCGCAGAATGCGGCAGCCATTTCGAGTGCAAAGTGGAATGGACCAAGCAGTGGCTGGAGAAGCGCCTCACCGTGGTGGGCCGGGTGGTGGCGGCGTCGGTGAACCGCGACTGCATCGACAGCGAGGGCTACGTGATTCATGACAAACTGCGCCCGGCGCACTACTGCGGCCATGCGTACAATTCGAAAAACGGCGCGGCGAAATTCGTCGCGTCTTACGAAGTCATGGAAGTTGCCATGGTGTACCAGGGGCCGGAGGCAAAAAAGATCACCGCGGTCGGCGATCCGCCGCCCAAGCGCGACTAGGCAAGCCCCCGGGCGGCGTCGCTGTCGTGGACGCCGGTTCGAATTTTTTCAGGAGAAGACACATGCAATATTCGTTGAACCGATCCGTGCTCCGGATAGCCGCCGCCCTGGTTTGTCTGGGCGGTGCCTCGGCAATGGCACAGGAATATCCCTCACGCGATATCCGCTCGATCTGCAATTTTGCCGCCGGCACCGGCGCGGACGTGCTGGTGCGCTACTACAGCGATCAGTTATCCAGGCTCACCAGCCGGCCGGTTATCGTCGAGAACCGGCCCGGCGCGAATGGCGTTCTGGCCACCGATGCGCTGGTGAAATCCAAGCCTGACGGCTACACCATCATGATCACGCCGGCGAGTTCGACGCTGTCGGCCGCGCAGCACCTGATAAGGAAGCTTCCTTTCGATCCGATCAGGGACATCACCCCGGTGACGACGATTTTGCGCTTGTCATTCGCGATGGTGGTGCCTGTCGGGGCCCCCTACAACAATATGAAAGAACTGGTGGAGGCATTGAAAAAGAAACCCGGGAACGGCACCATTGGTTCGAGCAACAATCCGGGCCTGGTGGGCGGGGAGTTGCTCAAGCAGATGACCGGCATGCAAACCACCTCGGTGCCCTACAAGTCCACGCCGCAAGGTTTGATCGACCTGTTGAGCGGCCAGCTCGACCTGCTTATCTCCGACTCGACTTTCATCGCCGGCCAGTTGAAGGGCGGCAAGACGAAGATCCTGGCCGTCACCACCGCGGCGCGTACCACGGCCTTCCCGAATGCGCTTACCATGGTGGAATCCGGT
>MEQV01000140.1:5155-6011 GCA_001770355.1 Betaproteobacteria bacterium RIFCSPLOWO2_02_FULL_62_17
CCATGATCAAGACTGATATGGACCGTTGGGGCGGATATGTAAAGCTCGCCAAAATCGAGCCTCAATAATTTTGCTGCGGATGATTGCTCCACCTGCTGCTCAAGCCTCTCCGTTCACCGTCACAATCAACCGGCGCGTGTGCGGCGCCAGGCGATGCTCCCACAGGTAGAGGCCCTGCCAGGTACCCAGCGCCAGGTTTCCGTCCGTCACCGGAATATTGATCGAATTGTCTGTGAGCACCGCACGGATGTGCGCAGCCATGTCGTCAGGGCCTTCGGCGTCGTGAACATAACGCGGGTCGCCATCCGGGGCGAGCCCCGCCAACACGGTCTCAAGATCAGCCAGCACCGCCGGGTCGGCGTTCTCGCTCAGGATCAAAGACGCGCTGGTGTGGCGCACAAAGACATTGCACAGGCCGGTGCGTACTCCGCTTTGGCGCACAATCTTTGCGACCATGCGCGTGATCTCGACCATGCCGCGGCCACGCGTGTCGATGCTGAAGTGTTCCTGTGCAATCATTTCGTGGACCGACAGTGGGTTGATCCGAGTATGCGCAAATTGCGCGTCCGACGCCATGATTTGCATTCGCGACGTGGGTGCATCCGGCGCGCCCGACACAACCGGGGAATAAGGGATTTGCGGCGGCGGACGCGGGCTTTGGTATAATCCGCCGCTCACAAAGCGCCCGTAGCTCATCTGGATAGAGTACTTGGCTACGAACCAAGGGGTAGGGGGTTCGAATCCCTCCGGGCGCGCCAAATTATCAAAGACTTACAGAAAATTACTGCCTAAAAAATAGGCAGCCTGTAAGACAGGCTAGCACCGGGCTAGCACGGACCAGATAGAAAGAATCAGC
>MEQV01000141.1:0-5159 GCA_001770355.1 Betaproteobacteria bacterium RIFCSPLOWO2_02_FULL_62_17
CACGATTGCGTCGTCCACCAGGATGCCGATGGAGAAAATCAGCGCGAACAGCGATACGCGGTTGAGCGTGAAGCCCCAGGCCCAGGAGGCAAACAAGGTCGCCGCCAGCGTCAGCAATACTGCCAGGCCAACGATCAGCGCCTCGCGCCGTCCCAGGGCGAAGAACACCAGTGCCACCACCGAGAGCGTGGCGAAAATCAGCTTCTTGATGAGCTGCTGCGCCTTGTCGTTGGCGGTCGCGCCGTAGTTGCGGGTCACCGTCACCTGCACGTCATCGGGAATCACCGTGCCGCGCAGTTCCGCGGCGCGTGCGAGCACGCGTTCGGCCACCTGCACGGCGTTCTCGCCCGGCTTCTTGGTCACCTGCAGGGTCACCGCGGGATGCTCACCCGCGGCAGCGATGCCTTTGGCTTTGCCCGCCGGGCCCGCGCCGGTCCACACGTAGCGCGAAGGCTGCTCGGGGCCGTCGATCACCTCGGCCACGTCGCTCATGTATACCGGACGGCCCGACGCGGTGCCGATCACCAGATCGCGCACGTCCTGTGCGCTCTCCAGGTAATTGCCCGTCTCCACCGCGATTTCGCGATTCTCGCGCACCAGCTTGCCGCTGGGCAGGGAGACATTGGCCAACTGCAGCGCATTGCGCAGGTCCAGGGCGGAAACATTGAAGGCATTCATGCGGTCGGCATCGAGCACCACCCTCAGCACCCGGCCCGGCCCGCCCAGTGTCTGTACTTCACGCGTGCCGGGCACGCGCTTGAATTCGATTTCCGCGGCATGCGCGATACGCTCCAGGTCAAACGCGCCACGTTCGGGATCGGCGGTCCAGAAGGTCAGCGTCACCACCGGCACGTCGTCGATGCCCTTGGGTTTGATGATCGGATCGAGCGCGCCCAGCGTAGGCGAAACCCAGTCGCGGTTGGAATTGACCGTGTCGTAGAGGCGCACCAGTGCCTCGGTGCGCGGCACGCCCACCAGGAATTGCACCGTGAGCACCGCCATTCCCGGACGCGATACCGAGTACACGTGCTCGACACCCGAGATCTGCGACAGCACCTGCTCGGCGGGCGTGGCAATCAGCGTTTCCACGTCGCGCGCCGATGCGCCGGGGAAGGGCACGAACACATTGGCCATGGTGACATTGATCTGCGGTTCTTCCTCGCGCGGCGTGACGCCCACGGCGAACAAGCCCAGCAGCAGCGCCACCAGGGCGATCAGCGGAGTGAGCTGCGAATTAAGGAAGAAGCCCGCGATGCGGCCGGAAATGCCCATGATCGCGCCTCTCAGCCGGCCGGCCGGGAGGAAGGCATGCCGGCCTTCACGGGTTCCAGCGCCACGCGCTCACCGGCACGCAGACCCGACAGCACCTCGACCGCGTTCTCATCCGAGGCCGTCCCCAGGCGCACCTGGCGCAGGCGCGGCTGGCCATCGTCACCGAGCACGTAGACCGCGGTCACTTCACTGCGGCGCAGCAGCGCCGCGCGCGGCACCAGCAATCGGGGTGCGACGCCGGTGACGAAATGGACACGCGCGAATACGCCCGGATATATGCCGCGCACATCGCCGGGGAGTTCCAGCCGCACCAGCGTCGTGTGGGTGCGCGGGTCGGCCGCCGGAACCACGGTGAGTTTCTTCACCTCGATCCAGCGATTGTGCGAGGGCACCTCGATGCGCGCTTTGCCGGTCTGGCTGATCGCGGCGATGCGCGCCTGCGGCACATTGGCCACCACGCGCAGCGTTGTCGGGTCGAATCCGGTCATGAGCGGCTTGCCCGGCACTGCCATCTCGCCGAGTTCCACGTGGCGTGCCGAGACGATGCCGCTGTAGGGCGCGACGATGGTGGCGAAGCTGCGCTCGGTGGCCACCTGGCCGGCACCGGCAAGCAGTGCCGTGACGCGGGCGGCGGCGGCCTTGAAATCGGACTCGGCCTTGTCCAGAGCCGCCTGGCTGATGAATTTCTGCGCGAACAACTGGCGCGAGCGCTCGTAATTGGCCCGGGCATTGCGCAGCGCGGCGTCGGCCTCCGCGACTTGCGCCTGGCTTGCCTCCACCGCCTGCGTGGCGGCGCGCTCGTCGATGCGCACGATCACCTCGCCCTTGCGCACGAAATCGCCGACGTCGAAGCGGATATCCACCACGCGGCCGGCGATCTGCGCGGCCACGGTGGACTGGCGCACGGCCTCGACCACCGCCTCCGACGAGTAGCTGAGGTCGACCTCGCGCATCTCCACCGTCCCGAGCTTGAGGTCGGTGCGTGTTGCCGCCGGTGCAGGAGTGTCACTGCTGCCGCAGGCGGTGAGGGACGCCACGGCGAGCGTGGCGAGCAGGGCCGCAATGCTTCGGGTCATGGCATGTTCCTCGGTTCGTCCTCAGCGGTCCTGCGCTTCAGACCGCGCATTCCTCGGAGCGCACACCCAGCCGGCGCAGGATGCTTGCCAGCGGACAGATGTTGGTGAAACCGCTCTGAAACAGATTGGCGCCGACGAAGGCGGTGAACCAGAGGAAGTTCGCGTTGACGAACAGCGGGCTGCCCTGCACGCCCAGTGCCAGCGAGATGAGCACGAAGGCCCCGGCAAAGACGCGGATCAGTCGGTCGATGGTCATGACAATCTCTCCTTGAAAAAGTATTCATTGACTAGCGTTGATTGTTAGTATATTCTTATATGCGTAGATACGCAAGTACGAATATATAGAACGGGTTCTTCACCGATTTTTTCGCAGGCGGGAAACCGAACAAGGATGCGGCCATGAAAGTCCAGGACATCGCAAAACTCAACGAAAATGCCGACGAGGCGAGCCATCTGCTCAAGAGCCTCGCCAGTCCGATCCGTCTCAAAATCCTCTGCCAGATGGTGGACGGGGAGCGCTCGGTTGGCGAGATCGCGGCCAACATCGGCATTCGCGACACGCTTGCCTCGCAGCACCTGTCGCTATTGCGCCGCGACGGCTTGGTGGCTACCCGCCGCGACGCGCAGACCATCTTCTACCGCGTGGACAGCGACGCCGCGCGCCGCCTGCTCGGCGTGCTGCATGATTGTTTCTGCGGCACGCCCGCGGCCAAAACCACTCGGGCACGCAAGCGCTGAACTTTCAGCGACGCGGGTCCGTGCCAGTGATTTGCGTGCGCCGATGCTTGATGAATGTCAATGCTCTCCTGCACCCGGCGTTTAGGATGAAGCCAAGTTTCAATCGGCAAGCGGACGTTCAATTTAAATGGAGCGATCCTCATCCGCTAGCCTTCAATAGGGAGTCAGAGCCATGTCGTGGACAGTTACAGTCGAAAACATCAAGTGCGGTGGTTGCGCCAATTCCATCAGGAAGGCAGTCGGCGCCGTCACCGGAGTTACCGGCGTCGAGGTTGACGTCGAAAAGGGTGATATTCGCGTCGAAGGCGAGGAGGCCGCGCGCGCTGCCGTCGCCAGGCGCCTGCTGGAACTCGGTTATCCGGAGAGCGGAGCGGTGTCAGGGCTCGGATCGGTCGCCGCCAAGGCGAAATCCTTCGTCAGTTGCGCCATCGGCCGCGTGTCCTGAGCGCCTTATTGAATTCCGCTTTGCGCGCATCGTCCAGCCGCGCCGGAAATCCGCAAAAGCGTGGTGCGTCGACCGGCGCGGCGGATCGATTTCGATCCGCGCTGGACAACATGATCGAAGGCTGCATGCTGATCGCCTTCGACTGGACCTATCTCTACGTCAACGAAGCGGCAGCGCGTTTCAGCCATCAGCTGCGCGGGGCCTTCGCCGGCCGCACCATGCTCCAGGTGCATCCAGGCCTGCGCGGGAGCCGTATATACGATGCCTGCCGCAAGGTGATGAAGGAGCGCGTTCCCCGGCATCTCGAATCCAAATTCATCTACCCGGATGGCCAGATCGGTTGGTATCAGATCAGCGTGGAGCCGGCTCTGGAGGGAATCTTCGTGCTTTTCATGGATATCACCCAGCGCAAACAAGCGGAAATTGCCCTGGCACGATCAAACCGCGCCTTACGCTCGCTCAGCGCTTGCGACGAGCAACTGGTGCAAGCCGCGAACGAACCGGCACTGCTCAAGGGGGTTTGCCGTGTACTGGTGAAAAAAAGCGGCTTTCGCATGGCATGGGTCGATTTCGCCGGCGCCGGGGAAACCGCCCGGCAGGTCGCAGGCTTTGGGCTCAAGGCGGGACACGCAGGACCGGCGGGCAGGCGCGCCGCTGCGGCGCTCAGCCGGCGGCCGGCGCAGGCCGCCATCGCGACCGGAAAAGTGCAGGCACTGCAACACATCCTGACAAATCCGGCGCTGTCGTCCTGGCGCCGGGCGGCGCGCCGGCATGGTTTCCAGTCCATCGTCTCCCTGCCGCTCAGGACATCGGCGCTTGCATTCGGCGCGTTGACGATTCACGCGGCGGACCCGGATGCATTCAACGGAGAAGAAGTCCGGTTGCTGAGCGAAATGGCCGACAAGCTTGCGTTCGGAATCGACAGCCTGCGCACGCGTGCCGAGCGCGACCTGATGGCCGAGGCGCAGCATCATCACGCGCAGTTACTGCGGCACGGTCTGGAAGAGTCGATCAAAATCATCGCCGGAACCGTGGAGATGCGGGACCCCTACACCGCGGGGCATCAGCAGCGTGTCGGGGAGCTTGCGGTTGCCATCGCGCGTGAAATGGGCTTGCCTGAGGATACGATCGAGGGCATTCGCCTGGCCGCCGTGATCCATGATCTTGGAAAAATCACGCTGCCGGCCGAAATTCTCTCCAAGCCAGGAAGGCTGAGTCCAATCGAAATGCAGCTTGTCCAGACCCATGCCCAGTCGGGTCGCGACCTGCTCAAGGATGTGCGATTTCCTTGGCCGATCGCCGACATAATCTGGCAGCACCATGAGATGCTCGACGGTTCCGGCTATCCGCGCGGTCTCAAGGGTGCCCAGGTGCTGCTTGAATCCCGCATTCTCAGCGTAGCCGATGTCGTCGAGGCCGTCTCCTCGCACCGGCCGTATCGGGCTGCGCTCGGTGTCGATGCCGCGTTGCGGAAGATCAGGCAGGGGAAGAACACCCTCTACGATTCGGCAGTGGTCAATGCCTGTCTGCGATTATTCAGGACCGGCCAATTCGCATTCGATTCAAGTAATCGATGAAGGGTGACAGGTCCGAGATGTCGGAATCGGAGTCCATGCGGAACTGCAGAA
>MEQV01000141.1:5303-5391 GCA_001770355.1 Betaproteobacteria bacterium RIFCSPLOWO2_02_FULL_62_17
GCCGCCAGGTTCACCTTCTCCCAGCCGGCATTGGTGACGATCAGCCCGGAGGTGAAGGAGGACAACGCCATCATGCAGAAAATGGCGA
>MEQV01000142.1:0-350 GCA_001770355.1 Betaproteobacteria bacterium RIFCSPLOWO2_02_FULL_62_17
CGATATCGCCGCGCCGTCCGGTAAAAATGCCGATATCGCCGCGCCGTCCGGTAAAAATGCTGGTGGGGCGCGGAAAGTGCTGGAACTTCTGGGTCTTCCTGCAATACTGGATCACCACTTTCTTTTCGCGCGTCCCGTCCCAGAACGGCTTGGCGAAGCCAAAGGATCTTATTTCGCGCTTGAGACTCAGGGTGTCATTGAGGGGTCTGGTTTCTTTGCTCATGTTCAGCCTTTCTGGATTCTCTTTTCCTGATAATTCTGATTTCGGGGGATATACAAGGGGCTTAGTTACGTGAACTGCGGCCCCCTTGTTCACGACTATTTCTTATTCGCCCGGGACCAGGACCAGC
>MEQV01000142.1:451-6187 GCA_001770355.1 Betaproteobacteria bacterium RIFCSPLOWO2_02_FULL_62_17
ATCTGCCCGCCGCCGGTATTGAGCGGCAGGTTGCCTTTGTAGGAAAGATCGTTGTCGCGGATGAAGTCGCAGCCCTGCCCTTGTTTGCAGAAACCGAAGTTTTCATACTGCAGCATGATGGCGATGATGAAATCGTCATAGGGGTGGAACGAAGCGACATCCTTGATGCCGATGCCGGCCTGTTTCAGCGCCTTTTCCCCGGCGGCCTTATGGCCGCTCAAAGTCGGATCCACCAGATTCATCGCGCCGCCGTAATTGGTGCGCTCGGCATAGCCGATCGGAATGACGGTCTTTTGCAGCCCTTTCTTTTTTGCCATGGCCTTGCTCATCATGATGAGGCCGGAGGCACCGTCGGCGGGCATCACGCAGTCGAGCAGACGGATAGGATCGGCGATCATGCGCGAATTCATGTAGTCGTCGATGGTGATGGGCTTGCGCAGCTTTTCACAGGCGTTCTCGTTCAGCACCGCATGGTCGCGCTGCGTCACCGCGAGCTTGCCCAGCATTTCGTAATCCAGCCCGAACATCGCCTCGTAGCGCTTGGACAACAGGCCGAAGGCGCCCGGCGGCCCCATCAGGCCGTAGGGTTCGATCCATTCGCGGCGATAGCTGCGCTCAACCGAATTGTTTTCGCGCCGGCCGGTATCGGCAAACAGCAGGAAAGCGGTATTGCAAAGGCCCGCATCGATGGCCGCCGCGGCGCGTGCCACGGATCCGGCCGCGGAGCAGCCGCCGATATGCACTTGCTCGCAGAAATCGACTTCGAGCCCCAGCTGATCGGCCGTGGTCTGCGCCCAGAACACGTTGCCGGCCCCGGTGCTGGTGAGCCCGGCGAGCACCAGGCCGTCGATCTCGGCCTTGTCGATGCCGGTTTTTTCCAGCAGCGACTCCATAATCTCGGCATCCAGTTCCCAGACATCGCGGTCGCTCCTCTCCATCACCTTTAATTCGGCGTAGGCCACGATGGCCGAATCGCGCAGACTCATTTTTCGTCTCCTTTGCAAATATCCAACCAGGTACCTAGCCAAGCAATGGGTGATGAATCACCGCAGCGCGCGGCAGCGCATAATCTTCAATCTTGGAAGCGCGGCGCGCACGCGGGAATGAAGAACAATCCGCCGCTTCAAGCAGCGGCCCCGTAGTATAACGGGGCAGCGAAAATTTCCGCCGGCAGGCCTAATAAATCAGCGTTGCCCACTCCCGGTCCAGTGTGCGGCCGATGAAAGCCGCGGCCCCGCCAACCGCGCAGACCTCTTCAATCAGATCGGCCCGCGCCAGGTCATGCTCTTGCATGGCTTCGCTGCAGGCGAAAAATCTTGCTCCGTGCTCGGCGGCGTGGCGCATGAAGCCGTAAACGGATTCACGGCCGCGCGGGCCGGAAGGCAGCGCCGCGGCCACGCCCCGGCGCAGCAGGTTTATGGATCGCCCGGTGAAATAGATTTCCACCTCGGTATCCATCGCCGCCGCCGCCGCGGCATGGAAAAACGGCGTGCTGCAAAGATGCGGCTGGTCCGCATCGGCCGCCCACAGCAGGATCGCGAGATGCTTTTTCATCGCACCTGCCTGCCGGTGAAATTCTCCAGATCCATGGCCTGCTCGAAGGCCGCAGGGATGGCCGCGCCCGAAACCAGGTCTGCGGACTTCCACTCGTCCACGCCAAGGCGCAACAGCCAGCCGCCCTGATAAGGGTCAGTGCTGATAAGGGCCGGATCGGCAACTGCGGCCGCGTTGTGCGCGAGGATGGTGGCTTTGACGGGACTGCGCACCGAGACCATGGTCTTTGACAGTTCAAGCAAACCCACCGCCCTGCCCGCCTCCACCTGGGTGCCGGACGGTTTGGGCAGGAAGGCGACGAACTCCACCGCCAGGGCGACGCCGAAGGAAGTCGCGCCCAGCAACAGGACTCCGGGCGCCTCTTCTTTCAGCCAGACGTTGATATCCGCATGGTAGTAGCGGTCCTCGGGAAAATCACAACCGCGAACGATCATTGCCGGCCCTGTGCGGCGCGAGGCTTCAGTTTCGGCCCGGGACAAACAGCAGGTTCGGGCTGGCGCGCTCATAGCCCGACTCGTCCATCAGGATGTCCAGCGCTAGCGTAGCCAGGTCGTCCGCGACCGGATCGGCGAGCGGGTCCTGTTCCCGGTTCATTATTTTCAGATAGCCCCGGCAATTTTCACAGGCTTCGGCCTTTATCGCCTCGTTACCGCCTTCGATGTGAAAATAGGCAACTTTGTCGCGCACGTCGCACTGGCTGCATTGGCCTCGGGCCAGGTGCCAATCGGTGCCGCACAGCGTGCAGGCAAGGTAGCGCGATCCCGGCACGGGAACATCGATGCGCAGCACACTTGCCACCGGGGGCGAACCGCAGACCGGGCAGATGCCGGGAATGTCGAGCTTTTTGAACGAGCTGATGCCGTAGGCGGCCGCGCGCTTGAACCAGTGCACCTGCAGCGCCGCGCCGAGAAACGGGACGGCCACAGGGTTGAGTTCAGGATAGTTGAAAGCGAGCAGGCGATCGGCCATGGCATCGAGCCGTTGCGCCGATGCGGCCGTCAGTTCGCGCAGCACCGGCTGCGCCGACGGCGGCGCGGCGTCCGACACGCCATGGATAATGCCGGTCAGGGCGGCGCGCCAGGCGCCATCGCGAGCCGCGTCCTTGGCGAGCGGCGGCAAACCGTGCCGATGGCACAACTCCAGCCGCGCAGGATCGGAACCGGCCACTGGGGGATGCGCCGCCAGGGCCTGCTGCTGTGCCCGCGCCAGGCGCTCCATCAGCGCAAGGAACGGCGCATCGGCATGACCGGCCGCCGCCAGGGCACCGAAGCGGGCCGCCCGATCGGAAAAAAAACTGCCCGGGTCGGGCAGGTGCAAGGCCGGCGGTTCGCCGGCGCCACCCAGGATCTCCCCTTGCGGAACGATCCGGATGGCGGGTTTCAATTCGGCGATACGACCCCCTTACTTGCCGGTGACTTCGCGGTACCAGGCGCGGTGGTGAGCTTTGGCCCAGTTCGCCGTAACGGTGCCCCGGACCATCGCCTGCAAGCTGCCCTTCACCCAGATGGCCGAATAGATGTGAACAATGATGCCCGTGATCAGCACGAACGCCGCCAGCGCATGTACAAGAACCGAGATGCGAATGAGCCAGATCGGAAACTGCTCCGCAAGATACGGCCGCCACATCACCAGACCCGTCGCAAGCATCAGCCACAGACAGACCACGATGGTCCAGAAAAGATACTTCTGAGCCGCGTTGTACTTGCCCACTTCTGGCAAGCCTTCGTCGCGGTTCATGATCACATCGCGAACGCGCTGCATCCATTTTCGATCGGCATCGTTTATGCGGTTGAGATTCCAGAACCGCGCCATGATGACAAAGAAGAACGCAAACATTAGCACGCCAACGAACGGATGCAGGATCCGGCTCCAGGGTCCGCCACCCAGCACCGCGGAGAGGAAATAAAACGACGGATGGAACAGCGCCAAACCGGAACAAGCCGCCAGGACGAAACAAACGGCCACGATCCAGTGATTGCCGCGCTCGTTCGGCGTATAGCGTTGAACCATGTTGGATTCGCTCATACCGCCTCCTTCTCGCTGTCTGACCTGTCTTTATCGGCCTCGTCGACTTCCTTGGGCCCGACGGTAACGTAATGAAGAAAACCGCCGAACACCGCCAGACCCATCACCGCCGCCGCAATCGGCTTGGTGACGCCTTTCCAGAACGACACCATCGGGCTGACCTCGGGATTCCTGGGCAACCCCTCCAGTTCGGGCTTGTCGGCGTGCTTCAACACATACATGACATGCGTGCCGCCTACGCCCTGCGGGTCGTATACACCGGCGTCCTTGAAGCCGCGTTCCTTCAATTCGCCAACGCGCTTTTCGGCGTAGCCCTTCATGTCTGTCTTGGTGCCGAAACCGATCGCGCCGGTCGGGCAGGCCTTGGCGCACGCCGGGGCCTGGCCCACCGCGACCCGGTCCGAACACAAGGTGCATTTGTAGGCCTTGTTGTCCTTTTTGGAAATCCGCGGCACATCGAACGGGCAACCGGCCACGCAATAGCCGCAGCCGATGCAGTTCTCCGAGACGAAATCCACGATGCCGTTGGAATACTTGACGATGGCGCCCGGCGCCGGACAAGCGGTCAAGCACCCCGGATCGTCGCAATGCATGCAGCCATCCTTGCGGATCAGCCACTCCAGGTGGTTCGGTTCGGTTTCCACCTCGAAAAACCGCATGACTGTCCACGAATTGGACGTCAGATCGTTCGGATTGTCGTACACACCGACGTTCGTGCCGATCTCGTCGCGCAGATCGTTCCAGTTCATGCAGGCGACCTGGCAGGCCTTGCAGCCGATGCATTTCGATTCATCGATAAGCTTGGCGATTTCCGCGGTCTGGCGTACTCCCGGCGAAGGAGTGGTCGTTGCCGAACGCGCCGTAATGTCCAGTGCTGACATGACCCCTCCTATACTTTTTCGATGTTGACGAGGAACGCCTTGAACTCCGGCGTCTGCGAATTGGCGTCACCCACGTAAGGCGTGAGCGCATTGGCGAGGTAGCCGTTTTGCGTAACTCCTTTGAATCCCCAGTGAATCGGAATGCCGACGGTGTGCACCTTCTTGCCGTTCACCTCCAGGGCGCGAATGCGCTTGGTGACCACGCAGGCCGCCTTGATTTCGCCGCGGTTGGATTTCACCTTCACCATCTGCCCGTTTTTGATGCCTTTTTCCTTGGCCAGTTCCTCGCCGATTTCCACGAACGCTGCGGGCTGCACGATGGCGTTCGAGCGCGCGTGCTTGGTCCAGAAGTGGTGGTGCTCGGTCAAGCGGTAAGTGGTCGCCGCATAGGGAAACTCGGCCGCTTTTCCGAAGGCCTCAAGATCGCCCTTGTAGACCCGCGCGGCGGGATTGCTGATCGCCTTGGGATTGTTCGGGCACATCAGGTTGACGCCCACCGGATTCTCGAACGGCTCGTAATGCTCCGGGAACGGACCTTCGCTCATGCCGATCGCGTGCAGGCGGGCCACGCCTTCCGGATTCATGATGAACGCACCGACCTTTTCGCCGGGTGCCGCATCGGGCCGCATATCGGGAATATCGGCACCGGTCCAGCGCGTGCCGTCCCACCGCAAGTAACTTCGCGAGCTGTCCCAGGGTTTGCCGTCGGCATCCGCCGAAGCCCGGTTATAAAGGATGCGGCGATTGGCCGGCCAGGAAAATCCCCAACCCGGATATACGCCCAGCCCCGAAGGATCTGAGGCATCGCGGCGCGCTGTCGCGTTACCGGCCGGCCCCCAGCAGCCGCTGTAAATCCAGTTGCCGCAGCTGGTGCTGCCATCGTCACGCAGCATGGCAAAGCCAGGCAACTGCGAGCCCGCCGGCACCAGCACTTTCTTGGGGTCCTTGGGATCGGTCACGTCCGCCAGGGCGCGCCCGTTGATTTCGCGCAATAACTCCTCGGGCGTCGGCGTATCGGCCTTGAGATAGGACCAGGCCAGATTGAGCACGGGCTCGGGCAGCGTTCCACCATCCTTGCGGTACAGATCGCGCAGCTTCATGAACAGGCGCGCGATGATTTCAGAATCCACCTTGGCTTCGCCCGGCGGTTCTACCGCCCTTTCCTTCCAGTTGAGCAGGCGGCTGGAATTCGTGAACGAGCCGGTTTCCTCGGCGAAACAGCTGGTCGGAAGGCGGAATACTTCGGTCTGAATTTTCGACGCATCCACATCGTTTA
>MEQV01000143.1:0-470 GCA_001770355.1 Betaproteobacteria bacterium RIFCSPLOWO2_02_FULL_62_17
AAGGAATTCATACAGCTGCGCCGCGACCGCCTGACCTTCGGCATGGTGGTGGCGATTCCGGTGATACAGCTGGTGCTGTTCGGCTACGCCATCAACGCCGATCCGAAAAATCTGCCGGCCGCGGTGCTCTCGGCCGACGAGAGCCCCTACTCGCGCAGCTTTGTGCGCGCGCTGGAGAACAGCGGCTATTTCCAGGTAGTGCGGCAACTGAAGTCCGAGGACGAGGCCGAGGAACTGCTGGCGCGCGGCGAGGTGCAGTTCGTGGTGAATATCCCCGCCGATTTCTCGCGCCGTATCGCGCGCGGAGAAGCGGGCATCCTGCTGGTCGAGGCCGACGCCACCGACCCGGCCGCCACCGCCAATGCCGTGGCGGCGCTGCTGCAACTGGCCAACAGCTCGATGGCGCGCGACCTTCAAGGCGTGCTGCAGGACCCGGTGCCCGCGGCCGCGCCGGTGGAACTGCGCGTGCA
>MEQV01000143.1:494-1319 GCA_001770355.1 Betaproteobacteria bacterium RIFCSPLOWO2_02_FULL_62_17
GAGCGCCTACAACGTCGTGCCGGGCCTCCTGGGGACCATCCTCACCATGACGCTGGTGCTGATGACCGGCCTTGCCATGACGCGCGAGCGCGAACGCGGCACCTTCGAGAACCTGCTCTCCACCCCCGCCCTGCCGATCGAAGTCATGACCGGCAAGATCGTGCCTTACATCATCGTCGGGCTGATCCAGGTGACGCTGATCTATCTCTTTGGCCGGTGGCTGTTCCACGTGCCGATGGAAGGCGATATTGTCCTGCTGTATTTCGTGCTGACCGTATTCATCGCCGCCAACCTCACCATCGGCATCACCTTTTCCACCATCGCGCGCAACCAGCTCCAGTCCATGCAGATGATGGTGCTGTACTTCATGCCTTCGCTGCTGCTCTCCGGATTCGCCTTCCCGTTCCGCGGCATGCCCGAGTGGGCGCAATGGATCGGCAACCTGCTGCCCTTGACGCACTTCATGATCCTGGTGCGCGGCATCATGCTCAAGGGCAACACGATGTACGAACTGCTGCCCGCCCTGTGGCCGATTATTGCCTTCACGCTGGTGGTGCTGCTGGCGGGGTTGGGGTTTTACCGGAGGACGCTGGACTGAGACGAGCTTGCCCGACGCCTCGTTATTCAATGGTATTTATATCAGTACTTTATAAGTATAGGCTTGTGAAGCATACCAGACGGTCCCTCTGCAAACAAATTGGCTAAATTTATGTAACTCCCTTGGCGCGGTGCCGGCTGCCCGCGCGACTATTCCGGTAGCAATCGATGGTGGCGTCCGAGAACTCTAAGGGCGCCGAAGTCATGGTGTTCACGCAAGCCAATACA
>MEQV01000143.1:1388-7195 GCA_001770355.1 Betaproteobacteria bacterium RIFCSPLOWO2_02_FULL_62_17
AGCAACTCTCCCACTGGGGCGCCTATTGCGCGGTAGTCGAAGACGGGCGCTTCGTGCGCTGCGAGCCGTTCGCGGCCGACCCCGCGCCCTCGCCCATGCTTCGCGCAATGCCGGCCATGGTGTACTCGCCCACGCGCATCATGCGGCCGGCGGTGCGCAAGTCCTGGCTGGAGGAACGTGATCGCACGCAGCGTGGCAGCGACTCGTTCGTTGAAGTCTCCTGGAACGATGCACTGAAACTGGTTGCCGCCGAGTTGCAGCGCGTGCGCGCCGAGCGCGGGCCGACGGGGATATTCGGCGGTTCCTACGGATGGTCTTCGGCGGGGCGTTTTCACCATGCGCGCACCCAGGTGCGTCGTTTTCTTTTCGCCGGCGGCGGCTGCACCGACCAGGTGGGCAATTACAGTTGGGGCGCGGCGCAGTTCATCCTGCCGCATGTCCTTGGCACCTACGAACCGGTCGCCGGCCGTGTCACCGACTGGGCCAGCGTCGCCAACAATACGCGCCTCATTCTCGCTTTTGGCGGGCTCGCCCTCAAGAACGGACAGATCGCCTCGGGCGGCGCGGGCGAGCACTCAATGGAAAAATGGCTGCGTGCCGCCAAGGCGCGCGGCATTGAATTCATCGTCATCAGTCCGACGCGCGCCGACGCGCCGGACTTTCTGGGCGCGCACTGGCTGCCCATACGCCCCAACACCGACACCGCGCTGATGCTGGGTATGGCGCACACCCTGCTCGCCGAGTCCCGGCACGATGCGGCCTTCCTCGAAAGTCACTGCAGCGGTTTCGAGCCGTTTCGCCGCTACCTTGCTGGCGATGCGGACGGGTCGCCCAAGAATGCCGCTTGGGCGGCGGCGATCTGCGGCATCGATGCCGGCAGCATACGCAGCCTCGCGCGCCGCGCCGCCGGCACGCGCAGCCTCATCACCCTGGCCTGGGCGCTGCAGCGCGCGCATCGCGGCGAGCAGCCCTATTGGATGGCCATCGCTCTGGCCGCCATGCTCGGACAGATCGGCCTGCCCGGTGGCGGCTTCGCCTTCGGCCATGGCTCGCTGAACGGGGTAGGCAACCCGCGCGCCGAACTGCCCGGGCCGGAATTTCCAACCGGTAAAAATCCCGCCGCACGCGCCATTCCGGTGGCGCGTCTCACCGACATGCTGGAATCCCCCGGCGGCGCTTTCGAGTTCAACGGCAAGCGCGACACCTATCCGGATATCGGTCTGGTCTACTGGGCGGGCGGCAATCCCTTCCACCATCATCAGGACCTCAACCGACTCGCGCGCGCCTGGGCCAAACCCGAAACCATCGTGGTGCACGACAGTTGGTGGACCGCGACCGCGCGCCGCGCCGACATTGTGTTGCCGGCCACCACCACGCTTGAGCGCAATGACCTCGGCGGATCGTCGCGCGACAACTACGTGTTTGCGATGCAGCGCGCCATCGCCCCGGTGGGATCGAGCCGCGACGATTACGACATCTTCTCCGAACTGGCACAACGCGGCGGCTGCGCCGAGGCCTATACCGAAGCCCGCAGCGAGAGCCAGTGGCTGCGGGCAATCTGGCGCGTGATGCGCGCAGGGTGCGCCGAGAAAAATGTCGAACTGCCCGATTTCGACGCCTTCTGGGAGCAAGGCTGGATCAGATTGCCGCCCCCCGCGCGCGACTATGTGCTGTTCGGGCACTTTCGCACCGACCCGGCCGCGCATCCGCTCAACACACGCTCGGGCAAGATCGAAATTTTTTCCGAGGTCATCGCCTCGTTCGGCTACGACGACTGCCCGCCGCATCCCACCTGGCTGGAACCCGCCGAATGGCTTGGCAGCGAGGCGGCGCGACGCCATCCCTTGCACCTCATCACTATTCAGCCGCCCGACCGGCTGCACAGCCAGATGGACCCCGGACCGGTGGCGCAGGCCAACAAGGTCGCCGGACGCGAGAAACTGCGCATGAATCCCGGCGACGCGGCGGCGCGCGGCCTCGCCGATGGCGACGTGGCGCGCATCCACAACGATCGCGGCGCCTGCCTCGCCGGCGTGCGCATTGACGCAGGCGTCATGCCGGGCGTGGCCATCATCGCCACCGGCGCCTGGTACGACCCCGCGGCAGATGGCCTGGAGCGCGGTGGCAATCCCAATGTGCTATCGCTCGATGTCGGTACCTCGCGCCTGGCGCAAGGGCCAAGCGCGCTGTCGATGCTGGTCGAGATAGAAAAGTGGACCGCAGCAGCGCCGGCGGTTCGGGCGTATGAAGTGCGGGGCTTCAGCACGCGCTCGCCTGCCCATCAGGCAGCGGAGACGCCATGACGTCTTCGCACAAGCTGCGGCTCTCGCTCGCCATCTGCGAATACGATCACGTCCGCGATCTGACCGACGGCCCGGTGGTCGCCGAGGGCATCGAGCTTGACGTCCGAACGCTGCCCATTGCCGAGATTTTCCAGCGTTTCACCCGTGATCGCGAATGGGATGTCTCGGAAATGTCGCTCGGCATGTATGTCTCGCTGCTCTCGCAAGGAGACCGCGGCCTGACCGCCATTCCCGTGTTTACCTCGCGGATGTTCCGCCTGTCGTCGTTCTACGCGCGCAACGACGGCAGCCTCACTTCGCTCGATGCCCTGCGGGGAAAGCGAATCGGCTACCCAGACTGGATGCACACGGCGGGCATTTTCGCCCGAGGTTATCTCGATCATCAGCTCGGCATCGCCTTGCATGAGAACACCTGGGTCCAGGCCGGTGTGAACGAGCCGGGCCTGCGCGAACTGCTCGCCCCGCGTCTGCCGCCCGAGGTGCGCCGGGTGAGCCTGCCCGAGCGTTCGCTCAACGACTTGCTGCTGGCCGGCGAGATCGACGCGGTGCTCTCCTCGCACCCGCTTAAAAGTTCATTGGGATCCAAACCCGGATCGATCCGCCTGGTCGCCGATTTCGCAGCGCGCGAAGCCGCCTATTGGCGCGAAACCGGCATCTTCCCGATCATGCATGTCATCGCGCTGCGCCGCGATGTCCACGAGCGCGATCCGTGGATCGCGAGGAGCCTTTACGCGGCCTTCGAGGCCGCGAAAAACCGAAGCCTCGCGCGCATGCGCGACAGCACCCTCTCGCGCTATCCCTACCCCTGGGCTTTCACCTGGGCGGAGCAGGCGGAGCAGCTCTGCGGCGAGGATTTCTGGCCCTACGGTGTCGCCCCGAACCGCCGCACCCTGGAGGCATTCCTGGGGTTTTGCCTGGAGCAGGGTGTAGCGCACCGCCCGGTCGACCTGGACGAGCTGTTCGCACCCTACCTCGGATAACGTGAGCATAGATTTGTCTCCACCGCAGCGAAGCCAGTTACAATTCCGATCGCTTCGCAGCGATGCCTCCGGCTTCGATACAGTGTTCCACCGGCAAGCCCCGAACTCAAAGGACGCGACATGATTCGACATCTCCATCACTTCACGCGCACCGCGGCTTCCGCACTGGCAATCTTCGCCGGCGCCACCATCGTTGGCCAGGTTTTCGCCGCGGAGCCGACTCGTGGCGGCACGCTCTCGATGATTCTCAATCCCGAACCCGCGGTATTGGCCTCCGGCGTCAACAGCGCCTCGCCGGTCTATACGGTCTCGCCCAAGATCTTCGAAGGGCTCGTGACCTACGACCCCAAGTTCAAGATGCTGCCGCAGCTCGCCACCGAATGGACCGCGAGCCCCGACGGCAGGACCATCACCTTCAAGCTGCGGCCGGGCGTGAAATGGCATGACGGCAGGCCCTTCACCTCGGCCGACGTGCAATACACCTTCATGGAAATCCTGAAGAAGGTCCATTCGCGCGGCAAGGCGACGTTCCTGCATCTCAACGCCGTGCAGACACCCGATGCGTTGACAGCAGTGTTCCGTCTCGCCGAGCCTTCGCCCTATCTCATGCGCGCGCTGGCCGGCGCCGAGTCGCCGATCATGCCAAAGCATATTTACGAGGGCACCGATCCGCTCAAGAATCCGGCGAACCTTGCGCCGATCGGCACCGGTCCGTTCAAGTTCAAGGAATGGCAGCGCGGCAGTCACATCATGCTGGTGCGCAATCCCGACTATTGGGACAAGCCCAAACCTTATCTCGACGCGCTGATTTTCCGCATCATTCCCGACGGCTCGGCCCGCGCGGTAGCGCTCGAAAGCGGCGCCGTGCAATACGGCACGCAGTACGTCGTGCCGCTCAATGACGTTCAGCGCCTCAAGAGCCTGCCCCATCTCGCGGTGACCACAGCCGGCTACGAATACAATACCTCGGTCAATTACTTGGAGTTCAACCTGCGCCGGCCTTATCTGCGGGACCGGCGGGTGCGCCAGGCGATTGCCCACGCGACCAACACCGACTTTCTGGTGAAAAACGTGTGGTTCGGCTTCGCCGAAAAGGCCACCTCGCCGGTCACCAATAAGCAGATTGACTTCCACACCGGCAACGTGCCGCAGTATCCCTACGATCTGAAGAAGGCCGAATCCCTGCTCGATGAGGCCGGCTTCAAGCGCGGCGCGGACGGCACTCGCTTCAAGGTGACGATCGATTGGTCGCCGAGCGGCGAGATGTTCCGCCAGACCGCCGAGGTATTGAAACAATCCCTGGCCCGCATCGGCATCCCGGCGGAAATCCGCAGCCAGGACAACCCGACCTACTTGCGCCGGGTGTGGACCGACAACGACTTCGACATCAACATCTTCTCGGCGTCGAACATCGCCGATCCGGTGATTGGCCTGCAACGCTTCTACTGGAGCAAGTCGATCCAGAAGGGTGTCTCCTACTCGAACGGCTCGGGCTACAACAATCCCGCGATGGACAAGATTCTCGAAGCCGCACAGATCGAAAACAATCCGGCCAAGCGCAAGGCGCTCTACGCCCAGATGCAGAAGCTGGTGATGACCGACCTGCCCAACATGGGCCTGGTCTATATCCAGTGGTTCTCGATCTACGACAAGAAGGTCAAGAATCTCAATACGACGGGTCTGGGCCCGTATGAGAGCTTCTCCAGCGTCTACATCGAGAAATAGGATCTAAACCCCCGGGGGCAGGGAAAAGCGTGCAACCGGCGACGCAGCGCACGGGCGGTAACCGGCTTGCCCGTTTTCTGGCCCGCCGCTCGGCACAGGCCGCGCTCACCCTGCTCGCCATCGCCATCCTCAACTTCGTCATCGTGCACCTCGCGCCGGGCGACGCCATAGACGTGCTCGCGGGCGAATTCGGCGGCGCTGACGCCGAGTACCTGGAGAAGTTGCGACGTTCGTACGGCCTCGATCAGCCTATCGCCATGCAACTGTTCCAGTATCTGTTCAATGTCCTGCAGCTCAATTTGGGATTCTCCTTCCGCAATAACATGTCGGTGTTCGATCTGGTCATGACGCGGCTGCCGGCGACGCTGCTGCTGATGGTGGCGAGCATCGTGCTGTCGTTCACCGCCGGCCTGCTGCTCGGCGTGTTCTCCGCGAGACGTGTCAATACCTTCGCCGACGACGCCGTGTCGGTGCTCGCCTTGCTCTGCTACGCGACGCCGCTGTTCTGGTTCGGCCTGATGGCCATTGTCCTGTTTACGGTGAAGCTCGACCTGCTTCCCGGCAATGGCATGGTCACCATTGGCGCCAACTTTAACTGGTTCGCCGCCACACTCGATGTCGCGCGCCACCTGGTTCTGCCCGCCTGCAGCCTGGCTCTGTTTCACATGGCGGTCTACACGCGCCTGATGCGCGCCTCGATGCTCGAAATATATGGGCTGGATTACATCCGCACGGCGCGCGCCAAGGGACTGTCGCAACGCCGCATCGCCTTCCGCCATGTGTTGCCCAACGCCATCTT
>MEQV01000143.1:7282-7443 GCA_001770355.1 Betaproteobacteria bacterium RIFCSPLOWO2_02_FULL_62_17
GGGCCGCCTTGCGTTTGATGCCATCCTGCAGCGCGACCACAATCTGCTGATCGGCATCCTGCTGCTCGGCTCGGCCCTGGTGGTGATCGCCAATCTCGTCACCGACTTGCTCTACGCCTGGCTCGACCCGCGCATCGAGGTCACCTGAATGGCGGCGTGGC
>MEQV01000143.1:7462-9836 GCA_001770355.1 Betaproteobacteria bacterium RIFCSPLOWO2_02_FULL_62_17
CCGGCGCAAAACCTCCGCGGTGATCGGTCTCGCACTGCTGTTGTTGGTGATGCTGGTTGCCTTGGTTGGCCCTTGGTTGGTGTCAAGCGACCCCTGGGACATCGTGGTACGCCCCTTCCTCTGGCCCGGCGAAGACCCCGAGTTTCCGCTTGGCTCCGACATACTGGGCCGCGATATCCTCAGCGGCATCGTGCACGGCGCGCGCGTCTCCTTGCAGATCGGCCTCGCCGCGACTGCCGCCGCGCTTGGCATCGGCGTGACGGTGGGCGCCGTGGCCGGCTATTTCCGCGGCTGGCCCGACGATCTCCTGATGCGCATCACCGAACTGTTCCAGACGATCCCGACCTTCCTGCTCGCCGTCGTCCTGGTCGCCATCTTCAAGCCGTCAATGCTGACGATTATCGTGGTAATCAGCGCGGTCACCTGGCCTGCCGTGGCGCGGCTCGTAAGGGCCGAATTCCTGTCGCTGCGCGAGCGCGAATTCGTGCAGTCCTGCGTCGTCATCGGCATGAGCGAGGCGCGCATCATCTTTCAGCAGATTCTGCCCAACTGCCTGGCGCCGATCATCGTCATGTCCTCGATCCTGGTTGCCTCGGCGATCCTCACCGAATCGGGCCTGTCCTTCCTCGGCCTGGGAGATCCCAATCTGATGAGCTGGGGCACCATGATCGGCATCGGCCGTGAGGCCATGCGCACCGCCTGGTACATGAGCGCGCTGCCGGGCATTGCCATCGTGATCACGGTGCTCGCCCTAAACCTGGTGGGCGAAGGCTTGAACGACGCGCTCAACCCCCGCCTGAAAAACAGGTAGAGAACACCAGATGCCTCCCATACTCGAGGTCCGCGGCCTCAAGACTCAATTCTCCAGCCCGAAGGGTTTTATCACCGTGGTAGAGGACGTCGACTTCGTCCTGGAAGCAGGCGCCACGCTGGCGATAGTGGGCGAATCGGGCTGCG
This sequence comes from Betaproteobacteria bacterium RIFCSPLOWO2_02_FULL_62_17, assembly GCA_001770355.1. Taxonomy (GTDB): domain Bacteria; phylum Pseudomonadota; class Gammaproteobacteria; order Burkholderiales; family SG8-39; genus 2-02-FULL-62-17. Next base: position 8,420 of record MEQV01000143.1, read on the forward strand.
GCAAATCCGTCACGGCGATGTCCTTGCTGCGCGTGCTCCCTGAACCGCCGGCGCGCATCGCCGCGGGCGAAGTCCTGCTCGCAGGGCGCGATCTGTTGCGGCTCGACGAAGACCAGATGCGCAAGGTCCGCGGGCGCGACCTATCGATGATCTTTCAGGAACCGATGACCTCGCTCAATCCGGTGATGAGCATCGGCAAGCAGATCGTCGAGGCGATCCGCGAGCACCGCGCGATCACCGGGCAGGCCGCCCTCGAGGAAGCCGTCGCGCTTCTCGAGCGCGTGCGTATTCCCGATGCCAAACAACGCATCGACGAATACCCGCATCGCTTGTCGGGAGGCATGCGCCAGCGCGTCATGATCGCCATGGCGCTGGCATGCCGGCCGAAATTCCTTATTGCCGACGAGCCCACCACGGCTCTCGATGTAACGGTGCAGGCGCAGATCCTGGCGCTGCTGGCGCGGCTGCAGTCGGAGTTCGGCATGGGCATGCTGCTCATAACCCACAACCTGGGCGTCGTCGCACAGATTGCCCAGCGTGTGCTGGTAATGTACGCCGGCCGCATCGTCGAGGAGGCCCCGGTCCGCGATTTGTTCCGGGAACCATTGCATCCCTATACCGAGGGCCTGCTCGGCGCGACGCCGCGCATGCACCAGGACGCCGATGAAGGCGCCCGCCATCGTCTGATCGACATCGCCGGCATCGTGCCGCTACCCGACCAATTGCCGCCCGGCTGTGCCTTCGCACCGCGCTGCCCGAAGGCCTTCGCGCGCTGCCACGTCGAGCAGCCGGCACTGCTGCCGACCCACGATGGCCGCAAGAGCGCCTGTTTCCTGACGCAAAACTCGGCTGTCACGGCATGAACGTGCCGCTTCTTGCCATCGACGCTATCCAGGTCCTGTTCCCCACTCGCCAGGGCACGCTGCGAGCCGTTGACGGCGTCAGCCTGGAACTGCGGCGCGGCGAAACCCTCGGGCTGGTCGGCGAATCCGGCTGCGGCAAGTCGACCCTGGGCAAAACCATCGTCGGCCTGGTCAAGCCGACGCGGGGCAGCGTAAAGCTCGACGGCGCGGAGATCGTCGGCGCCAGCCGGGGCGAACTGCGCCGTCATCGCGCACGCATGCAGATGATCTTCCAGGACCCCTACGCGTCGCTCAACCCCCGGCTGACGGTCGGGCGCATCATCGAAGAGCCGCTCGGCGTGCACAACATCGGCAACAAGCGCGAACGCCGCGAGCGAGCCATTGCCCTGGCGCAGCGCGTCGGCCTGCATCCGGAAGCGATGGGCCGCCACCCGCACGAGTTCTCCGGCGGCCAGCGGCAACGCGTCGGCATCGCGCGCGCGCTGGCGCTCAATCCCGAGCTCATCATCTGCGACGAACCGGTCTCGGCACTCGACGTTTCGGTGCAGGCCCAG
>MEQV01000144.1:0-6252 GCA_001770355.1 Betaproteobacteria bacterium RIFCSPLOWO2_02_FULL_62_17
GTCTTGGTCGAAACCTCGTACACGCTGCGTGAGAATTCCAGGGCTTTGTCCAGCGAAGGCTGGGCGGCCGCGGCATTCAGATTCACGACTTCCTGGACATCTTTCGCGCCGAGCAGCGAGCGGGTGAACCCCACGCTGTCTTCAAAGGCTTCTTTGCTGGCGTTCAGGCTGAGCGCTGTCATACGCTCCAACGCCGAGAATTGGGTGGCGGCGAGTCCGACCAAAGCTTCGACGCTTGCTTTGCCCGCGGCGCTGAACTGATCTGGTGTTGCGTACATGTTTGGCTCCTTATTTCCGGTTTAGCTGCGTATCCGGCAGCTTGTTCACTAGCTGCCATCTGAAATATTGCATTGCACAAAGCAAATTCTACCGAATAGTTTGGCGAAGTCAAGCCTTTTTTATTGCATCGCACCATAAAATGGTCGTTTAATTAAAAATATCAATAAAACAATTAGTTAAGTACATTATGGTAAATTATGATGTGAGCGCATGCTGACATAATTGGCGCCATAAGCTTTTTTCGCTCTATGAGAGTTCGTTGAGGCGAAAATAACCACACCCAATTGATGGCAATCAGCATTTTCTCCAGAATGCGGTGCTGCAATATGCCGAAAATTGGATATTTTTATTGCGATGCAACCAACAGTCAGCAAACCTCGAATATCGCATCGACCTCGACAGCGACATTGCGCGGCAATGCCGCGTTGCCCACCGCGGCACGCGCATGCCTACCCGCATCGCCGAATACGGCCACCATCAGATCCGAGGCGCCATTGACCACTTGCGGCTGCTGGCCGAAATCCGCGGTTGAATTGACGTAGCCGGTCAGGCGCACGCAACGCAGCACTCGATCGAGGTCGCCATTCAGCGCGTTGCGCACATGCGAAAGAATATTGATGGCGCAAAGGCGCGCCGCCGCCTGGCCCTGTTCAATAGAGACGTCGCCGCCCAGCTTGCCGGAGTACTGGTCCTTGCCATCGCGCGTTGGCACCTGCCCGGCGATGAACAGCAGATTGCCGCTTCGCACCCAAGGCACATAGTTCGCGGCCGGCGGTATGTCTGCCGGCAGGACTATGCCCAATTCCCTAAGACGTGCGTCGATGGTTCCCGCCATGATGATGCTCCTGTAAGTTTCAAAGCTTGCATTCTCTCGTCTTGGCGCATTTTCTCGTATTCGTCTCCCCTCGGCTACACTGACGGCCTTGACCGAAGAATCGCCGCGCCACTACCTGGTGGAAGCCCGCGGAATTCCGATCCGCCGTCAACAAGAAAATTTCTGAATGAAATCCCAGCATTCGATTCCCGCCGCCGTCTATTGGCTGGTCATCGCGCTCGCCGTTCTATGGGGCGTCTCCTGGCCGCTGATGAAACTCGCCCTGGTGGAAATGCAGCCGCTGCGCTTTCGCGTTTTCTGCGTTGGCGTGGGCGGTTTCGGCCTGCTCGGGGTGTGCTGGGCGATGCGCGCGCCGCTCGCGGTGTCGCGCGATGCTTTCTTGAAAATAGCCGGTGTCGCGCTGTTCAGCGCGGTGGGCTGGAGCCTGTGCATGGCTTATGGCTTGCGCATGATGGAGTCCAGCCGCGCGGTGATCATCGCCTACATGTTTCCGGTCTGGAGCGTGCCGCTGTCGGCGTGGTTGTTGCGCGAACCCCTCACCTCGCGGCGCATGCTTGGCCTCGTCGCCGGCCTGGTGGGCCTGGCGCTTTTGATGGGAGATGAGATCTATGCCGTGGGCCGCTCGCCGCTGGGGGCGCTGCTGATGTTCGGCACCGCGACCTGTTGGGCGGTATCCACCATTCTTGCCAAGATGTGGTCGGTAAAGGTGCCGGCGAGCACTTTCGCCGCGTGGGTCAACCTGTGCGCGTTGCTGCTGCTGCTGCCGCTCTCGCTGTGGCTGGAGGAGGGGCCGTTTCTTCCCTTCGGACTTTCCACGGGGCCGATGCTTGGCGCGCTCTATGCGGCGGTCGTCGCTTCGCTGATCTGCCAATGGATCTGGTTCCGGCTGATTGCGGTCACCACCGCCTCGGTGGCATCGATTTCGATTCTTTCGGTGCCGATAGTCGGTGTGTTCTCCGGGCTTGCGCTGCTAGCCGAGCAACCCAAGCTCACCGACATGCTGGCGCTATTGCTGGTGGTGGTGGCACTGGCCAGCGTCATGCTGCCCGGCAAATCCTTGCCGGCGAAATCCTGAGGGCGCGGGCACGATGAAATCCGGACCTGACGCGGTATCACCCCCACCAAAACCTGCCGCAATCCCGGTGTCGGTGTACTGGATGCTGCCGCTGGTGGCATTGCTCTGGGGGCTTTCCTGGCCATTGATGAAGCTCTCGCTATCGGGCCTGGAGCCGTTGCGCTTCCGCTCTTTCTCGATGGGCGGCGCCACCAGCGGCCTGTTCCTGATCGCCTGGCTCAGCGGGGCGCGTTTGCGCCTGCCGGTGAAATCACTGCCGCGCATGCTGGTGCTCTCGTTTTTCAACATAGCGGGCTGGAGCGCGCTGATGATCCTCGGCTTGCAGCTCTTGCCCGCGGGTCGCGCCACCATTCTTGCCTACACCTTTCCCTTGTGGACCGTGCCCTTGTCGGTCTGGCTGATGGGCGAGACCGTCACGGTGCGAAAAATTTGCGGACTGGTGCTGGGGCTTTGCGGCATGGCACTGCTGCTCGGAGATGAATTGTTCTCCATCGGACGCTCGCCCCTGGGAGCGCTGATGTTGATCGGTTCGGCGATGTTCTGGGCGATAGGCACGGTGTTGGTGAAACGCTGGCCCATGGACCTCCCGATGGTGTCCTTCACCGCATGGCAGACCCTGATGGCTTTCCTGTTCATTTTGGTGCTGGCGCTGTGGCTGGAGGACGGTCCCTTTCATCCGTTCGGCCAGCCCTTGCCGGTGATGTTCGCGGCGCTGTACAGCGCGTTCATCGCGAGCATCTTCGCGCAATGGACGTGGTATCGCATGGTCGAGCTGACCTCGGCCGCCGTATCGTCTATCGCCATCACCGTGGTACCGGTGATCGGAGTTTTTTTCAGCGCGCTGATTCTGGGCGAGAATCCGAGGATCACCGATTACACCGCGCTGGTGCTGGTAGTGGGTTCGCTGGCATTCATACTGCTGCCGCCATGGCCGCGGCATCCGCGCAACTGAAGGTTGTTAATGCTGGCGGCGGCGGCGTTTTCGTCGCACAATCCTGCCCGACAAATCACTGAGGAGCCTACCCATGAAAACCACGCGTCGCGAATTCTTGATGACTGCCGGTGCGCTCGGCGCGGCAACGCTGCCCTGGCCGGCCTATGCCGCGCCCATGTTCGATTCGATCTTGATGTTCGTGCCGGCAGCCCCCGGCGGCGGCTGGGACGGCACGGCGCGCGCCATCGAACAGGCCTGCAAGAGCGCGGAGCTGGTGGGCTCGTTCCAGTTCGAGAATGTCGGCGGCTCCGGCGGCATGGTCGGCCTGCCGCGCTTCGTGAATCAGAGGAAGGCCCAGGCCAATGCCCTGATGGTGGCCGGATCGGTGATGATCGGCGCGGCGATCAGCGCCAAGAGCCCGATCGGCATCCAGAGTGTCGTGCCCATTGCCAAGCTGACCGAGGAGTCCGGTGTTGTCGTGGTGCCGGCCAATTCCCCGATCAAGAGCTTTGCGGAGCTGGTTGCGGCGTTCAAGGCCGATCCCAGAAAGGTTCCGGTCGCCGGCGGTTCCGCGGGCGGCACCGATCACATCCTGCTGGGACTGATGCTGAAGGCGCTGGGACGCAATCCGAAGGAAGCAGCCTATGTCGCTTTCGCCGGCGGCGGCCCTGCCAACGCGGCGATCATCGGCGGCCAGGTGGCCGCGGGCATTTCCGGTTACTCAGAGTTCGAGGAGCAGATCAAGGGCGGGCGCATGCGGCCGCTCGCCGTCTCCGGTGAATCGCGCATTCCCGGTGTCAGCGTGCCCACGCTGCGCGAGCAGGGCATGAACGTGGTCTCGGCCAACTGGCGCGGCGTGTTCGGCGCGCCCGGCATCCAGCCTGCGCAGCGCGCGGCGTTGGAGAAGCTCATCGCCGCGATGCGTGATACGGCAGGTTGGAAGCAGATTCTCACCACCCGGCGCTGGGCGGATTCCTACCAGGCTGGCAGCGCGTTCGAGAAATATATAGCGCAGGATGTGACCGATACCTTGGGAGTGATGAAAGATCTGGGATTGGCGGCGTGACCGCAAGCCGGGCGCCGCTGCTCGCGGCGCTGGCGCTGGCCGCGCTGGCGGGGCTGGCGGTATGGGGAGCATGGAGTATTCCGCAAGGCCCTGGGTTTTCCACGGTGGGGCCGAGAGATTTTCCCCTGGTGCTCTCGGGCATGCTGGCTGTGTTCGCCATCGCGGCCGTGGTCCAGGCTTTGCGTGGCAGGATTCCCGACGAGGCGCATAACCCCGATGAGCCACCGCTCGCGGGCGCGCTCGCGCGCATGAGCTGGATGATCGCGGGCATGCTGTTAGCGCCGCTGGGCCTGCATCTGTTTGGATTTTTCGCCGGCGGCGTCATCGGCTTTGCCACCGTGGCGCGCGCGTTCGGTGCCAGGAACTGGGCGGCGATCATCGGCTGGGCCGCGGCCTCGACCATCGTGGTGTGGCTGTTGTTCGACAAGGTCCTGACACTGAAGCTTGGCAACGAATTGCTGCGGCTGCCCTTCTGACATGGACGCTCTTGCCCATCTGGCTCAGGGTTTTTCCAATGCCCTGCAGCCGGCGGTGCTCATGTATGGTTTTCTCGGCTGCCTGGTGGGTACGCTGGTGGGCGTGCTGCCGGGCATCGGGCCGGCGCTGACCATCGCGCTGCTGCTGCCGCTTACTTTCAAGGTGCCGGCCACGGCGATGTTCGTGTTGTTTGCCGGCATCTACTATGGCGCGATGTACGGCGGGTCGACCACCTCGATATTGCTCAACACACCGGGGGAATCGGCCTCGGTGATGACCGCGCTGGAGGGCAACCGCATGGCGCGGCGCGGCATGGCCGGTCCGGCATTGGCCACCGCGGCCATCGGTTCCTTCATCGCCGGCACCATCGGCACCATCGCGCTGACCTTCTTCTCGCCGCTGATCGTCGAGGCGGCGCTGCTGTTCGGACCCGCGGAATATTTTTCGCTGATGCTGCTCGCGCTGGTGGCGGTGACCTCGGTGCTGGGCAATTCGCTGCTGCGCGGCCTGGTGAGCCTCAACCTCGGGCTGCTGTTCGGCATGGTGGGCGTGGATCTGCAGACCGGACAGCACCGCTTTGCCTTCGGGCAGGCGGAATTGCTCGATGGCCTGGAGGTCACCATTGTCGCGGTGGGGCTGTTTGCCGTCGGCGAGGCGATGTTCATGGCGTGGAAGGGCCACGCCGCCGAGGGCAAGGTCGAGAAGATCTCGGGTTCGCTGTGGCTCGATCGCGATGGCTGGCGGCGTTCATGGAAACCCTGGTTGCGCGGCACCTTGTTCGGCTTTCCCATCGGCGCGATGCCCGCCGGCGGCGCCGAACTGCCCACGCTGCTGAGCTATTACACCGAAAAGAAGCTCTCAAAAAATCCCGAGGAATTCGGCAATGGCGCCATCGAAGGCGTGGCCGGTCCCGAGGCGGCGAACAATGCGGCGGCCGCCGGCGTGCTGATGCCTTTGCTCACTCTGGGCATTCCCACCTCGGCCACCGCGGCGATCCTGCTCTCGGCCTTCACCAGCTATGGCATCGCGCCGGGGCCGCTCCTGTTCCAGCAGCAGGCCGATCTGGTCTGGACGCTGATTGCGAGCCTTTACGTCGGCAATGTCATCCTGCTGGTGCTCAACCTGCCGCTGGTGGGCCTGTGGGTGCAGTTGCTGCGCATTCCCGCGCCCTGGCTGTACGGCGGCATTATTTTGATTTCCACCGCGGGCGTGTACGGCGCCAGCAGCTCGGTGTTCGATGTGGGTCTGCTCTATGCCTTCGGGCTTATCGGCTTTGTGATGCGGCGCTTTGATTTCCCGGTGGCGCCCATGGTGATGGGGCTGATTCTGGGGCCGATGGCCGAGCAGTCGATGCGCCAGGCGCTTACCATCAGCGCGGGAGATTTCGCCACATTCGCGACGCGGCCGATTTCGGGCACGATCCTCGCGATCGCGGCGCTGATGCTGATCGTGCCGCGTGTTCTGCGCTCGCGCAACGCTTAGATTAAAGGAGGTCATCATGCCAGACACCGTCATCCGCTTCCGCGCCGATCACGTCGGCAGTTTCCTGCGCCCGCCAAAACTCAAAGCCGCGCGCGAACAACGCA
>MEQV01000144.1:6264-11185 GCA_001770355.1 Betaproteobacteria bacterium RIFCSPLOWO2_02_FULL_62_17
TAAGCGCGGCGGCGCTGCGCGCCGTGGAAGATGAATGCATCGCCGACGTGGTGCGCCACCAGGAGGACATCGGGCTGAAACTGGTGACCGACGGCGAATATCGCCGCGCCTGGTACCACTCGGATTTCCTCACGCAGATCGAGGGGGTTCTGATCCGCAGCGGCACCTTTCCGGTGAGCTTCCAGCGGCCCGATGGCAAGGTCAGCCTGGTTCCGCCGGACATCACCATCGACGCAAAGTTGCGGCGCACCCATCCGATCCAGCTCGAGGATTTCAAATACCTGCGCTCGGTGGCCAAGGTCACCAGCAAAGTCTGCATCCCTTCACCGGCCTGGCTCTACATCCGCAGCGGCCGCCAGCATGTGTCGGAGGCGGCTTACCCGGACATGGACGATTTTGCGGCCGATCTCGCGCGCGTCTATGCCGAGGAAGTCGCCGACCTCGCTGCCGCCGGCTGCACGCGGCTGCAACTGGACGAGACCAACTTCGCGCTGTTGTGCGACCCGAACCTGCGCGAAGCCGCGCGCAAGAACGGCCGCGATCCGGTGGCCCTGGTGCGCTCGGGCATCGGCATCATCAATAACCTGGTGGCATCGGCCCCCAAGAGCATCAGCCTCGGCGTGCACTCCTGCCGCGGCAACTACCGCAGCGCCTGGATCAGCTCCGGCGGCTACGAGGCGGTGGCGGAGATGCTGTTCAACGAACTCAAGGTCGACACCTTCTACCTCGAATACGACGACCAGCGCTCCGGCGAACTGTCGCCGCTTCGTTTCGTGCCCAAGGGCAAGACCGTGGTGCTGGGCTTTGTCACCACCAAGGTTCCCAAACTCGAATCCAAGGATGTGCTGAAGCGCCGCATCGATGAGGCGGCGAAGTTCATGCCGCTGGAGCAGATCTGTCTCTCGCCGCAATGCGGCTTCTCCAGCACCGAGGAAGGCAACGAGCTCAGCATCGAGGAGCAGTGGGCGAAGATGCGCCTGGTGGTCGAGGTGGCGCGGGAGGTTTGGGGTTGAGATGTACCTCTTCTTCGATACCGAGACCACCGGCATTCCACGCAACTACAAAGCGCCGGCTTCCGACTTGGAAAACTGGCCCAGGCTGGTGCAGATTGCGTGGCTGCTGGTCGACGCTGAAAACCGGGAGATCGAAAGCGCCGAATACATTATCAAGCCCGATGGCTTCACCATTCCCGCGGATGCCGCCAGGGTTCACGGCATCACCACGGCGATGGCGGCGAAGGAGGGCGTCGAACTCGGGCTGGTGCTCGATGCAGCGTCGGCCAGCATGAGTAAAGCTTCAACATTGTTCGCGCACAACATCTCGTTTGACGAAAAGATCCTCGGCGCCGAGCTCCTGCGCGCGGGCCTCGCCAACCTGGTCGAGTCCAAGCCGCGGCGCTGCACCATGCAGGAGTCCACCGATTATTGCCGGCTGCCCGGACGCTACGGGTTCAAGTGGCCCACGCTGCAGGAGTTGCACCTGAAGCTCTTCAACCAGCCGCTCGACGGCGCGCATCGCGCGCTGGTGGACGTGCGGGCTTGCGCGCGGTGTTACTTCGAGCTGAGGCGGCTGAAGGTCATGGCTTGAATTCCAGCGCTTCAGCCGGGCGGGTTCTGCGAGAATGCGCCTGACCACTCGCGTTTAACCTCCAAGGAGTGTCGCCCGATGAGCGCTGAAAGAATCAAGGTACGCGTCACCGAAACCGGACAGACCCTCGAGGTGGTGGTTCTCAACAAGCGCGCCAGCGGCATACAGGTGGTACTCGGCGAGGGCATACACAACGTCAAGTGCGAACTGTCGCCCACCCGCAACGGCCTCGCCTACGCCGGCAGCGTAGCGGGGCGGGAAATCGTCTACGAGCGCAGCCGCGAGCAGGTGACGGCCGATCTGGACATCAGGAATCCGACACTCCACGATCCGCGGCGGCGTTGAGTTCAGGCGACTGACGGATTGGTCGGTTTTTCCTTCGAGGTAAGGCGCTGGCTGTTCGGGGTGCGGGTAACAACCGGATATGCAAAGTGTGAATATTCACGTTTAGCGCTTGACAAATGTCATGGCGTGGATCGCCCATGGGGATAAAGATAGACGACGCGTGAATTGGACTTTCGTGTAATCGGGAGAGGAGGCACACGTCGTGAGCCGGGTGACACCCACGCTCCATGAAGGCGCATCGGTGATGATGGGTGTGTCCTCATGAGCGGTAAGCCGCGCAAGCGAGGACGTTACCCGAGCGGCGTGCTTAGCTTTGTTGCTCTCGCGCTCATGCTTTTCACTGCCCCCTTCGCTCATGCCGCGCCCACTGACCGAATCATCATTCGCTTCAAAGCCGGCGCCGACGGCCATCCAGTAAGGAAGGAAGTTGACACACAACTCGAGGCCGAGTTCAGCAAAATTGCTAATCGACCGCTGCGCCTGCATCGTGCGATGAGTGGGCGTGGTGAGTTCGTACTGAAGCTTGACAAAAGACTTTCCGATGCGGAGGTCGAGGCGATCGTCAATCGGCTGAAGACTCATTCGCATCTGGAATACACGGCGCCGGACCGGATTGCCTTTCCTCAACTTACGCCTAACGACCCGCAGTTCGGCTCCCAATGGAATCTGCAGGCGGCGTCGGGAGGAATCAATGCGCCGAGCGCCTGGGACATTACGACCGGGTCGGCTTCGATCGTTGTGGCGGTGGTGGACACGGGCATTCTGCCGCACGCCGATCTTGCGGGGCGCACCGTACCTGGCTATGATTTCGTGAGCGACTTGAACCGCTCCAACGACGGCAACGGTCGCGACGCCGATCCGACGGATCCGGGTGACTGGGTCACGGCCGCGGAGGCGGCCTCGGGGCCGCTGGTCGGCTGCCCGGTAGCCGACAGCAGTTGGCACGGAACACGGCTCGCTGGAGTGATTGCCGCCAGCGGCAACAATGCGCAGGGCATAGCGGGCCTGAACTGGGCGTCGAAGATCCTGCCGGTGAGGGCCATCGGAAAATGCGGTGGCCACACGTCCGACATCGTCGATGCCATTCGCTGGGCGGCCGGGATTCCTGTCGCCGGCGTGCCTGACAACGCCAATCCCGCGCGCGTCATCAACTTGAGCGTTTCCACGGAAGGCGTATGCGATGCTGCATTCCAGAGCGCGATCAACGACGTGACCGGCATTGGCGCGGTCGTCGTCGCGGCCGCGGGCAACCAGGGCCAGAACGCGGCGAACTACACGCCGGCGAGTTGCCAGAACGTGATCGCAGTCGGTGCATTGGATCGAAACGGCGGGCTCACCGCTTATTCGAACTCGGGACCGCAAATTGCCGTTTCGGCTCCGGGCGGCACTTCGGCGGATGCCATCCTTTCAAGCTCCGACAGCGGCACGCAATCTCCTACGGGAGACAGCGCCTATATTTTCACGAACGGAACGAGCCTGGCTGCGGCACAGGTTTCGGGTGTCGTGAGCCTGATCCTGTCGCACAATTCCTCGCTAAGTCCGGCACAGGTACGAGACTGGATTCGAAACACTGCGCAGCCCTTCACGACAAACGCGGCGAGCCAGGGGTCGTATGCCAACTGCACGCAAACTTTGTGTGGGGCCGGAATCTTGAACCCTTATGCGGTACTGGCTAAAGCGACTTCAGTAGAAATCGCAACACCGCAGGTGCGGGGGGGCTTGGGACAGGTGATCGGGTTGCGCTCCGATGCGACGGTGTGGACGTGGGGGGAGGTGGGTAATCCATTTCCACAGCAAGTGCCGGGTCTGGGCGGTATCGTGCAAGTTGCGAGCGGGGGTTACGATTCCAGCTACTCCCTTTTTCCTTACAGTCTGGCGCTGCGCGCAGGGGGCACGGTATTGGCCTGGGGCTACAACGGGGCGGGCCAACTGGGCGATGGCACCACGGCCTCTCGCGTGAACCCGATACAGGTGCCGGGGCTTACCAATGTTGTTTCCATTGCGGCGGCAGTTCACTCGTTGGCCCTCAAATCCGATGGCACGGTGTGGGCGTGGGGCGCGAACACTGCGGGGAAGCTGGGCGATGGCACCACGACCGAGCGCCACGCGCCGGTGCAGCTGCTGGGGCCGGGAGGTGTGGGATTCCTGAGTGGTGTGGTGGCGATTGCCGCGGGAGGCGTCGGTTCGCTGGCACTTAAATCCGACGGCACGGTGTGGGCGTGGGGTTCAAACGTTTACGGAGGTCTAGGCGATGGTACGACCACCAATCGCACGACGCCGGTGCAGGTGCTGGGACCAGGAGGCGTGGGATTCCTGAGCGGTGTGGTGGCGATCGTGGCAGGGAATGTTCACTCGCTTGCCTTGAAATCTGACGGTACGGTGTGGGCATGGGGCAATAACTCTGACGGACGCCTGGGCGATGGCACGACTACCAATCGCACCACGCCGGTACAGGTGCTGGGACCGGGAGGGGTGGGATTCCTGAGCGGTGTGGCGGGGATTGCGGCGGGGAATTCACATTCCCTGGTGCTCAAATCCGATGGCACCGTGTGGGCTTGGGGCTCTAACTCGAATCGAAACCTGGGCGATGGCACGACCGCTAATCGCAGCATACCGGTACAGGCGCAGGGCCTAAGCAATGTGATTGCCGTATCGGCAGGCTTCAACTCCAGCGTCGCGCTCGCGTCCGACGGGGCGCTGCGCGCTTGGGGCTACTCTAGCTATGGTCTTGGCACCGGCACCTCCGCTGCGGATACCGTGCCGCCGTTGGTGCGAGTGGCCTATGGTGGGGAGAACTTCAGCCTGGGTCTTGCCGACCCGAACATGTTTGCGCCGCTGATCGAGGCTCCGCTTGGTAGTGTGGTGATATCCAACCCGATCACGCTGATTGGGATCGGCACGAACGTGCCGATCTCCATCACCGGTGGCCAGTACAGCGTGAACGGCGCAGCCTACACCTCTGCCGCGGGCACGGTGAACGAAGGTGACC
>MEQV01000145.1:0-3505 GCA_001770355.1 Betaproteobacteria bacterium RIFCSPLOWO2_02_FULL_62_17
CGACCCTCAAGCCTTGAAGAAGAACTCCATCTTCACACCGGCAATCTCGATGACATCGTGATCGCCAAGCGGGTGTGCCTGCGCATCCAGCGTCTTGCCATTGACAACGGGGAAGTTGGCGCCTTCGACGTGCGTGATAAAAAAACCTTGCGGGCGACGCGTGATGACCGCCACTTGTACGCCCGGTTTGCCCAGGGTTGTAAGCGGTTTTGTGAGGTCAAGCTGGCGGCCCGCATTGGCTCCGGACAACAATTGAAGGACGCCTGCGCGTTGTGGCGCTGCGGGCGGCGGCACGACCCGCGGGGGTGGCGTGGTTGCTGCGGCGTTCGCCTGGGCGGAACCCGGGGCGGCCGCGGGCTTTACCGCTCCCGGGGCCGCGGGCGCCGGCGCCTGCGGCCGCAATGCACCGGGCCTCAGAATCATGGTTTTCTCGAAATCCGCGGCTTTGGTCTGGACCGGACCATCGCTTACGAATTTGAGCTTGTACTTTCCAAGCTCAATCACGTCATTATTTTGCAGAAAATGCTTTTTGACCGTCTGGCCGTTGACAAGCGTGCCATTGGTGCTTCCCAAGTCCTCGAGAAACGAGTCGGAAAGAATAGTGACCACGACCGCATGCTCGCCGCTGACGGCGAGATTATCGATCTGAATATCGTTATGTGCCTTGCGCCCGATAGTCGTCCGCTCCTTGCTGAGAGTGAACTCCTTTAGCACCAAACCATCCATGCTGAGAATCAGCTTCGCCATAGTAGTGTCCCCGTACTATCGTAGCCAGCCAAAAACCTTAGACAGAACACCGCGTGGCGCTGGAAATTCGCGCAATACGCGGATCAAAATTACCGAAACGTTGTCACGTCCGCCATTATCGTTGGCCATCTGCACCAATTGATGCACGCATAGCTTCAAATTGGCGCCCAGAGTCTGCAATGCCATGCCAATATCGTCGTCGCTCACCATATCACAAAGGCCATCGGAACAGAGCAGGTAAATGTCCCCGACCTTGGTTTCGTACTCGTGTATCTCGGCTTCCACTGTCGGGTCGATTCCCAGGGCTCGCGTGACGAGATTCTTATTTGCCGACAGCTTGGCCTGCTCCTTGGTGATAAGTCCGCTGTCGATCTGCTCCTGAAGCAGGGAATGATCACGGGTTATTTGCTCAAACTTGTCATCCCGAAATCGGTATAACCGGGAATCCCCCACATGCGCTACGGCCATCTTGTTGTCGTAATACAGGGCGACAACCAGCGTTGTACCCATTCCCGCGTACTGGGGTTGGCTTTGGGCAGCCTGGTAGATAGAGTTATTCGCCCTGGCGACCTGATTGCGAAGCATATTCTCTGCTACCGCCTTTCCGGTTGATTCCTCGATCGCGTAGGGCGGATTCTGATCGAGAAGTTGTTGCATTTCAGTCGTAATCACGGTTGTGGCAATGCCGCTCGCCACCTCGCCCGCATTGTAGCCACCCATGCCGTCGGCCAGCACCACCAACCCGCGCGACACGTCCGAGGCGATTGAATCCTCGTTGTTCGATCGCACCATCCCTGGATCGGTGGCGCTTACGACTTCCAGCATCTGGGCAAGGCTCATGCGTATTTCACTTACAGACTGATATCAACATCTGGCGACGCGGCTTTGGGCGCGCTGGCGGTTGGGGTGGCGGTGGCGCCAGCGCCAGCAAAGGCCGCGCGAAGCGCAGTGGCGAATGCCTCGCCGGTCTGGAAGCGCTGATCGGCGTCCTTGGCCATCGCCTTGTCCAGAAAAGCGACCAACGCGGGTGGCACTGCCGGATTAATGGAAAGAATATCCGGTGCCGGCTCGTTCGCGATCTTGTACATCAATTGCGCCATGGAATCGCCCGTGAATGGCAACTGGCCGCATAGCATCTGGTACAGACTGACCGCGAGGGAAAACAGATCACTCTTCCCATCCACCTTCTTGCCGGAGAGTTGCTCGGGCGACATGTACGAGGGCGTGCCAAGCACCATGCCGGTCTTGGTCTTGGAAGAGTCGGTAATTCGCGCGATACCGAAATCGGCCACCTTGACGCTGTCGGATTCCGGCTCATACATTACGTTCGCAGGTTTGACGTCCCGATGCACGATATTCTGTGTATGCGCGTAGCCAAGCGCATCCGCAACGCGGGCAATGACGGACACCACTTTCTCGATCGGCAGAAGGCTTCCCGGTTTGGTAAAGGGCACCAGATCCTTGCCCTTGAGCAACTCCATGGCGATGTAGCACAGGTCGTGCTCTTCGCCGGCATCGTATATCGTCACGATATTGGGGTGTGACAGGCGACCGGCGGTCTCGGCTTCGCGGAAAAAACGTTCCTTCACTTCCACCAGTTCATCGGCCTCGAACTCCTGTGCCAGCGCCATGGTCTTGATCGCGACCACGCGTCCGATCTTCGGGTCCTTGCCCAGGTACACCACGCCCATCGCGCCCTTGCCAAGCTCTTTCTCAACCTGATAGCGGCCAAGCATGGGCTTTTCGGCACCGCCGCCGCCCTCGAGAATGCTCGCGTTGGTCCTTCCGCCACCGCCACCGCCAAGAATGACGGTCTCCGACAACTGCTTGGATCGCGCCAGCTTTTGCTCCAGATCGCGAAACTTCGGGTTGAAGTCAAACATGTAACGAAACACCGACTCAGCCTTGTTGAACTGCCGCTTGCGCTCAAAATCCAGCGCCAGATTGTAAAGGTTGTCCATGACGGCCTCTTCCATGGGCGTCTTGCGGAAATAATCAAACGCCATGTCCAATTGCCCCTGCCCCTGGAACGCCAGCCCGAGCATGCGGTTCGAGGCCGCCGATTCCTGATCCGATTTCGCCTTGCCCGCCTCCGTCATCACGAAGCGCTTGGTGATCAGCAACACGTGCCCGACCACAAGCAGCGTCAACGACTGCATGAACTGCAGCCATGTTCCCTGCCCGGTCATGAGCACGAAATGAACGATAAGAAGCAAGGCAACCAGACTCGCGCTGGTGCTCGCCCCCATGCCCGCCTTCAATCGGGGCAACAGCGCGACCAGATACACCGCCACCAGAATGAAAACCAGCTTCTCTACCCAGAATCCCCAGGTTGGCGCGACAAAAAAATGCTCTTGCAGAATCGATGAGACCGAATGCGCCAGGGTAAGCACCGGCGCCATGGCCGGAGATATGGGGGTTACCGAAGTGGTACCGACACCCGCGGCGGTCGGTCCGATGAGAACTATCTTGTCCTGAAAGGTTTCGAGTTTGATTTTCCCGGAGTACACGTCAAAAAATGAATCGACGCGAAACACCGAGCGATTGTCCCTGTCTTTATAGAAATACGTGTACATCTGCAACGCCGAATCCGTGGCGATGCGCAGCTTGCCGATCTGGACGCCCTGGCCAAGGCTGACTTTGATATCTTCCGGCCCAAGATTCAGGCTCTTGGCGGCAAGCATCATGGACATGGAAGGATAGTACTGGTCGAAAAACTGCACGACCAGGGGTTCGGTGCGGATACCGCCATCGATAT
>MEQV01000145.1:3520-7024 GCA_001770355.1 Betaproteobacteria bacterium RIFCSPLOWO2_02_FULL_62_17
GATGCCCGATGGCGGCGGCGCTCTTGCCGATTTCGTCGATGGGCAGCGAAATCACCGTCGACGCCGGCAGCGGTGTATCGCCGCTGCCCTGATCCACTTTCGGTACCCGGTTGCGGGTCACAAAATCGGGAAGCGGCTTGTCGGGCTTGCCGCGAGGCTCCCCCAATTCAAACAGCATGGGCAGCAGCACATTATTCGACTTGCTGTAGCTTGCGGCCAGCTTGCGATCGGTGTTAAGGGAATCTTCGGCCTCGCGCAACAGGGTTCCCAACTGCACCAGTTCGGCCGAGCCGGCCGCCGCGGGCGGGGAACCATCGGTGCCCGGCGCATACTTGCCGAATATTTCCAGCAGCTTGTTGATGTACCCCAGCCCGGAATCCACCTGCGGTTCGCTGAAGAACACCAAATTCCCGATGACCTTCGCTTTGGCCCCGGCAAGCGCCTCTGTCATCTTGGCATGAACTTCGCGAGACCAGGGCCAGCGCCCGATGCTGCGAATACTCGCATCATCAATGGCGATCACCACCACTTTGTCGCTGGAATTCCGCGAAGACGCACGCACGCCCCAATCGTAGGCTGCGCGCTCAAGGCTTTGTATTAACTGGGTTCCGCCGGTGAAAAGGAAGGCGAGCGACACAACCAGGCCGAGAAACCAGTCCTTTTTCCAAAATCCCGACTTCATGGGTCTCCCCGATTGTTTTTATCGCGATTTGCGCTCGTCAGCGCTTGATCGCCCCATAGCCCCGGCATTTTACGCCAGCAGGCTCTCGCCCCGCTTGACACCCGAAAACGCGAATTGCCGGAAACGACAGCCAGGCCAGACCCATAACCACCGATATGACATTGGCCTCCCGAACGCTGCCAGAATCCGGAAAAAACCAACAACTAGCAGTAGAAACAGCAGGCTATTTGAGATTGTTGCAGTTAAATATCAGATTAGTCAAGCTTTTTCCGGTGGTTTCGGCGAACATCCGCAGGCGCCGCAAGCAGGCTTGACTTCGCTGTGAAACCCGCGCAAGAAAACGCGATTCAGGCGCGCGGCAAACTGCCCTGGCAAACGGCAAAGTGCAGCGCGGCCCGATGGTGCCGAATCAGGTTTCAAACTTGACGCCGGCCTGAATGCCAAGTGCCGCGGCGAGCTCGGCACCGGATACTTTTTTCGTTTCCTCGCCTTTCGCGCGCAGCACCTCGATGCGCCCGCCCTGCGCGGTGACGAAAAAGCTCGCAGGACCGATTTCAGTAACTTCGCCGATGCGCCCCTTCACCGCGCCAAAGGTGCGCACGGGATGCTTTCTGCAGTCGTAAATCTGGACCATCTTTCCGCCCAGCACCGTCCAGGCGCCAGGCGCGGGGTTGCAAGCTCGAATGAGGTTGTGAACGAAGTCCACGTGGTTGGCCCAGTTGATCTTCGCTTCCGCGGTCCGGCACCAGCCTTCGTAGGACGCCTGGGATTCGTCCTGCGCCGTTTCACGATGTTTGCCGGCCATCACCAGATCCGCGGCCTCGAGCATGGCCGCCACGCCCATCGGGAACAGCCGGTCGAAGTAGACGCTGCCCAGGGTGTCGTCGGGGCCGATCGGCGTTTCTTTTTGCAGGATCACCGGGCCTTCGTCGAGGCCGTCGGTGGGGCGGAAGATGGTCAGGCCCGTCTTCGTGTCGCCGCGGATGATCGGCCAGTTGATCGAAGACGGCCCGCGGTATTTTGGCAACAGCGATGGGTGGTATTGGATGGTGCCGTGCTTCGGGATGCCCACGAAGTCCTGCGGCGCGAACTGCAGTACGAAGGCCATGATGCCGATGTCGGCGTCCAGGGACTTCATGGCGTCGCGCGCCTCCTGGTCGCGCAGCGACTTGAACTGGAACACCTTCAGGCCCTTCTCCTGCGCCGCGACGCGCAGCACGTCGGCCCTAGCGCCCTCCTTCTCCGGCGCGCAGAATACGCCCGCCACCTGGTCGCCGCGCGCGAGAAAGGCCTCCAGCACTGCCTTGGCGAAGTCCTGCTGCCCGATGAACGCGATTTTCATGGCGCCGCCTTTTTGGAAGGCAGCGAGAAGGCGCCGGCCTTCTTCAGTCCCTCGACCTTCGCCGCGTCGTAGCCGAGCACTTCCTTCAGCACTTCATCGGTGTGCTCGCCGAGCAGCGGCGAGCGCTCCAGCTTCGCGGGCGAGGCCGAAAGCTTGATCGGCATGCCGACGTTCCACCACTTGCCGCGCTGCGGGTGGTCGAGTTCGACCATCATCTCGCGCCCCTTCACGTGCTCGTCGGTGAACAGGTCCTCGGTGGACATGATCGGGCCGCAGGGCACGTCGAGCTCGGAGAGGATCGCCATGAACTCGCGCTTGGTGAACTTGAGCGCGAACTCGCCCAGCGCCTCCCACACGCCCGCCTGGTTCTTGCGCCGCTCGACGATGGTGGCGTACTTCGGGTCCTTCGCCAGGCCCGGTTGGTTGGACTCCGGGCCGACGCGGTTGGCGAGCGCCTCCCACACCGCCTCCTGCACCACGACGTAGACCCAGTCGTTGGGGCCGCCGGGCTTGCAGTGGATGGCGTTGCCGAGCTGGCCGCCGCCCGAGTCGTTGCCGGCGCGCGGCGTCGCGCCCATGCCCTTGTGGGTCGGAACGGAGTATTCCGGCATGTCGGTGCGCATCAGGCGCTGGTGGTCGCGCCACTTCACCCGGCACAAATTCATCACGCCGTCCATCATCGCCACCTCGACGTACTGCCCCTGCCCGGTGCGCTCGGCCTGGCGCAGCGCCGCGAGCAGGCCGATGGCCAGGTGCAGGCCGGTGCCAGTGTCGCCGATCTGCGCGCCGGTGACGAACGGGGGGCCGTCCGGGACGCCGGTGGTGCTCATCGCCCCGCCCATGGCTTGAGCCACATTCTCGTAGGCCTTGAAGTCGGAGTACGGGCCGCTCGAGCCGAAGCCCTTGATCGAACCCATGACGATCTTCGGGTTGATCTCGTGGATCTTCTCCCAGGTGAAGCCGAAGCGGTCGAGCACGCCGGGGCCGAAGTTCTCCATGATGATGTCGCACTTGTTCAGCAGGTCGACGAACACCTGCTTGCCCTCGGGCGTCTTCATGTTGACGGTGATCGAGCGCTTGTTGCAGTTGAGCATCGTGAAATAGAGCGAGTCGGCGTTCGGCACGTCGCGCAGCTGCCCGCGCGTCGCGTCGCCCTGCGGCGGCTCGAACTTGATCACGTCCGCGCCCATCCACGCGAGCAGCTGCGAGGACGTGGGCCCCGCCTGCACGTGCGTCATGTCGAGTATACGGACTCCCTTGAGTGCTTCCATTGCTTGCTCCTTACTTCTTTTTCGCGGCGCTCGGGTTCAGGCTGGTGATGCGGCCGCTTTCGGTGCCGGCGGTCTCATCGATGACGGCATTGATGAGCGTGGGCTTCTTCGAGCGGATCGCTTCCTCCATGGCCTTGCGCAGCTCGGCCGGTGTCGTGGCGTGCACGCCGACGCCGCCGAAGGCCTCCATCATCTTGTCATAGCGCGCC
>MEQV01000146.1:0-5669 GCA_001770355.1 Betaproteobacteria bacterium RIFCSPLOWO2_02_FULL_62_17
CGCGGTCCTGGCGCGCCTGGCGCCGTTGCTGGGGATATCCGCTGATGACATTCGCAAACGCATTCAATCGACCGAGCGTGATTTCGTCTACCTGAAGCGCCAGGTGTCCCCGGAGATCGCCGATCGAATCGCCGAATTGCGCATTCCCGGCATCTTCCAGAACCGCGAATACCGGCGCTATTACCCGGGCGGCGAAGTGATGGCGCATGTGCTGGGTTTCACCGGCGCCGAGGACACCGGACAGGAAGGCATTGAACTCGCGTTTCAGGAGCAACTCGCAGGCAAACCGGGCAGCCGCAAGGTGATTCGCGACCGCATGGGTCAGATTGTCGAGGACATGGAATCGGTCAAGCCGGCGCAGGAGGGCAGGGATCTCACCCTTTCCATCGACGCGAAGATTCAAAGCCACGCCTTTTCGCAATTGAAGGCCGCTATTGAAGGAAATCGTGCCAAGGCCGGCGCGGTGCTGGTGCTCGATGTGAGCACCGGCGAAGTGCTCGCGCTGGCGAATCTGCCTTCCTACAACCCCAACAACCGCGCGCATCTTGCCGGCGCGCAACTGCGCAATCGCGTGCTGACCGACACTTTCGAGCCGGGTTCCACGATGAAGCCTTTCACCATCGCGCTGGCGCTGGAAGAAGGCCGGGTACGCCCCGATACGGTGATCCAGACGGCGCCGGGCAAGCTCACCATCGGACGCGCAACGGTGAGCGACGCGCACCCGCTGGGCGCGCTCAGCGTGTCGCAGGTGATTCAGAAATCGAGCAATGTGGGCACCTCCAAAATCGCGCAGAAGCTGACGCGCGAAGACATGTGGGAGATGTTCAACAAGTCCGGATTTGGCGTTGTTCCCAGCGTGCCCTTTCCCGGCGCGGTTTCCGGCAAGCTGCGGCCGCACAAGACCTGGCGACCGATAGAACAGGTCACCATGTCCTACGGCTACGGCCTGTCGGTATCGCTGTTTCAGCTTGCACAGGCCTATACGATCTTCGCGCGCGACGGCGAACTGGTGCCGGTGTCTTTCGTCAAGAACGCCGGCGTGGTGCCGGGCAGGCAGGTCATTTCCGCGGACACCGCGCGCGCGGTTCGCGCGATGCTCGAGGCGGCGGCGGGCCCCGGGGGCACCGCTCCCCGCGCGCAGATCATGGGCTATCGCGTCGCCGGCAAGACCGGCACCGCGTACAAGCAGGAAGGCTCGGGCTATTCCAGCCACAAATATCGCGCGTCCTTCGTGGGTTTTGCCCCGGTGAGCAATCCTCGCCTGGTGGTGGCGGTCACCATCGATGAACCTTCTGCGGGCAGGCATTACGGCGGCGACGTTGCGGCCCCGCTATTCGCCAAGCTGATGGAAGGCGCGTTGCGTGGCCTGGGCGTCCCGCCCGACGCGCCGATGAAACCGGTGCAGCTTCCCGCCGAAAGCGAACGCATCGAGGAGAGCATCTGATGTCGGGCCTCCTTGCCTGGGACGCTGCGGAATGCAGGCGAACTCAATGGGATCGATGACCACGTGGCAGACACGATCGACGAGATTCTCGACTGGTTCAAAACGAAGGGCCTTCACGTGAATGCCCTCGCGATCGACAGCCGCCGCGTCAATCCGGGCGATGTGTTTCTCGCCTTCCCTGGCGAATCGAGCGACGGCCGCCGCTTCATCGGCCAGGCCATGGAGCGCGGCGCCGCCGCGGTGCTTTGGGAGAAGGAAGGATTCGATTGGCAGGCCGAAGCGCCGATTCCGCAGCGGCCCGTGGCAAACCTGCGAAGGCTGGCCGGGCCGCTCGCGCACGAAGTCTACGGCCGTCCCTCGGAGAGCCTGTGGACCATGGGAGTGACCGGCACCAACGGCAAGACCTCCTGCAGCCAGTGGCTGGCACAGGCCTGCGGCTTGTGCGGCGCGCGCACCGCGGTGATCGGCACGCTGGGAAGCGGTTTTCCCGGCGAACCCGGCAGCGATGCCACCGCAATGCTCAGCCCCGCCCTGAACACCACGCCCGACCCGGTGACGCTGCACGCCTCGCTGGCGGCATTGCTGCGCGAGGGCGGACAGGGGGTCGCCATGGAGGTCTCCTCGATCGGCCTGGACCAGGAGCGCGTCAACGGCGTTGCATTCGGCGCGAACCTGTTTACGAACCTGTCGCGCGATCACCTCGATTATCACGGCGACATGGAAAGCTATGCGCGCGCCAAGCAGCGGCTGTTTCTGACACCCGGTCTGCGCCACGCGGTGCTCAACCTGGACGACGTGCAGGGCGTGCAAATCGCACGCATGCTTGCGGGCAGCGGCGTCAACCGCATCGGCTACAGTTGTGTCGAGGGCGTGGCGGCGCACGCCGGCCTGGAGTGTTTCGTGCAGGCGCACGCCATTCAGACCTCGCCGCAGGGCACCGAGTTCTCGGTCACGAGTTCCTGGGGCGAAGCGCACCTGCGAAGCGCGCTCCTCGGGCGTTTCAATGTCGCCAATCTCGCCGGTGTTCTGGGAACGATGCTCGGCTCGGGCGTGCCTTTCGATCGCGCGGTCGCGGCGCTTGCGCGCATGCAGCCGGTGGTCGGGCGCATGCAGAGACTGGGCGGGGGCGAGCGGCCGCTGGTGATCGTCGACTACGCGCATTCGCCGGACGGGCTCGAACACACGCTGGGCATATTGAAGGACGCGGCGCACGCGCACGGCGGCAGGCTCACCGTGGTATTCGGCTGCGGCGGCGAGCGCGACCGCGGCAAGCGCGCATTGATGGGCACGGTGGCGGCGCGCCATGCCGATAGCATCATCATCACCAGCGACAATCCGCGCGGCGAGGACCCCGAGGCCATCATCGCCGAAATCGCCTCCGGCATCGATGGCGCGCATGAACGCATCAGCGACCGCCGCGCGGCCATCGCGCGCGCGGTGGGCGAAGCGGCGCGCGCGGATGTGGTGCTGCTTGCGGGCAAAGGGCACGAGACCTATCAGGAAATCGCCGGGCAGCGCATCGACTTCTCCGACGCGGCCGAAGCGCGGCGCGCGCTCGATGGATGGGGCGGATGATGAGCCTTGCCCACGCCGCGCATTCCCTGGGTGCCAGGCTGGTGGGCGCGGATGCGCATTTCCATTCGGTTTCCACCGACAGCCGGAAAATCGAGCGCGGCGCGCTGTTCGTCGCGCTGCGCGGCGAACGTTTCGACGCTCACGCCTTCATTGATGCGGTGGCCGGATCAGGCGCGGCCGGGGCGATGGTGGACCATGTTCCGGATGCGGCGCCGCTGCCTTTGCTGGTGGTGGAGGACACGCGGGCATCGCTGGGGAAACTGGCTGCCGCCTGGCGCGCCCGTTTTGCCATTCCGCTGATCGCGGTGGCGGGCTCCAACGGCAAGACTACCGTGAAGGAAATGATCGCCGCGATCCTGCGCGAGCATTTCGGCGCCGGGCGGGTGCTCGCCACCGAGGGCAATCTCAATAACGATATCGGCCTGCCGCTGACCTTGCTCAGACTGCGCGACAGCCACCGCGCGGCGGTGGTCGAAATCGGCATGAACCATCCCGGGGAGACGGCCAGTCTTGCCGCGATGGCGCGCCCGACCGTTGCGCTGGTGAACAACGCCCAGCGCGAGCACCAGGAGTTCATGAAAAGCGTCGCCGACGTGGCGCGCGAACATGCGGCATTGCCCGCGAGTCTCGCGCGCGGCGGCGTCGCGGTGATCAACGCCGACGACCCGCATGCGGCAATGTGGCGCGAGGCGGCGGCGCGCGCCGGTGCCGGCGTGCGCGACTTTGGCCTCGGATCGCAGGCCGTAGTGCATGCGGATTTCCAACTCGAACAATTCTCCAGTCGCTTGCATTTGCACGCGCCGGAGGGCAGCGTGCGCATCGATCTGCCGGTGCCCGGCCTGCACAACGTGCGCAACGCGCTCGCCGCCACGTCGGCGGCGGGGGCGGCAGGCGCGTCGCTCGCGGCGGCGGCGCGGGCACTGGGGGCATTCAGCGCGGTCAAGGGCCGCATGCAGCGATCCAGCACCGCAGGCGGCGCGGTGTTGCTCGATGACAGCTACAACGCCAACCCGGAATCGGTGCATGCGGCAATCGAAGTGCTGGCCGCGTGCCCCGAGCCGCGCGTGCTGGTGCTGGGCGACATGGGCGAGGTCGGCGAGCATGGGCCCGCATTTCACGCCGAGGTGGGCGAACACGCGCGCCGGGCGCGTCTCACCAGCCTGCTGGCGATGGGCGAACTCACGCGTCATGCGGTCGCGTCCTTCGGCGGCGGCCGGCACGCGGCCACACTCGAGGACCTGCTGGGCGCATTGCGCGCCTATGACCGCCGTGGCGCCACGCTGCTGGTGAAGGGTTCTCGCTTCATGCGCATGGAACGCGTGGTCGAGTCGCTTACCGGCGCGGCCAGGGAGGAACACTGATGCTGCTTGCCCTGGCGCAATGGCTGTCCGCGGAAGCGCGCGTGTTCAATGTGTTCAGCTATATCACCTTGCGCGCGGTGCTTGCCTGCCTCACGGCTTTGGCGATCTCGTTGCTGGCGGGGCCGGCGGTGATCAGGAAACTCACCGCATACAAGATCGGACAGTCGGTGCGCGACGACGGGCCGCAGACGCATCTGATCAAAGCCGGCACGCCCACTATGGGCGGTGCGCTGGTGCTGATGGCGATCCTCATCACCACGCTGCTGTGGGCCGATCTTTCCAACCGCTTCGTCTGGGTGGTGCTGGTGGTGACTTTCGGCTTCGGCGCAGTAGGCTGGATTGACGACTACCGCAAGGTGGTGCATCGCAATCCCAGGGGATTGTCGGCAGCGGCGAAGTTTTTCTGGCAGTCGGTCATCGGGCTCGCCGCCGCAATCTATCTGGCCTTCGCGGTGTCCGCGCCCGGCAGCGCGCAGATCCTCGACTTGTTTCTCGCCTGGATGAAAAGCGGCTTCGAGATGAACCTGCCCGCAAAGGCCGACCTGATGGTGCCGTTCTTCAAGGACATCGCCTATCCGCTGGGGGTGTGGGGATTCATCACCCTGACCTACCTGGTGATCGTGGGATCTTCCAACGCGGTGAATCTCACCGACGGTCTCGATGGCCTGGCAATCATGCCAGCGGTGATGGTGGGCGCGGCGCTGGGTATTTTCGCCTATGTGGTGGGCAATACCGTATACGCAAGATACCTGTTTTTCCCCTATATCCCCGGCGCGGGAGAACTGCTGGTGTTCTGCGCGGCGCTGGCCGGCGCCGGCCTGGGATTTCTCTGGTTCAACGCCTACCCGGCCGAAGTATTCATGGGCGATGTGGGCGCGCTGGCCATCGGCGCGGCGTTGGGCACGGTGGCGGTGATCGTACGCCAGGAGATCGTGCTTTTCATCATGGGCGGCGTATTCGTCGCCGAGACGCTGTCGGTGATGCTGCAGGTGGGCTGGTTCAAGTACACCAAGCGCAGGTTTGGCGAAGGGCGCCGCATCCTGCGCATGGCGCCGCTGCATCACCATTTCGAGGAAGAAGGCTGGAAGGAAACGCAGGTGGTAGTGCGCTTCTGGATCATCACCATGATGCTGGTGCTGTTCGGCTTGTCGACCCTGAAGCTGCGCTGACAAGGAAATGCGTGGGAAATGCGCGGGCAATGCAGGATTCGGGACTGAAAGGAAAGACGGTAATCGTGCTGGGACTGGGTGAAACCGGAATCTCGATGGCGAAATGGCTGAGCGGCCAAG
>MEQV01000146.1:5693-7224 GCA_001770355.1 Betaproteobacteria bacterium RIFCSPLOWO2_02_FULL_62_17
CGACAGCCGGCTCGATCCGCCGGGGAACGGCGCGCTTGCCGCCAATCCTGCGGTGAGTCTGCATCTGGGAGGGTTTCCGCGCGAAGCGTTTGAAGGCGCTGATCTCGTGGCGATCAGCCCCGGGCTTTCGCCGCAGGACCCGGCCTTGGCCGATTCTCTTGCGCGCAGCGCCGGCATGGGGATTCCGCTGGTAGGCGATGTGGAATTGTTCGCGCGAGCGCTCGCCTCGCGCGCGCCGCGTCCGCGCATTGCCGCGATCACCGGTACCAATGGCAAGACCACGGTCACCGCGCTTACCGGCGCCCTGTGCAGGGCGGCGGGCCTCGATTGCGAAGTGGCGGGCAATATCGGTCCCGCAGTCCTCGATGCCTTGTCGCGCCGGGACGCGCGCGGCAGCGCCGCGGCAATGTGGGTGCTGGAGCTGTCGAGTTTTCAGTTGGAGACCACGGCTACGCTCGCGGCCGATGCGGCGGCGGTACTCAATGTGACAGCGGATCACCTGGACCGCCACGGTTCGATGGAAAACTATGCCGCCGCGAAGGCGCGTATTTTCGCCGGCGCTGGCGCGCAGATTCTCAATCGCGACGATGCGCGTTCGCTGGCAATGGCGGATAGCGGCCGGCAGGTGATCACTTTCGGCATGGATGTTCCGCAGCGGGACGAGGATTTCGGATTGATCAGGGATGCGCCGGCGCTCTGGCTGGCGCAGGGGTCGGAACGATTGCTGGATGCGCGCGAGTTGCGCATTGCAGGATTGCACAACGCGGCCAACGCGCTGGCGGCGCTGGCACTGTGCCGCTCGCTCGGCCTGCCCATCAAGCCGCTGCTTCACGCATTGCGCCAATTTCGCGGCCTGCCGCATCGGGTCGAGCTGGTGCGTACCCGAAACGCGGTGCGCTATTTCGATGATTCCAAGGGCACCAATGTCGGCGCCACGGTCGCCGCGCTTGAGGGCCTGGGCTCGGGCGAAGGCAAGGTGGTGCTGATTGCCGGCGGTGAAGGCAAGGGGCAGGACTTCAGCCCGCTTGCGCCGGCGCTGGCACGGCACGCGCGTGCCGTGGTGCTTATCGGGCGGGACGCGGCACTCATCGAGCGCGCGCTCGTCAGCGCCGCGGTGCCGCTCAGCCACGCACGCGACATGCAGGACGCCACCTCGCAAGCCACCGCGCTGGCGCAGGCGGGCGACGCGGTGCTGCTCTCGCCGGCCTGTGCGAGTTTCGACATGTTCCGCAATTACGCGCATCGCGGTGAAGTGTTCCGCGCCGCCGTGGAGGGATTGCATCATGCTGGCGAGCGCTGATTCCGTCCGCCAGTATCCCGGCGAGTACGACGCCGGCTTGCTCTGGTCCAGCCTGCTTTTGCTCGGACTCGGGCTGGTAATGGTGTATTCGTCTTCCATCGCGACGGCCGAGATGAGCCGCTATACCGGCGGCAGGACGGCATTTTTCCTGACGCGTCACGCGATATTTCTCGCCATCGCGATCGTCACCGCGCTATTCGTTTTCCAGGTGCCGATGCGCGTCTGGCAGCA
>MEQV01000146.1:7256-8099 GCA_001770355.1 Betaproteobacteria bacterium RIFCSPLOWO2_02_FULL_62_17
CATTGTTGGCCATGGTTTTGTTGCCGGGGTTCGGGCGTGAGGTCAATGGCGCGCGCCGCTGGATTTCGCTTGGCGTAGTGACCCTGCAGCCCTCGGAGTTCATGAAATTTTTTGCGGTGCTCTACGCCGCCGATTACACCGTCAGAAAATCCGCGCTGATGCACAGCTTCAAACGCGGCCTGCTGCCGATGCTCGGGGTCATGCTGGTGGTGGGCTGGCTGCTCCTGCGTGAGCCCGATTTCGGCGCCTTTGTGGTGATCACCTGTATCGCCATGGGCATTCTTTTCCTCGGCGGCATGAACGGCAAATGGTTCGCCGGCCTGGGTGTGCTGCTCGCCATCGGATTTGCCGGACTGGTGATGTCCTCGCCCTATCGCATGCAGCGCATCTTCGGCTTCATGGATCCCTGGGCCGATCCTTTCGGGCGCGGCTACCAGCTCTCGCATGCGCTGATCGCCTTTGGCCGCGGCGAATGGTTCGGTGTAGGGCTGGGCGGCAGCGTTGAAAAGCTCATGTACCTGCCCGAGGCGCATACCGACTTCCTGCTCGCGGTGATCGGCGAGGAACTCGGTTTCGTCGGGGTCGCCGCCGTGATCCTGCTGTTTGCGTGGCTGGTGCTGCGGGCGCTCGCGATGGGCAGGAAGGCGGTTGCGCTGGAACGGCCATTTTCCGCGCTGGTGGCGCAGGGCATCGGCATGTGGATCGGCGTGCAGGCGCTTATCAATATGGGGGTGAATCTGGGCCTCTTGCCCACCAAGGGCCTGACTCTGCCGCTGATGAGCTTCGGCGGCACCGGCATCCTGGTCAATTGCGTGGCGCTGGCGGTGCTGCTGCGGGTCGATT
>MEQV01000146.1:8225-9129 GCA_001770355.1 Betaproteobacteria bacterium RIFCSPLOWO2_02_FULL_62_17
ATACACATTGATGCGGGGTGAAGCGCTATGACGGGGAGGCGACGCAACGCATGGCGCGCACCATCATGATCATGGCGGGCGGCACCGGCGGGCATGTGTTCCCAGGCCTCGCGGTGGCCGAATGCTTGCGCGCGGCGGATTGGCGCGTCGTGTGGCTGGGCAGCCGCACCGGCATCGAAGCGCGGCTGGTGCCGGCGCGCGGCATCGAGATGGCGTGGATGGATTTCTCCGGCCTGCGCGGCAAGGGTCCGGTGGCGCTCGCACTGCTGCCCTTGCGGCTGCTGCGCGCCTTCTGGAACGGTGCCAGGGCGATACTCGCGCACCGACCCGATGTGGTGCTCGGATTGGGCGGCTTTCAATCCTTTCCGGGTGGCATGATGGCCGCGTTCCTCAGGCGGCCGCTGGTGATACACGAGCAGAATTCGGTGGCGGGCCTGGCCAATCGCGTGCTGGCCGGGGTGGCCGACCGGGTGCTGACCGCATTTCCCGGCACATTGTCAAAGGCCGAAACCATCGGCAATCCGGTGCGTGCCGAGTTTGCGGCGGCGCAGGCGCCGCGCGTGCGCTACGCCAGTCGCAGCGGTGCGCTGCGCTTGCTGGTCATGGGCGGCAGCCTCGGCGCCAAGGCGATCAACGACGTACTCCCCGCGGCGATTGCGCGTCTGCCTGAAGCGGGTCGGCCGGGCATCCTGCACCAGAGCGGGCGCGGGCATCGCGAAGCGCTCGAGGCCGCGTACCGCGAAGCCGGGGTGCCGGCCGACACCGTGGAGTTCATCGACGACGTGGCCGCGGCGCTCGCCGGTGCCGACCTGGTGATCTGCCGCGCCGGCGCGCTTACCGTGGCCGAGCTTGCCTGCATGGGCGTGGCGAGCGTACTCATCCCCTATCCCCATGCGGTTGACGA
>MEQV01000146.1:9185-10727 GCA_001770355.1 Betaproteobacteria bacterium RIFCSPLOWO2_02_FULL_62_17
CGCAGACGGAACTGAATGCCGAAAGCCTGGCGCAATTGCTGCGCGGTTTTGCACGCGACGGCCTTGCGGCCATGGCCGAGCGCGCCCGCGCCCGCGGGATGCCCGATGCAACGCGGCGTCTGGCGCAGGTATGCATGGAGCTGGCCGCGTGAAACACAAGGTCAAACGCATCCACTTCGTAGGCATAGGTGGCTCAGGAATGAGCGGTATCGCCGAAGTGCTGCTCAATCTGGGCTTCGAGGTCAGCGGTTCGGACCTCGGCGCGACGGCGGTGACCGAGCGCCTCGCAGGGCTGGGCGCGACGGTCACGCTCGGCCACGACGCGGTGCACTTGGCGGATGCCGACGTGGTGGTGATCTCCAGCGCGGTGCGCTCGGACAATACCGAGGTCGTGGCGGCGCGCGCGCGCCGCATACCGGTGGTGCCGCGCGCGTTGATGCTCGCCGAGTTGATGCGCCTGCGCAACGGGATCGCCGTGGCCGGCACGCACGGCAAGACCACCACCACCAGCCTGGTTGCCAGCGTGCTCGCCGAAGGCGGGCTCGATCCGACCTTCGTCATTGGCGGCCGGCTCAATGCGGCGGCGTCCAACGCGCGCCTCGGGGAGGGCGAGTTCATCGTCGTCGAGGCCGATGAGTCCGATGCGTCGTTTCTGCATCTGCAGCCGGTGATGGCGGTGGTGACGAACATCGATGCCGATCACATGGAGACCTATCAGCATGATTTCGCGAAGTTGAAGCACGCCTTCGTCGAATTTCTGCAGAACCTGCCGTTCTACGGCAGCGCGATTCTGTGCATCGATGACGCCAATGTGCGCGAAATCCTGCCATTTGTTTCCAAACCGGTGGTGAGCTACGGCTTGCACGCGGAAGCGATGGTGCGCGCCGTGGACGTGGTGGACGGCGAGCGCATGCGCTTTCGTTGCCTGCGCGAAGGCGCGCCTGCCCTGGATGTCACGCTCAATTTGCCGGGTCGCCACAATGTGCAAAACGCGCTTTCGGCCATCGCGGTGGGCACCGAACTGGGAATCGCCGATGCCGCCATCGCCAAGGCGCTGGCCGAGTTTCGCGGCGTTGGGCGGCGTTTCCAGCGTTACGGCGAGATCACGCCCGCTGGCGGCGGACTGCGCTTCACGCTGGTCGATGACTACGGCCATCACC
Organism: Betaproteobacteria bacterium RIFCSPLOWO2_02_FULL_62_17; assembly: GCA_001770355.1. Classification (GTDB taxonomy): domain Bacteria; phylum Pseudomonadota; class Gammaproteobacteria; order Burkholderiales; family SG8-39; genus 2-02-FULL-62-17. The sequence continues at coordinate 10,346 of MEQV01000146.1, forward strand.
CCGCGGAAATGCGCGCGACGCTGGCCGCGGCACGCGGGGCGTTTCCGGGGCGGCGACTGGTGCTCGCGTTCCAGCCGCACCGTTACACCCGTACCCGCGATCTATTCGAGGATTTTGTCGAGGTCCTGTCCGAGCCGGACATGCTGCTGCTGGGCGAGGTGTATCCCGCGGGCGAAGCGCCCATTGTCGCCGCCGATGGACGCTCGCTCGCCAGGGCAGTGCGCGTCGCCGGCCGCATCGAGCCGGTATTCGTGGCCGATATCGCCGACATGCCCGCCGCCATACTCAAAGCGGCGCGCGACGGCGACGTGGTGATTACCATGGGCGCGGGATCGATCGGTTCGGTTGCCGCGCGCGTCGTGCAGGCCGGGACAAGATGAAC
>MEQV01000146.1:10747-11399 GCA_001770355.1 Betaproteobacteria bacterium RIFCSPLOWO2_02_FULL_62_17
CGCCACGTTGCCATTGCGCGGACGCCTGCTGTTCGCCGAGCCGATGTCACGGCATGTATCGTGGCGCGCGGGCGGGGCAGCGGATCGCCTCTACATTCCCGCCGACAGCGAAGATCTTTCCGCCTTTCTTCGCAGTCTCGCGCCGCGCGAACCGCTGTGCTTTGTCGGACTGGGCAGCAATCTCCTGGTCCGCGACGGCGGATTTCGCGGCACGGTGATCCTGATGCACAGCTCCCATGCCGGGATGCGTGCCGACGGCGCCGTCATTCATGCCAGCGCGGGCGCCGCGTGTCCAAAGCTGGCGCGCCTCGCGGCGCTGCGGCAACTGGAAGGCGCCGAATTTCTCGCCGGCATCCCAGGCACGGTCGGCGGGGCGCTCGCCATGAATGCCGGCTGCTACGGCGCGCAAACCTGGGAGTTCGTGCGCAGCGCGAACACCATTGATCGCGCAGGCACGATACGCGAGCGCAGCCCCGCGGATTTCGAAATCGGCTACCGGCATGTGGCGCTGCGCGGAGGTTCCATTCTGGGTGAGGACGAATGGTTCGTCGGCGCGAGCTTCGAGTTTTCCCCAGGGGACGGCGAGCGCGCGCGCCGCCGGATTCGCGAACTCCTGGCGCGGCGCATCGCCACGCAACCGCTTGGCCTGCCC
>MEQV01000147.1 GCA_001770355.1 Betaproteobacteria bacterium RIFCSPLOWO2_02_FULL_62_17
CATCCACTTCTCCCGCGAATTTTAAAAGTTGCAAAAGCGCAACTTTCAAAATTCACGGGATCTATACAAAACCAAGTTCTTCGCCAGTTTGTCAACAGATGACTCCTTAGCGCCTAATGTTCCTCGCCCCAGCGCTCGAGCAGCTGATGCTTGACACCCAGCTGATCGAGAATCCGCGCGACGATGAAATCGACCATGTCGTCCAGGCTTTTCGGATGGTGGTAGAAGCCCGGGTTTGCCGGGAGGATCACCGCGCCGGCGTGGGCCAGTCGCAGCATGTTTTCCAGGTGCAGCACGGAAAACGGCGTCTCACGGGGCACCAGAACCAGCTTGCGCTTCTCTTTCAACATCACATCGGCGGCGCGCTCGATGAGGCTGTCGGAGAGGCCCGCGGCGACCGCGGCCAGCGTGCCCATGGAGCAGGGGCAGATCACCATGCTGTCTGCCGTGTTGGAGCCCGAGGCGACCGGCGCGAACCAGTCCTCGCGCGCGAACACCCGCAACTGCCCCGGTTTGGCGCCATAGCGTTCAGAGAAAAATTTCTCCGCATCCTGCGCGCGCGGCGGAATGGTGAGATCCTGCTCCTGCTTGGCGACGGTGTGCGCGGCTTTCGAATGCAGCAGATAGACGCGCGCGCCGCTCTCGATGAGGCATTGCGTGAGCCGCAGGCCATAAGGCATGCCCGAGGCGCCGGTGAGGGCTACTGCGATGGTTGGATTCATGTATCTGGGAGCTCCCTGTGGCGTACCAGCACGTTCATGCGCGGACGATATTTCGCGGCCAGTTGTTCGGCCAAGTATACCGAGCGATGGCGGCCGCCCGTGCAGCCGATGGCGACGGTGATGTAATTGCGGTTGTCGCGCGCATACTCGGGCAGCCAGCGCTCAAGGAACGCCGCGATGTCGCGCTTGAGCGCCGCCGCCAGCGGTTCTGCGTCAAGAAAACGGACGACCTCCGCGTCCCGCCCCGTCAGGGCACGCAGGCTGGGTTCATAGAACGGGTTGGGCAGGCAACGCGCGTCGAACACCAGATCGGAATCCAGCGGCACGCCGCCTTTGTAGCCGAAGGATTCGAGCACCAGCGTGCGCAAATCCGTTTCGAGTTCCAGCATTTTCTTGATCCAATCGCGCAGGCGAATCGGAGTCAGTTCGCTGGTATCGACATGGTGGCCATACTCGGCGACCGGGGTGAGCAGGCTGCGCTCCTCGCGCAGGCATTCCTCGATGGTGCGATCGCCGCCGGCCAGCGGGTGGCGGCGGCGGGTTTCGGCGAAGCGCCGTACCAGCGTCTGATCGCGCGCATCCAGAAAGATCACCCTCAGGTCGGTGCCTTCGGCTCTGAGCCGGTCGAGGTAGCCTGGCAGCGCCTGCAGCGACGAGCCGCTGCGCGCATCGATCGACAGGGCGAGCCGCGTGGTTCCCGTGTCGCGAAGAATGCGCACGGTTTCGGCGAGCAGGGCGAGCGGCAGATTGTCGATGCAATTGAAGCCGGAATCCTCCAGGGCGCGCAGGGCGATGCTCTTGCCGGATCCCGAGAGCCCGCTGATCAGGGCCAGCCGCATGCGCGTGGCTGCCGCTGTCAACGTGGGTCCTTGTTCATTTCACTTTGCTGGCGGGCGATGAATTCCTGCGTGCTGTTTATGCCACGCAGCTGCAGGATGTGATTTCTCACCGCGGCCTCGAGCAGCACCGCCAGGTTGCGCCCGGCCGCGACCGGGATCACGACTTTGCGCACGGGGGTGCCCAGAATGTCCTCGGAAATTTCATGCAGCGGCAGGCGCTCCACCGGCATGGGGGCGCCCGGGGCCGGGCGCTCCAGATGAACGATCAGGCGCAGATTCATTCTCGGCCGAATCGCGGTTTCGCCGAAGATGGTGCGGATGTTGAGCACGCCCAGGCCGCGCACTTCAATAAAATCCTTGAGCATGGGCGGGCAACGGCATTCCAGCCTGGAGGGCGGAATGCGCGTGATCTCGACCACGTCGTCGGCGACCAGGCCATGTCCGCGGCTGATGAGTTCCAGACCCAATTCACTCTTGCCCACGCCGGAATCGCCGGTGATCAGCACACCCAGTCCCAGCACATCCATGCACACGCCGTGGCGCTCGATCATTTCGGCGAGCATTTTGTCGATGTAGCGGCGCAGGCCGCCGATAAGCTGCGCTGTGGTTTCGGGGGTGGACAACACACAGACTCCCGCCTCCCGGGCCGAATCGATCAATGGCGCCGGCAGGCTCACGTTCTCGCAGGCGATGATGGCGGCAGGTTCGGCGCGCAGCAGCGCTTCGACCAGCTGGCGTGCTGCGGCGGAATCGAATCCGGCCAGGTAGGCGACCTCGCGCGGCCCCAGCACCTGAATGCGGTTCGGATGGATCAGATTGAGGTGTCCGACCAGCGCGGCCGCGTCGCTGCGGTCGCGGCGAATGACGGCCTCGGCGCGCGCGGCGCCGGCTACCGGGGCAAGCCCCAGTTTCCCGCGGTTGTCCTCATACAGCCGCGCGACGCTGATCTGCAGCATTCGGATTCCATACAGTGATCTTCTGATGCAGCACGGCCGCGTCGGCGGCGGTATTCAGTGTTTCGCGCATGTCGCGATCACTGAACATCTGCGCGAGTTCGGAAAGAATCTGCAGATGCCGCTCGGTGGCCTGCTCCGGAACCAGCAGGACAAACACCACGCCCACCGGCTTGCCATCGGGCGCGTCGAAAGGCACCGGATTCTTCAGCCGCAAGAACGCTCCGATCGCCTCCTTGATGCCCTTGATGCGCCCGTGCGGAATGGCGACACCCTGGCCAAGGCCCGTGGAACCGAGCTTCTCCCGCGCAAACAGGCTGTCGAAGACCGTGCTTCGCGCGATGCCCTGGTTATTCTCGAACAGCAATCCCGCCTGCTCGAACAGGCGCTTCTTGCTCGTGACATCAATGTCGAGAACGATATTCGAGGGGGTAAGAAGCTTGGCGATTTGATTCATGCGTCACGCAATCGGTCGCGTCATCCGGAGGATCGCCGCGGGCACAGTGCAGACTTGGACGGGAATCGGATTCTACCCTACCCGCCTACTCCTCGGAGTCCGGGGCTTGCGGCTGGCGCTTCAGGGTGTCGTGGGGGTGGGCGCGGACTTTATCCTTGTGTTTCAGGATGCTGCGATCAAGCTTCGTCGCCATCAGGTCGATGGCCACGTACAAATCCTCGTCCTCGTTCTCCACGAAGATCTCCTTGCCGCTGATATGCACCGTGGCCTCGGCTTTCTGCCGCAGTTTTTCCACGCTGAGGGTCACCTTGACGTCGATGACATGGTCGAAATGGCGCGTGATGCGCTCCAGCTTTGAATGCACATGGCCGCGAATGGCCGGGGTGATCGTCACGTGGTGGCCGCTTAGGCTGAGGTTCATTGCTGTTTCCTCTACAAGTCTAAAGTGGATTTGGGTCCTTCGACGACAGCTCGCTTCCTGGTGAGCGCCAGCTAGCCTTAAATTTGAATTAACCGTGCTGGTGGCCTCCTTTTGTGGGAATTTTGTGGGGATGCAAGACGCATGATGCCAATTTCCATGTTTCGCCGCTACAGGGCTTTCCTCAGATTGACGGGAGGAATGTGCAGGGATTCCCGGTATTTCGCAATGGTACGCCGCGCCACGACTATTCCCTGCTGGCCAAGAATCTGCGCTATCCGCGCATCGGTCAATGGGCGCTTGGCGTCCTCGGCCGCGACCAGTTGCCTGATCAAGGCACGGATCGCGGTGGCCGAGCACGCGCCGCCCGCGTCGGTGGCGACATGACTGCCGAAGAAGTACTTGAGTTCGTAAATTCCCCTCGGCGTGAACATGAATTTCTGCGTGGTCACGCGCGATACCGTGGACTCATGCAGCCCCAGCAGATCGGCGATCTCGCGCAGCACCAGGGGCCGCATCGCCACCTCGCCGTGTTCGAAGAAATGCCGCTGCCGGTCGATGATGGCCTGGGAAACCCGCAGAATGGTCTCGAAGCGCTGCTGCACGTTCTTGATCAGCCAGCGTGCTTCCTGCAACTGCTGCGACATTTGCGACGCCGCCGTGCCGCGGCCGCCCTTGAGGATGTCGGCGTACATGCTGTTGACACGCAGTTTGGGCATGGCATCGGCGTTGAGCGAGGCGACCCAAACGCCCTTGATCTTCCTGACGATGACATCGGGCACCACGTAGCGCGCTTCGTTGCTGCCAAAGGCGGAACCGGGCCGCGGGTCCAGGCTCTGTATCAGCCGCTGGGCCTCCTTGAGGCGCTCGTCATGACAACCCAGTGCTTTGCGCAGCCGCACAAAGTCGTGCGCGGCAAGCAGCTCAAGGTGGCCGCGCACGATCGCCAGGGCCAGCTCGCGGCAGGGGGTGCAGGCCGGCAGCGCCTCGAGCTGCAGCGCCAGGCATTCGCCGGGGCTGCGCGCGCCGATGCCGGTCGGATCAAGGTGCTGCAAGTGGCGCAAGGCGATCCGCAGTTCCTCCACGGAGATCTCGAGTTCGCTGGGCAATGATTCAGAGAGCTCATCAAGGTCCATGGTGAGGTAGCCGTTCTCGTCCAGCGTGTCAACCAGAAGCGCCACCAGTGTCTTGTCATGAGCGTCCAGATTAAGCAGTGTGACCTGATCGAGAAGATGAACGCGCAGGCTCGGCGGTTCGGCGGCAAGCGCGGGCGGCCCGGCGTCATCGTCTGGGGGCGGCGCCGGCGCCGCCGCGCCCGAACCGAACCAGTCGATATCCGGGGATTGAGCGTCCGCGGCGGGATCGGTGACGCCGCTCTCCGGCGAATTGTCTTTGGCGGTGTCCGCGGCGGGCTCCTGGCCGTTGTGAATGGGCGCGCCCTGATGGCCGCTTGCCGGCTCCTCGAGCTCGAGCAGCGGGTTGTCCATCAGCATCCTGTCCAGCTCCTGGCTGAGTTCCTGGGTCGACAACTGGAGCAGGCGAATGGATTGCTGCAACTGCGGTGTCAGCGTGAGGTGCTGAGACAGTTTGAGCTGCAGTGATTGCTTCATGGATGGCTCAGAACGCGGGAAGGATGGTGCGGAACAAGGGCTACGAGCTTCCTAAGCGGACGAGCCGGAACCAAACAGCTTGCTTTGGCATCCACTTTTCCCGAGAATTTTGAAAGTTGCAAAAGCGCAACTATCAAAATTCTCGGGACGTATACAAACCCAAGTCCTTCGCCAGAATTGTCAACACTTGACTCCTTAGCGACTAAAGTCGGAAATTCTCACCCAGATATACCCGGCGCACGCTTTCATTATAGATAATTTCATCCGGGTTTCCCGAGGCGAGCACGCTGCCTTCATTGATGATGTAGGCGCGATCGCAAATCCCCAATGTTTCCCGGACGTTGTGATCGGTAATCAGGACGCCAATGGATCGCTGCTTGAGAAAGCGGATGATTCTCTGGATATCAATCACAGCGATGGGGTCCACACCGGCGAAGGGTTCGTCAAGCAGGATGAAATGCGGGTTGGTTGCGAGGGCGCGGGCAATTTCCACGCGGCGCCGTTCGCCGCCGGATAGCGACAGCGCCGTGGCGTGGCGCAGATGGGCGACATTCAGATCGGCAAGCAAGGCATCCTCGCGCGCGGAGATTTCCGCTGCGCCGAGATTCTGCAGTTCGAGGACCGCCCGGAGGTTCTCCTCGACCGTGAGTTTGCGGAACACCGAGGCCTCCTGGGGCAGATAGGAAAGCCCCATGCGCGCGCGCCGGTGCATCGCCAGATGCGTGATCTCGCGGGAATCGATGTGGATTTTGCCGCCGTCGGTCGCGACCAGCCCCACGATCATGTAAAAGCAGGTGGTTTTGCCCGCGCCATTGGGCCCCAGCAGGCCGACAATCTCGCCGCTCGCGACTGCGATCGAAACGTCTTTCACGACCTGTCGCGACTTGTAGCGCTTTTTCAGCGCTGTGGCGGCGAGGACGCTCATGGCCGCGCGGCGCGCAGCGTGCGCCTGGCGCCGGGGGACGCGCGGCGGTTGGTGTTGGTGGCCAGGGTTCCCACTAGCGCGGATTCGCCGCCGCGGGTTTGGAAACCAGCGGGGCGCAAGGGGCCTTGTCGGACTGGGCCTTTGGATTCTTGGGCATGATGACAGCGCGCACGCGCTCATCCTTGCCGGCGGCCGTGCCTTTCGCGGATTGAACTGAAAACTGCTCGGTCTTGGCATCGTAGGAAATATAATTTCCCACCACGTCGTCACCGCAATCGCGCCGCAGGCGCGCACGATTGAAGAATTCCACGCGATCCGCGCGTCCGTCGTATTCGATTCGTTCGGCTTCACCCTCGATGATTTCATCGAAGCCCTCGCGTTTCTGCCTGAAGCTGGCGGGGTTGCCCACCGCCGTGCCAAACTGAAAACCCTGGCTGTCCTGTCTGACGGTCAGGCGGTCCGCGCGGATCACCATGGTTCCCTGCGTGAGCACCACGCGTCCTTCAAACACCGAGGTTTTTTTCACATCGTCCGCGTTCATGCGATCGGACTCGAGATTGACCGGCTTGTCGCGGTCGGCACGCTCGGCAAGCACCGGTGTGGTCAGGGCCGCGGCCAGCAAGATAAGAAGCCCAAAAAATTTAGTTTTTCTGGACATGGAAACTCCCCTTCACTCCTGAGAGCAGGCTCAGGCGGCCAGTCTCGCGCTGGTACTCCATGCCGGTGCCCGAGAGCGTCGACGGTCCATTCACAATGCTGACAGCCCGGTCGGTGCGTGCCACGCCACGCTCCAGGAATACCTGCATGTATTGGGTGCGAATCCGCAAAGTGTCCTGGCTGGGAAGATCGCCGACTATTAGCGGACGCCGCACCAGTTCGACATTGTCGTAGAAGCGCGCTTCCTTGTTTTCCTGGTAGATGACGCCTTTGTTCGCTGTCACGGTGAGCTCGGCGCTGGCGTCTTTCTTGAGGAATCTTGGCGCGACCAGCTCGATCGAGTCATTGTCCGGGTAATGCAGCATGCGCTCGGCCGAAAGATGGTATTGCGCGATGCCACGCTGGTCCAATCTGGAGATGGTCACTTTTTCCCCGATGGCATCGGGATCGTGGCGATGTTTCGCCGGTTCCGGCTGGGGCGGTGATTCAATCGCGTATTGCAGCCAGATGGTCATGCCCCCGAGCAGGAGCATCAAGGCGACCGGCAGCAAATGATTGAACTGGATCTTCATCGCAGGTAGCGGTTCAGGGCGGCATCAAAATTGTTCTGCGCGCGCAGTATGAATTCGCACACTTCCCGCGCCGCGCCGCGGCCGCCGGCCGAACCCGGCACAAAATGGGCGCGTGACCTGACTGCCTCGGGCGCCTCCGGAACGCTCGCGGCGAATCCGCAGCGCGTCAGCACCGGCAGATCGAGAACATCGTCTCCCATGAAACCCGCCTGCGCGGCGTCGATTTTCCGCTCGGCCAGGATGGCGGCGAATTCGACCGCCTTGTCCGCGGCGCCCTGGCGTACCAGCGCAATGCCGAGTTCCGCCGCGCGCATTGCCACGATGCGCGATTGCCGCGAGCTGATCAGGCCGACTTCAATGCCCGATTCGGCGAGCATTTTCATGCCGTGCCCGTCGCGGGCATTGAAGGCCTTCATTATTTCGCCCCCCTCCCCCACGTACAGGGTGCCGTCGGTCAATACGCCGTCGACATCGAAAAGCATCAGGCGAATCCGCCGTGCGCGCTCGATAAGCCGCGGCAGGGATTCCATTCAGTGCCCGCCCGGCGCGGTCATCAGATCGCCTTGGCGCGGAACAGATCGTGCATGTTGAGCGCCCCCACCATCCTGCCGCGCGAGTC
>MEQV01000148.1 GCA_001770355.1 Betaproteobacteria bacterium RIFCSPLOWO2_02_FULL_62_17
GCGGCAGCCAAACTAATCCTGCCGAGTGGACCTGTCGGATGAGTTATCGTCGTTGGCAACAAGTAGTGGCGGCAGGTTTGCTGCGCTTGGCTGCGCCGGCGGCTTGGCTGGCGCGGCGGAATTCGGTTTTCTGGATGAATTCCCGCGCTCTTTCGAAAAAACCGGTGATCTTGTCAACGCGGATCATCGCGCGCATCGGCGATGAATGCTGGTGGGGTTGCAAGTACGCCGCATTCAGAATTTCAAATTCCGCGGCATCCATGTCTGCCAGGCGTGCGGCCTCCTTCAGGTCCACTCCGGGAGGCATGGCAACTGCCACGAAGTAGGGATCGTTATCGATGCGAGGCAATGTCACACCGAAACGGGTTGGGCTAATCACCAGTTGCTTGACCGCGAGCAAGCGGGGAACGTAATTGCGGGTCTCCCTGGGCAGGATCAAATTGGCGAAGTCGGTGGAAACACCCCTGGCGTGATTACGTTCGATGGCAAGCGTGATCGCCTTCTCTCCCCAGTTATAAGCCGCCAGGGCAAGTTGCCAGTCTCCGAACAGCCCATGCAGAAATTGCAGGTAATCCAGCGCCGCCGTGGTCGAGGCGATGATGTCGCGCCGCGCGTCGTAGACGTGGTTCTGATCGAGTTTGTACTTGGTTCCGGTTTCGGGAATGAATTGCCAGAGCCCCAAGGCCTGCGCCGAGGAGAGCGCGCGCGGATTGAAGCCGCTTTCGACAAAGGGCAGCAGCGCAATCTCGGTCGGCATGCCGCGTTTTTCGACTTCATCGACGATGTGGTACAGGTAGTAGCGGCTGCGCTGCAGGATGTTTGAAACCAGCTCGGGGCGCTTGGCGTACCAGTCCTGCGCCTCGCTCACTTCCTTAAGCTGCAAATCATTGACGCCGAATCCGGCGCGGATCCGCTCCCAGATATCGGTATAGACGATCGGCGCGGCGGCAATGGGCACAGGCGCGGGCGCGGGCGGGGGAACGAACGACAGGACCAGTTCGGGCGGCGTATCGACCCGCGGCGAGAACAGGGGTTCCGCGGAAGCCACGGGGCGCAATGCGGCGAGATCCGGATGCGGTGACACGTTGACGAACGACGCCGCGTTGACGAACGGCGATGCCGCAGCAACTAGCGCGGCGGCGATCAGCGATCTCGACAATGGGATATGAAACATGCTCAGAACCTGCCGAACTTTATCGGTGAGAACGGATCGTTCTCGCGCTCCGCGGGTTTCAACAAGCGCTCGAGAAACTCCCTGGCGCCGGCGTGGCCCTTGTCGGCCGCGGCGGCATAGGCGTCGCGCGCGCGGCGGGTGTCCCGTGCCACCCCTCGTCCTTCGTCATAAAGCACGGCAATTCGGTACAGGGCTTCCACCGAGCCGCCCTCTACCGCTTTCTGATAATGCCGGAACGCCTGCTGCTCGTCGCGCGCGATGCCGCGTCCTTCCTGATAAAGGAGTCCCAGCCAGAGGTCCGCTTCGGTCCCGCCTGCCGCCGAGGCTTTGCCATACCAGAGGGCGGCCTCGACGGGGTCCTGCACCGACTTCGGTCCCAGGTCGAGCAGTTTCGCCAGCGGCAACTGCGCGTCGATATCGCCGCGTGTTGCCGCTTCGCGGTACCAGCGTATTGCCGCGGCCGGATCTTTTTCAGCGGCAAGCCCTTGTTCGTAGATCGTCCCCAGCAGGCGCTGCGCGGCAGGCACGCCTCGCTTGGCCGCATCGGTGGCAAGACCCAGGATCCTGGCGTCAGGCGATGGCTTGCCCCCCCTCTTAACCAGCAGCGTTGCCAACATCGACTTGGCGAGGGGATTGCCCTGCGCGGCGGATTTTTCCAGCCAGGCGGCGCCCTTGTCGGGGTCGCGCACGGCGCTGTCACCGGTGATGAGCGCTGCTCCCAGCTTGTACTGGGCCATGGGCTCGCCACGCTCCGCGGCGACGCGGTACCACGAGAGTGCCTGCACCCGGTCCTTCGCTCCGGCAATACCTGTTTCGTAGAGAAGACCCAGTTGATACGGTGCTGTGACATGACCTGATGCGCTTGCTTTCTTGTACCAGGTCACGGCTTGGTCGAAATCCCTTTGCCGGCCGCGGCCTTCCTGTAGCAACCACGCAAAATTATTCTGCGCGTCGGCGTTGTCGAGCCGCGCCGCGCGCTCATACCACTGCGCGGCCTGGGCTTCGTCCCTGTCGATGCCCAACCCATGCTGCAGCATGTGACCGAGCGCGTTGTGTGCGGCCGCATGGCCCTTGTCGGCAGCCCGCCGGAACAGGTCGGCAGCCTGGACAAAATTCCTGCGCACAACCTGCCCCTCGAATATCAATACTCCCAGGCGATACTGCGATTCGGGGTCATGGCGCTCTGCCTCGTGCCTGAGGCTGGCAAGCGCAGCCGAATCGCCTTTTGCAGCGGATTCGGCCCAGCGGCCGATCGCATTTAGGTCAGCCGCCACCGTCGTCAGTGGTAGCCATACAACAAACGCGAGCAGCAGCAGCAAAGATCGGAATAAGTTCATATTAACAATCGTTTACACGAAATTCCCAATACATTATAAGGAAAGGATCTTCGTTTTGTGCTCAACGAGTCGGAATTGACAAGAATTAACAAGTCACAAACCTTGACATGTAACTTGAATAAGTTGACATAAGTAATTAAATTAATTACTCTATTTTAAGGTGCGGTCTTTTCAGGATGGAAACTTACTGTCAAGATGCGAACATTAACGTTAATATTTAACCCCATTGCTGGGGCCAGAAATCCGCATGCTTTTTTCTGGCGTAAATTTGACTTGAAATATGCCCCCTTCGAAAACGACAAAAGGGGCATTGTGAGAATAATGAAAAACCACCGTAGAAATACACTTGCCGCGCTGCTGGGCGCCGCCAGTTTAAACGTATTCGCACAGACGCCGCCGGGTGCGATTCCTCTCGGCCCGCTGATGGCCTACCCGGAAATCGAAGTCGGCATCAAGCGCGACAGCAACATCGCCCTTCAGCCAGATGCCACCAAGCAGGCAGATACCATTACGAGCGTGAAACCGGGTGTGCGCATTGAAGCCAAGCAGGGTGCGAATGTTTACGATGTCAGTTACCGCGGTGAATACCTTCGCTATAACCAGCAGAGCACCGACAACGTCGAGAACCATGATTTTGGCGCAAATGCCAATATGACTTTCGATGCGAGAAACAATTTAAAGCTCCGATTGCAGCATGCCGATCGTGTTGATCCGCGCGGTAGCCTCCCCTCCGTGACCACCCCAACGCCAAACGAGTACCGTCAGGCGTCAGCCACGGGGCTGTATACCTATGGCGCGGAAGACGCCCAGGGTAGGCTCGAGTTTCAGGGTGGCTTCAACACCAAGAGCTATGTCAACAACCGCGCATCGACAGCGAACCTGGATCAGGACCGCACCGACCTGGGCGGCGTGTTCCTGTGGCGGGTGCAGCCGAAAACCTATGCGACCTTTACGCTGAGGCAATCCGATTATCACTACACCACAGCGGGCACTACCCTCGTCGACAGCAAGGACAGGTTTTATCTTGTGGGGGTTCGCTGGGATGCGACGGCCTTGACCTCGGGCCGGTTCAGCCTCGGCAGACAGACCAAAAAATTCGAATCGGCAGGCCCGCAGAATTTCAGCGGCACCTCCTGGGAAGGCGGGGTGAACTGGAAACCGCTCAGCTACTCGAGTGTCGACTTCAGTACCAAACGCAATACCACCGATTCCACCGGGCTTGGGGATTTCGGCATCAACCAGTCCAACCAGGCGGTCTGGAACCACGCCTGGACCAGCAGCATCTCCTCGGCGCTGACCGGGGGCTATACAACCGACAGGTTTTCACGCGGCGTTCCGGCTGCCGGCACCACCGGAGGCGCCGATAGAAGCGACAAGACCACCACCCTTGGCCTGCGCATCAATTACGCCATCCAGCGCTGGCTCAAGGCCGGCGCGGACTACACCAACACCGCGCGCGATTCCAACGACAGCAATTCCGACTACAAGCGTAACGTTCTGATGTTCTTTCTCTCTGCTACGCTGTAAGTAGTTGAGCAGACTGCGCGGGCAGACCCGATGCTGCCGTCATTAGTGCTCAAACGGGCAAACTATCCATCGTTCCCAAAGCCTGGTTTTTGGGGTTAAATTTGCGCCATGCGCATGGGCTTGGTGCCCTCTGGGGGCGATCTGGTGTTTCGGTTAATTTATTTTCTTTTTTCTGTTCTGTTGCATGTTGGTCCTGCCGGCGCGCAGGACCGCGACTTGCTTTCGAAATACCGCCTGGGCGCGGGCGATGTCATTTCCATCAACGTGCTGGGCGAGGACGACCTCAAGCTGAAGGTCCGGCTCACCGACGCCGGCACCATCCAGTACCCGGTACTGGGTGAAATCCGTGTTCGTGGCATGACCATGGGGGATCTTGTCAAACACATTACCGAAGGACTGAAAGGACGCTACCTGGTCGATCCGAAAGTCACCGCCAGCGTCGACGAATACCGGCCGTTTTTCATCAATGGCGAAGTCTACAGGCCCGGCGGCTACCCCTTCGTGCCGGGCCTGACGGTCTTCAAGGCTGTCAGCATCGCGGGAGGATTCAAGGATCGCGCCTCGAAAAGCAAGATGTTCGTGATCCGCGACGGCTCGTCATCCAAGCAGCGCGAGAATGTCCAACTGGACACGGGTGTATTCCCGGGCGATATTCTGACCATAGAAGAAAGCTTCTTTTAGCCTGCCCCAATGAAAATCGAGCAACTGCCGCAACCGAGCCTGAACGCCGAATCGAGGAGCGACGCTGCCCTTTCCCATTCCCTTTTTTTCTGGCGCCGCAGCATCGCAAAACACCTGTTTGCGATTTTCTTTCTGACCCTGCTGATCGGCGCGATCGCCTGGTTCTACGCCTCGTCGCTGACGCCCATTTATCGCGCCACCAGCACGGTATTCATCGAATCGTCCCGGTCGAAGGTCGTCTCCATCGAAGAGGTGTACGGCAACATCAGCGGCACTCGCGACCACATCCAGACACAGGCGGAGATCATCAAGTCGCGCGATATGGCGGTAAAGCTGGTCAAGCGCCTCGGGCTGGTGACACATCCGGCCATCGATCCGCGGCAAAAGCCTCCGGAATTGGATATTGCATCACGATTGAGCAACTACTTTCCCGCAGCTTGGCTGCCCAAGACGGAGTCGCCGGCTTCGGACGAAGAAGTACTCGGCAATGCCATCGGAGAGGTGTTGAACGGTCTGAATGTTCAGTTGGTGCGCAACAGCCAACTCATCCGCGTCAGTTTCGAATCCAGCGACCGGAATCTGGCCGCCACCGTCGCCAATACGCTGCCGGAAGTCTATATCGAGAACGACCTTGAATCGCGGCTGCAGATGACGCAAAAGGCGGCTTCATGGCTCACCGGCCGTCTCAAGGGCCTGCGGGAGAACCTGGATAGTGCCGAGCGTGCGCTGCAACAGTTCCGCGACAAGGAAAAGATCATCGATACCAAGGGCATTGCGCTTGGGATCAAGGGGGAGCTTGACCAGCTCACGAGCAGTATGGTGTCCGCGCGCCAAAGGGCATCCGAA
>MEQV01000149.1:0-15520 GCA_001770355.1 Betaproteobacteria bacterium RIFCSPLOWO2_02_FULL_62_17
GAATTGCAATTCAATCTGGACAATACATCTGTTCGGATTTCGACGCCTGCATCACCAAGCCGATGAACATGACAACCGGCGGCACGGTCAGTAGCCGAGTCCGTGGCGCTGCTACAAAACGGCGAGTTCCTTGAGTGCCGATTCGCGCTGTGCATCCCGGTTGCGCTTGTACTTGAGCACGGCAATTCGCATGACGCGGCGATGGCGACCGACCTTGGGCAGTTGCGGGATTTGCCCGGTCTCCAGCAACTTGCTGTTGCAGACGATCTGCACTTTGGTGATCGAGGCGATCGCTTCTCCCACGAGCTCGAAGATCGAGCTGCGAAAACAACCAGCGATGCGCAGGCAGGACTTGGCGCCCCTCAACCTGGCGCTGAAAAATGCATGGTCAAGACGTTGGCGGCGGGAGGAGAAGCGTTGGATGTCGCTCATCTTTCCCCCGACCCTTTTGATTTCCTTGGCTTCTTTGGCCCGCTTATGACGCCTTTGGTCTTGCCCGGTGGTGGACTGGGGAGTGTCCCGTTTGGCGCGTTTCTGGCGCGTTTTTCAGTGGTGGCTGTCGGCTTGCTCGATGGCGCATTTGGCGCATTGATGGCGCGTTTAACGACCATTGCATAATGCGCCCCGCGGCCGCTCCCCAAGGCAAGAAGTGCCCCCGCTTGCACCAGGACCGCCAGTTCGCGCAGTGCGGTGCGCCGGGAACAGCCCAGCATCCTCTGGTAGTCGGCGTTGGTGATGCGGCCGGCGATCTTGACGTGAACGATGGCACGGCGTTGACGTTCATTCAGCGGCATGCCGGCCAATACTCCCGGGGTCAGCCAATCGCGGCCCAACGTGGCGACGAATTCTCCGCCCCGCTGCCGGAAATCCGGCTCGGGAAGCGAGTGGGCCAGACTGTCGCGGATCATCATGAGAGTGCCCGTGCCGTATTTCTCGATGTAGCGGGTGAGAAACAGCACGTCGCAGACCCGGGAATTGCGGGCGATCGAATTGTGCGGTTCGCGCAGCCGCTCTGGGGTGAGGGGCGCCGGCAGTTCGCCGGGATTCGATACTTCCACCCGATCGGCGAATACCGAAACCTGCACTGCCGCAGCCGACGCATAGTCGCGGTGAGCGACCGCATTGACGATCGCCTCGCGGATTACGGAAGGCGGAATTTCGAATGTGACGGGCGCCTGAGGGCCGTTGTCGCGGGTACCCACGCTGCGATTGACAACCGATAGGACAAAGTTTTCCGCTTGATCCACCTGCTCGAACAGGTTGCCCTTGAACACGCGGTAAAAAGGCACCGGCCGCTGAATATCGGTACCATGAAAATGCATACAGCGAATTTCGGCACAGGGAATAAAGCGCTGCGGGTCGCGACTGAAAAGCAGCACGGCAGCATGGATCGGGTGCCCATCCCGGATCAGGTTCAGATGGGTGAGTACATCCACCATCGCCGTTTCTTCGGGCAAAGGGAATTGCCGCTCGAATCGGGCTCGGCGCACAAAGTGGACCACGGCAGCCGCATCGATATCATCCAGCGTCGCATCGCGGCTGGGCCGTTCGTCGAAGGGACGGTTTTGAATGACTCCCTGGTCCTCGAGATAATCCACCAGGCTTGCGTAAAGTTCTTTGGTGAGTTCGGCAGGCGTCGCGAAGCGCCGCCGGATCAATTGGTCACCCGCCTTGCCGACCAGGGCACGCATTCTTGGGTGACGCCCCGTATCGTTCGCACCTCTTACGAAAATGAGCCGCGGTTTGGCGCGCAGCGTGGCACGGTCGAATTCCCGTTCCGTGGGCGACACGCCATCTTTGTCTTCGTCGCCGTAATCGTTGCCGAACAAACCGATATAGATCGCGCAGCGATCCACCTCATCCAGATACACTTCGTCCGCCCGGCGGTCGGCGGCGGGCAGGTCCTCGAACAGGAAAGCCGTGAAGTATCGCCGCAGGAGCGCGTTATCTTCCACGAACGCCTTGATCGCGCGGCGTTCCTCCGCAAGTTCCTTCTGCACGCTGCTGATGAAAATGGACGTGGTCGCCACGTGTCGGCCCGCTTCCTCAGCCCAGCCGCTGGTTCTTCACCAGCGCACACAACACGCGCGCTGCACTCGCCTCGTCGGGGCGCAGATCGACGAGCCGCCGGGCGAGATAGTCGGTCAAATCCACAGCCAAATCACGCCGGGTCATGTCGCTGTAGTAGTGGGGGAAGCGCGGCAGCATGGAATCATTCTATTCGACGATGAGGATTACCGTTGCTGCCGGACCCAGTGTTCGCCGGAGTTATGCGGGTAATTATATCAATATCAATACACAAATTAGCCAGTGGCGTCCGCCAGCCCTGCCCTTTCGCCGATGCAATTGTCCCAATTATGCGGGTCGGTTCAGGTACTCCGGACGATCCTGCGCATGCGCCCAGGTGCGCCCCCACACTTTTGAACATGCCGCCGTTGTCATTCCTGGGGCGGTATGCCCGCTTCCTGGACCGACTTGCGCACTCTCGCGAAGTCCTCCCTGACGCGCCGCTCGAACTCCTCGATGCTGACCTTGCCGTAGTTGACCTGCCTGTCCTCGAGGTACTTCTCGACGATGCCCGGCTCGCCCAGCGCACGCGTGATCGCGTCGTGCAGCCGGGTGACGATGGGACGAGGCAAGCCCGCGGGACCGCCGAAGCCCAGCCACTGCGGCGACGCCTCGAAGCCCGGCACCACATCGGAGACGAACTCCACGCCGGCCGGCGCCATTGCCCGGCTGTTCGGTTCGGTGTTCGTCACCCCGATCAGCTTCCACTTGCCGCCGGCGAGGAAGCCTTTGGACACCGAGTAGGTGATGAAGCCGATCGGGACCTGCCCGCCCAGGAGCGCCGGGAGGATGATCCACGAATTGCAGACGGTGCCAAACAGCGTGTAGCCGTCGGGCGCGCTGCGCGCGACGAACTCCTGCCCGATCTGCCCGCCCGCCCCGGGCCGGTAATCGATGATCCAGGGCTGACCGAGATACTTCTCCAGCGACGGCGTGAGCAGGCGCACCTGGTTGTCGACGCCGCCAGGCGGATACGCAATGATCACCCGGATCGGCTTGGTCGGATATGGACTCAGATCAAGCCCCTGCGAGGGGGTAATATCCCGCCAACATAACGGGAGGCGTCCATGCTCGAGCTCTACAATTTCCCCATGTCGACGTGCAGCCAGAAGGTCCGCATCGTGCTGGCCGAGAAGGGGCTCGACTGGGTTGATCATCGCATCGAGTCCGGCGAGCATCTCAAGCCCGAGTATCTGAAGCTCAATCCGAACGGGGTGGTGCCGACCCTGGTGCATGACGGGGTGCCGATCATCGATTCCTCCGTGATTTGCGAATATCTCGACGAGGTGTTCCCGCAGAGCTCGACGACGCCGCCCGATGCGTTCGGCCGCGCGCAGATGCGCGCCTGGCTGCGCTACATCGAGGAGGTGCCGACGCCGGCGGTGCGCTACCCGTCGTTCAATCGGGTGCTGGTCCACAATCTGAAAAAGATGAGCAAGGAGGCGTTCGACAAGGCCGCCGACGCGCGGCCGCTGCGCAAGCACTTCTATCATCGGATGGGCCAGACCGGCTTCCCGCAGGAGGACATCGACGCGGCAATGTGGGACCTCAAACAGACCTGCGGCCGCGTGGAGACGGCGCTCGCTGAGACGGGCGGGCCTTGGATCATGGGCAGGCAATTTACCCTGGCCGATGTCTGCCTGGTGCCGACCCTCGACCGCATGGAAGACCTCGGTTACGCCGCCATGTGGGAGAAGGGCCATAAGCACGTGACCGACTGGTGGGCGCGCATCCAGGCGCGGTCGTCGTACAAGACGACGTACTACAAAGGCGCGCGGTTTTCGGACACCTACGGCGCGCTGATGAGGGAAACCGCCGCAGCCTGAGGGAACCGCGCGGCGGGCGGGGCGTCTCCGATTCCTGCCACCAAGCCGCTCCGATCCGTCCTGTAGTTGAAAGTCCGGAGCCTGCGTGGATCGTGTATTTGTCCATTGTTATAGACCAATATCGATATTCAAACATGCATGCGATATCCGCCAACTGGCGCTTTTGCCGATACAATTTACAACATTATTCGGACCGGTTCAGGCGCTCCGGACGATCCCGGCGTATGCGACCATGTGCTGCTCCCACCTGGCAGGCAGTACGCGCTTCAGCGGCATTTTCGGTTTGAATCGGGAGGGCGACCCATACGGCTCAGATCGGCCAATATCGGCCATCGGCGTTGATCGACGCTGAGGTAGACAAGCAATCCTCCTTGCCGGCGAGCAAATGCCGGCCGTGGTCGCCCCGGGGCGAGAAAGTTGCCCTGGCTCAGGCGTCCAACACTTCACTCAGCATGAAAACCGGCAATGCCTCAACGCCCTGCCCGAGCGGATAGCGCTCCTTCCCGGGATAAACAACATACGCCGCATCCGGTTTCAAGTCGCTCAACGCGGACCAGAAGCCGCGCGTCGGTGCAGGCGCCGAACCGAGCTTTATGTCGAAAGCCAGGCGCCGGCCGTTCTGGCATTCGATGAGAAGGTCTATTTCCGCGCCTGCGGCGGTTCGGTAAAAGCTTGCGCCGGCACGATTTCCGGCGGCGGCCAGCGCCTGCTCGATAACCCAGCCCTCCCAGGAGCTGCCTGCCACCGGATGACCCAGCAGGCGATCGGTATCGCCGATGCGCAACAAGGCATGCAGCAATCCACTGTCGCGCAGATAGATTTTGGGGCTCTTCACCAGCCGCTTCTTGAGATTGACCGCATACGGCGCGAGCGCGCGCACCATGAAGGTATCCTGCAAGGTATCGAGATAGTGCCCGGAGGTCGGCGCGGTAACGCCAAGACTGGCCGCGATTTTCGAGGCGTTCCAGAGCTGGCCATGATAATGGGCGAGCATTTCCCAAAACCGCCGCAGCGACGCCGCGGGAACCCGAACCCCAAGCGCGGGCAGGTCGCGTTGCAGGTGCGTGTCGATGAATGCCTCGCGCCATTCGAGCGAGCGCGCATCGTTGGACGCCAGATAGCTGCCCGGAAATCCGCCGCGATTCCACAGCGCCATCAAGGCAGGGCGGCCACCGGTCTCCTCCAGGGTGAAAGGCGCCAGCTCGTGATAGAGGACGCGCCCGGCCAGGCTTTCAGAAGCCTGGCGCGACAAATCGGGAGAGGCCGAACCGAGAATCAGAAAGCGGCCGTTTTTGCGCCTGGCATCCACAAGGCTGCGCAGCACTGGAAAAAGCCCCGGATTGCGCTGAATTTCATCGATCATCACCAGTTGCTTCTCGCGCGCTTCGAGGTAAAGCTCGGGATCCGCCAGGCGTGCCGCATCGGAGGGGCGCTCCAGATCGAGATAAACCGATTCGCCGAAGCGGCGCGCCACGGCGCGCGCGAGCGTGGTCTTGCCGACCTGCCGGGGCCCCACCAGCCCGACAACCGGAAAACGCCGCAGCGAGGCAAGCAGAACCGCCTCCAGGTGCCGTTTAATCATCCTTGCATATTAAAAGATTATCTTTCAATAAGCAAGTATCACGGCGGGCAGCGCCGCTGCAGCGCAGCGACCGCGGCCTCGGTAATAGACCGATATCGGTATTAAAACATGCCAGCGGTGTCCGCCTACTGGCACTATTTAAGATGTAATTTTCAAGATTATGCGCCACGGCGCTAGACCGCGAGATTCAAAAGCTCGACGGCATTCTCCAGGTAGATCTTTTCCTTCTCCGCGCGCGGGATGTCCATGCCTTCCACGGCGCGCAGCGTCCATTCCATGAATCCGGCCGAATTCTTGATGTACATCGATCCTAGCGGCATGTCGGTGCCGAACAGGATGTGGTCGGCGCCAAAAAATGCGTAGCCGCACATCAGCGCGGGGGTCGATCCATACAGGGCGGTGTCGTTGTAGAACCTGCGCAGATTCGCGTGCGTCTTGCGGTTCGGCGCCAGCCATCTGATGCGCTGCTCGAAAAACGGGATCATCGATCCCAGGTGGTGGGTGATCACCTTCAGCGTGGGAAACTCTTCGAATACCCAACTCGAGGCAAGCGCAAGCATCGCCTTGGAGGTTTCGTATTCCCAGCCCAGCAGCGTTTCCTGGCCGACTGACAGCGACGCCGGTTCGGTCGGGTGGAGCCAGATCGGCAGGTCGTACTCGACCATCTTCGCGTACAGCGGCCTCAGCCTGGGCGAATCCAGGGCCTCGCCCATGACGGTCGAATACAAACGCACGCCTTTGAGGCCAAGGTCCTTGATCGCGCGATCGCATTCCTTCAGCGCCAGGTCCATGTCGTTCATCGGCAGGATCGCCACCGCGCCCACGAAACGGTTCGGGTAATTGACCACCAGCTCCGCGAGTTCGTCGTTGGCCATCGCGCTGATCTCGGCCGCATCCCGGGGCCCGACAAACACCTCAACCGGCGGGTTCGAGATGGTGAGCACATGCAGCACCTCCGGGTGCCGGTCCATGAAGCGGAACCGCAGGTCCAGATCGTTGACCGCGGTGCGCGATTCCCTGCGCTGCAGATACTTTACCGAAGTCGCGTCGCTGCCGGCCTTGGCCTTTTCCAGAAGCGCCCGCGCCGCCTTTTTCGGCCACCAGTGGGTGTAAATGTCGATCTTCACGCGATCTCCCGGTTCAGCTGGCTGTGCAGAATTGCGCCGGCGACTTTTCCACGATCATTTTAGAACCGATCTCAAAACCATTGCTGATGGCGGGCATCATGGCCGTTGCAACCGCTGCGGAATTTCCGGCCAAGCCGGTGCGCCTGATCGTTCCCGCGCCGCCCGGCGGCACGCTCGATCTCGAGGCAAGACTGCTCACCAACAAACTGCAGGAATTGTGGCGACAGCCGGTGCTCGTCGAGAACCGGGCCGGCATAATCACCGTTATCGGCGTTATGATGTTTATAACCATCTTTTATCGCAAAATATAGCATCAATGATGTCTTTACACATCTTTTATTGACATTATTTATATTGATGTCTATAATCATCCTTAAATACTATTTATGGAGATAAGGATGGCTATGGCCAGCACCACGGATATTGAAGTCCTGCAAGAAATAGGCGACCGCCTGCGCACCTATCGGCTCCAGCGGAATCTGGCGCAAGCCGACTTAGCCGCGCGCGCGGGCGTCAACCGGACGACCATACGGGATATTGAGGCGGGCAAGGACTCGCAACTGTCCACCCTGGTAAAACTCCTGCGGGCCTTGGGCCGGCTGGAGGACATCGATGCTTTTCTACCCAAGCCGTCGGTGTCGCCCATTCAGCTGATGAAGAGCCAAGGCAAACCGCGCCAACGCGCAAGAAAGAGCGCCGATGGCTAAGCTGCTCGCACTCGCGCAGGTCTGGCTCTGGGACAAATTGGTCGGTGCGGTCACGCAGGAGGATGACGGCAGAATCACCTTCGAATACGACCAAGCGTTCCGGCGCAGTGGCCTTGAAATCTCGCCCCGAAAGCTTCCGCTCAGTCTGCATGGTCCGGTGAGTTTCCCTGAACTGAACCGGGTCGAGGCCTTCGCCGGTCTGCCAGGCGTGCTGGCCGACGCCCTGCCCGACCGTTTCGGCAATGCCATCATCAAGGCCTGGTTCGAGAATCTGGGCAAGCCTGACAACGCCATGAGCCCCGTCCAGAAACTCCTCTACATGGGCAAACGCAGCATGGGCGCGCTGGAATTCCGGCCGGCCATTCGAGGCGGCGTCAATGTACAGGAACGCCAGCCACTGGAAATCGCAGACCTCGTCGAACAGGCGCGCAAGCTCATTGAGGGCGAGACCGCCGCGGCCGTCGCGGAAATCATGCAGGTGGGCTCCTCCGCCGGCGGCGCACGGCCCAAGGCCGTCATTCTGTGGAACCGCGAAAAAAACGAAGTCCGCTCAGGCTTTGCAGCCCCGAAACCTGGAGACGAGCACTGGATCATCAAGTTCGATGGCGTCGGTGAACTCGGCGCCCCCAATCCGGCATCGCAGCCTTACAACCGCATCGAGTACGTGTATTCATTGATCGCAAGCAATGCCGGTATCGAGATGGGGGAGACCCATCTGCTGGTTGAACGCAGCTACGGGCATTTCATGGCAAAGCGCTTCGATCGCGACGGCGGAAAAAGGCTGCATATGCACAGCCTTGGCGGGCTTGAGCATGCCGACTACAACGCGCCAGGGGCGTATTCCTACGAACAATTCCTTCGCGTCATGCTTGAACTGGGCCTTGGCTATCCCGCGCTGGAGCAAGCCTTTACGCGAATATGCTTCAACATCATGGCGGTCAATCAGGACGACCACGTCAAGAACATCAGCTTTCTCATGGACGAATCCGGACGCTGGCGCCTGGCCCCCGCCTACGACCTGACCTACGCGCGCGGGGCCGGCTATACGCGCCGGCACCAGATGACGCTGGGTGGCAAGCGGGACGGATTCACCGGTAACGATCTCACTGCCCTCGGAAAAAAATTCAGCATCAAGCACGGCGGAAAAATGATCATCGACCGCGTGTGCGCCGCGCTGGCGAAATGGGACGCGCTGGCGGGCGAGTGGGGCGTGCCGGCGAAGAACATTACACAGATCAAGTCTCGATTCCGCATCGGGTAGCGTTGAACTCTATGCAGCCTTGGAGTTTCCCGGCAAGACGACATCCAGCGAGATTGACGCCCGGGTTGCGGGCGACAGGATGCGAACTATTCGGCCCGAACGTAATGCGAACGCCCTGCGTGATAATAAATTGCACGGAGGTCTGATGATGAAACGTACCCGTATTCGCCTGCTCGAACCGGAATACAAAGCCGCCAAAGCGGAAGCCAAGCGCCTCGGCATCTCGCTGGCGGAATTGTTGCGACGCTCCCTGCGCACCGTGCTCCCGGCAGACGACTCCAAGCCATGGATGCGCTATGCGGGCATGGTCGAGTCCGGCGACCCCAATTCCAGCCGCAACATTGATGACGTAATATATGGCCGAAAGCCATGAGGCCTACGTCGACGCATCCGTTTTGATCCTCACTTTATTTCATGACTGAAGTGCCCGTTCTGATCGTAGGCGGCGGCCCGGTCGGCCTGGCGCTCGCCGCCGACCTGGGCTGGCGCGGCATCGACTGCATGCTGGTCGAGCAGGGCGACGGAATTATCCGCACGCCAAAAATGAACGAAGTCAATGTCCGCACCATGGAGTTCTGCCGCCGCTGGGGCATTGCAGAACGGGTGCAGAACTGCCCCTTCCCCGGCGACCATCCGATGGACGTGGTGTTTGTCACCGCCATGGACGGCTATGAACTGGCGCGCATGCCGCGACCGGCGCGCAGCGACGATCCTCCGGGTCCCGACAGCCCGATGGTCATGCAGGCCTGCTCGCAAACCTGGTTCGACCCCATGCTGCAGGATCTGGCGCGCTCGTTTTCCGGCGTGAAGCTGGCGCACCGCTGCCGCATGGAGTCGTTCGATGCCGACGCGAACGGAGTGACTGCGCAGCTTAATCACCTGGACAGCGGCAGGCAGGCAATTGTGAGGGCGCGCCATCTCGCCGCCTGCGACGGCGCGGGCAGTCCGGTGCGCAGGAAGCTCGGCATCGGCCTGCAAGGCAAGATGGAACTCAGCCGCCCGCTGCATATGTATTTCAAAACACCCGACCTGTTCGCGCAACTGGGCATTCCCCGCGGCACCTTTTATCTCGCCATAGACAAAAATGGCTTGTGGGCCAATGTGCGCGTGATCGATCCGCGCGCGGGCCTGTGGCGCTTGATGCTGCTCGATACGCCTGCGGATTTCGACGCCAACAATATCGATTGCGACGCCTGGCTGCGCCGCGCCATCAAGCGTCCGATGAACGTCGAGTGGGTCGGGCACAGCGTCTGGGTGCGCCGCGGCGTGGTCGCCGAGCGCTATTCCGAAGGCCGCGTGCACCTGCTGGGCGATGCGGTGCACCAGGTCTCGCCCACCGGTGCCCTCGGCATGAATACCGGCATCGCCGATGCGGTCGATCTGGGATGGAAACTGGAAGCGGTCGAAAAAGGCTGGGGCGGCGACCGGTTGCTCGCGAGCTACGACGCCGAGCGCCGCCCGGCGGGGGCGCGCAATGTGCGCCATGCCACCGGGTTTTATCAGGGGCATCTCAATTTCGATAAAGGCATTGCCGCGATCGAAGACGCGACACCCGAAGGCGATGCCTTGCGGGAAAAGCTGGGGGCGCAACTCATGAGCGGCGTGGGCGCCATGTTCCGCACTCGCGGCGTGCAACTGGGTTATCGCTATGATGACTCGCCCATTTGCGTTGCCGATGGCACGCCCGCCCCGGCGGATGAAGCCGTTGAGTATGTCCCCACGGCGCGTCCGGGCGCGCGCGCGCCGCACGCGTGGCTGGAAAACGGCCGCTCGACGCTCGATTTGTACGGACGCGGGTTTACGCTGTTACGACTTGGAGCCGATGCCCCCGATAATGCACCGCTGTCAGCCGCAGCAAGTGCATGCGGCGTGCCATTCACCAGCTTCGGTATTTCAAACCCCGATATCGTAAAGCTTTACGGAAAGAAGCTGGTGCTGGTGCGCCCGGATGGCCATGTAGCCTGGCGCGGCGATGCGCTCCCCGGCGATGCCGCAAACCTCATCGATCGCGTACGCGGCGCAGCAAATGCAGTTTGACGTCGTCGCCATCGGCGGCGGTTTCGCGGGCCTAATCGCCGCGAACCGCTGCGCGCAGTTGGGCCTGCGGGTAGCGGTGCTGGAAAAAGAGACCGCCGAGCGCTACCTGAACAATTCGCGTTACACCACCGGCATCGCACACATCCTGTTTCAGGACATGCGCCTGCCCGGAGAAAAATTGCTTGAAGTCATCAACCAGGGCACCGAGGGCGAAGCCGACCCGGCACTGGCGAAAGCCTTCGCCGACAACTCGCGCCGCGCCATCGACTGGCTGGTCGCCGAAGGCGGCAAATATATTCTCGTCAACGCCCCCACCGGCAAAAGCATCATGCTTGCGCCGCCGCGACGCTTCAAGCAAGGCCTGGACTGGGAAGGCCACGGCGCGGATTACCTGCTGCGCAAGCTCGAATCCAATCTGAAAAATCGCGGCGGCCGGCTTATCCGCGGTGCGGATGCCAAAGCGCTTGCCATCGCCGACGGCGCATGCGCCGGTGTCGAGGCCGTGATTGGCGGAAAGCTTGAACGTCTCGATGCCAGGGCCGTGGTCATTGCCGACGGCGGATTCAGTTCCAATGTCGAGATGATTCGCCGCTACATCACGCCGCGCGCGGATAGATTGCTGATTCGCTCCGCGGCCACGGCCATGGGCGATGGCCTGCGCATGGCGGAGGCGGCGGGTGCGCAATTGTGCGGTTTTGGGGCGTTTTACGGCCATCCGGTGCACCGCGACGCCATCACCTGCCCCGCTGACACCATGCTCTGGCCATTCCCCATGATCGATCCTTTGACACAGGCCGGCCTGGTGGTCGGTCCCGATGGCAGGCGCGTGGCCGATGAAGGCCGCGGCGGCATCGTGCTGGCCAATCTGTTGGCGCATCTGGACGATCCGCTTTCCACCAGCTTGATTTTCGACGACCTCACCTGGACCACCATTGCCAGAAAGGGGCCGGCCGGCAATCCAATGATCTTGTCGGCCGGTGCAACCTTGCACCGGGCCTACAAGCTTGCGGAACTGGCGACGCTGGCTGGGGTTTCCCCGGAGGGGCTCACCGCAACGATCGGTGAGTTCAACACCACCATAGCCAAAGGTACTGCTGCGTCCTTGCACCCGCCGCGCACCATGACCCCGCTCGCCGCGCGGCCGATCCTGCACCCGCCGTTTTACGCCTTGCCCCTGTGCAGCGGCATCACCGCGACCATGGGCGGCATCGCCATTGATGTCGATTGCCGCGCGCTGCGCGCCGGTGGCAGCGTCATACCCGGCCTGTTCGCCGCCGGCTCCACCGTCGCGGGACTTGAAGGCGGCAAACAGATGGCCTACATGGGGGGACTGTCCAAGGCATTCATACTCGGACTGCTGGCCGCTGAGGGCGTTGCGCGTGCCAGCGGCAAGTCAGCGCGGACCTAATAAAACCGCCGTCGCATAAAGCTCGCGCCGGCTGTTGGAAACAGCGCGGCGAGTTCTTGGCCGCGCGGTCGTATCAATGCCCGGGCGTGACGATAACGACGTGATCGCGGCTCAGATTGAGAAACGGTACATTCAGCACGACGCGGCCTTCGGCCTCGCGCACCTCCGCCTCGGTGAGGGCGATGAAATCCTTGGCGTCGTTGATATAGTCGGTCACCCGCGCGCCGGGCACCAGATCGATGTAGGCCCTGATCCGGTAAGTGGCGGTAAGAATGGTGACTTTAGTGCGCGTTTCAATATCGTCTGCCATGGCATGGCTCCTGTATAACCGCTTCGCGGCATCTTACCTGAAAGAAAATTAAAAGGATTGCCTAATCAGAGTGGCCAATCGGCGTGCATTTCCAGTCAGTTCATATATTGTTATTGGTATTTTCAAAGTGACAAATGCGTCACTCTCCGCCCGGCGCCGGGTCCGCGCCCCTGCCTTGCAATTGCGCATGAGTATCGAGTTCCTGCGCCTTGCGCCCGCCGCGCGCGCGCGGTTCTTCCCGCATTTCATCCTTTAGGCTTCCGGCACGCAGAATGCCGGCCATCTCCACGCAGCGCCCCGCCAGCGCGCCGGCGCCCTCGTGCAGCAGTTTTGAGTCCTGCACGTAGCGCGTGTTGTTTTCCATGTCCTCGGCGCTCCAGCCGCGCGAATGGGCGATATACGGATATTGCGGATACTGGCAGCCGATTTCGGCGAAGAATCCGAGCATCTGCCCCGCCACCGCCTGCACATTGTCCTGTCCGCCGGTGATGATGAAGCCCGCCACTTTATTGCGCAGCAGGGATCGGCCGGCGATGGTTTCCTGATTCTGAATGCAGTTCATGCGTTCGACCATCTTGAAATACAGGCTGCTGGCCGCGCCCCAGCGGATCGGCGTGGCGACCAGGATGACATCGGCCCAATGCACCAGTCCCTCGTAGACCCGATCGAGCTGATCCTCTGGATCCATCTGGGTGATCGAGCAGGGCCAGGTGCAGGCGCGCGCCGACTTCGAATAAAAACCTTCACAGGGGCGGAATTTCAAATCGTGCAGGCGCACGAGCTGGGACTCGCAACCCAGCGATGACGCGGCGTGCGCCAGCGCGCTCTTGAGCAGGTCATCCGAGGTGCTGTAGCGCTCCTGCCCTTGCGTCATGGATGTGGTGGATATTCCCAGCACGCGGATCGCGCCGCTGTTGGCGACCACCGGCCGCGCCAGCGGGTGCGGCGCGTGCAGCTTTCTGGTGCGCTTTGACACTGGTATCGGGCGCAGCAGTACCCGCGCGTTTTCCTCGCGCACTTCATAGGCGGGCACCGCGTCTTCCTCGAAACCCGGCTCGCCTTTGCCGGTCTGGAAATGAAATTTCCAGTAGTGCCAGGGACAGACCACGTAGTCGCCGTCGAGCCTGCCCTGTCCGAGGGGCCCGCCAACGTGATTGCAAACCCCCGAGATCGCGCCGAATCTGCCGTCGCGATAGCTCACGGCCACGCGCACGCGGCCCAGCATCACCTGCTGCACCGGCTGGCGTGAAAACTCCGCCGCCGCGCCTATATCGACCCATTCGTCATGCGCCATCGTTCCTCCCCATTTCCGGTTCAATGCCCAGGAGCTTGCGTGCGCGCTGGCGGCTCAGGCCTTTTGCGGATACAACCAGCATGCCACCCTGTGCGTCGGCGAAAGCTGCGAAACACCAGGATAGTTTACGCGGCATTCGGGGCGCGCCTCGCGGCAGCGCGGATGAAAGTGACAGCCCGCCGGGGGATTTACCGGCGACGGCAGCTCGCCTTCCAGTTTGATGACCGCGCGCCCGCTTTCCGCCTCGATGCTCGGCACCGCGGAGAGCAGTGCCTGAGTATAGGGATGTTTGGGCGAGCCCAGCACTTCGGCGGCGCTGCCGCGCTCGACGATGCGGCCCAGATACATCACCGCCACCTCGTGAGCCAGGTACTCCACCACGGCAATGTTATGGGTAATAAAAAGGTAGGCGAGGCCGAGTTCGCGCTGCAGCCTTGCCA
This sequence comes from Betaproteobacteria bacterium RIFCSPLOWO2_02_FULL_62_17, assembly GCA_001770355.1. Lineage (GTDB taxonomy): Bacteria > Pseudomonadota > Gammaproteobacteria > Burkholderiales > SG8-39 > 2-02-FULL-62-17. Next base: position 14,060 of record MEQV01000149.1, read on the forward strand.
GGAGATTGAGAATCTGCGCCTGCACCGAAACATCGAGGGCGCTGGTGGGTTCGTCGCAGATGATGAGGCGCGGCTCGACCGCCAGCGCGCGCGCGATGGCGATGCGCTGCCGCTGCCCGCCGGAGAACTCATGCGGATAGCGCGCCAGGGCCGACTGCGGCAGTCCCACCTGATCCAGAAGCTCGTACAGCCGGCGTTGCTGCGAACCCTTCTCGGCACCGATGCCCAGCGCGCTCATGCCTTCGCCGAGGATTTCCTCGACCCGCATGCGCGGATTGAGCGAAGCATAGGGATCCTGGAAGATGATCTGGAACTCGCGCCGCCGCGCGCGCAGCGCCTCGCCCCGCAGCCGGGTCAGCTCGACATTGTCAAAAATGACTTCCCCCGCGGTGGGTCGGATCAACTGGAGGATCGCCTTGCCCACGGTGGTCTTGCCGCAGCCGGATTCGCCCACCAGCGCCAGCGTCTTCCCCGCCGCGACCTCCAGTGAAACGCCGTCAACCGCCTTGACCTGAGCAACGACGCGCTTGAATACGCCCTTGCGGATCGGAAAATGGACCTTGAGATCCTTGACCGTAAGAAGCGCCGCGTCGGTGCTTTGCGCGAGCGCCTGCCGATCAGGCGCCCCTTTGGAATCACCGGACTTCCGAGCGTGAGTCTGCGTCGCCACCTTGCCCTTGAGTTGATCTTCAACCCAATGACAACGCACCCTGTGATCCCCGGCGACTGCGGTCCACCCCGGTGATTCCTCGCGGCAGCGCGTGTGCGCGAACTCGCAGCGCTCGGCGAAGCGGCAGCCGTGAAATTCACTGTTCAGCGGCGGCACCTGTCCGGGAATAACCGCCAGCTCCGCGCCGCGGCGCGCAGCACCCGGCAGGGACTCGAACAGTTTCCTTGAATACGGATGCTGAGGGTTGGAGAAGAATGCATCGCGCCCGGCAATCTCCACGATCTCGCCCGCGTACATCACCGCGACGCGCGCCGCCATGCCGGCGACGATGCCCAGATCGTGCGTGATGAGCAGGATGGCCATGCCGCGCTCGGCTTGCAGCTTCTTCAGCAGATCGAGCACCTGCGCCTGAATGGTCACATCGAGCGCCGTGGTCGGCTCGTCGGCCACCAGGATCTCGGGTTCGGCGGCGAGCGCCATGGCGATCATCACCCGCTGTTTGAGGCCGCCGGACAACTGGAACGGATATTCGCCGACGCGGCGCGGCGCGTCGGGCACGCCCACCGCGTCAAGCAGGCTGATCGCCCGCTGGCGCGCCGCGTCGCCGGAAAGTTTCAGGTGGCGTTCCAGCACCTCCTCGATCTGCCGGCCCACGGTCATCACCGCATTGAGGCTGGTCGCCGGTTCCTGGAAAATCATGGCGATGCGCCGGCCGCGCACGTCGCGCATGGCGGCCTCAGGCAGGGCGAGCAGGTCTTCGCCATTGACGCGCACCGCTCCCGAGGCGATGC
>MEQV01000149.1:15553-16554 GCA_001770355.1 Betaproteobacteria bacterium RIFCSPLOWO2_02_FULL_62_17
GATTTCGGTGCGCAGGTTTTCGATTTCCAGCAGCTTCTCCACGCCTATCCCTTGTGCATCGCAAGACCCCGCACCCGAACCCGGGGATCGAAGGCATCGCGCACCGCGTCTGCGAACAAATTCGCCGCCAGCACCAGCACGAACATGAAAATGAAGGCGGCGGCAAGCGACCACCACACCATCGGCTCGCGCCCCATTTCCAGGCGCGCCGCGTTGATCATGGTGCCGAAGCTGGTCATGGAGGGATCGACGCCGACCCCGACGTAGGAAAGCACGGCCTCGGCGAGCACCAGTCCGGAGAAATCGAGCACCAGTGATATCAGCACCACGTGCATCACATTGGGAAGCACGTGGCGCGAAAGGATGCGGCCGTGGCCGACACCAAAAGCCTGCGCGGCCTGCACGTATTCGAACTCGCGCAGCTTCAGCACCTCGCCGCGCAGCAGGCGCGCGAGGCCGGTCCAGCTGGTCAGGCCGAGGATGATGCATAGAAACAGCAGGCGCAGGTCGGCGCGCTGTACCGAGGTGGGAAACAGTTCCGGATGCGTGTCGATATACACCTGCATCAGCAGCACCGAAGCCGCGATCAACAGCACGCCGGGAATGGAATTCAGCGTGGTGTATACGTACTGCACCACGTCATCGATCCAGCCGCGGAAGTATCCGGCCGTCACACCCGCCAGCACCGCAAGCGGCAGCAGTACCAGCGTCGTCAAGGTGCCAATGACCAGTCCGGTGCGTATGCTTTTCAATGCCAGGAACAACACATCCTGGCCCACCTTGTCGGTGCCCAGAACGTGATATCGGGTGCACCAGGCCAGCGTGGGGCCCGCGATCGCGCACAGCACCCCGAGCGCGATCAGCATGGCGCGCCAGGGAACACGGGTTTCGCCGCGCCAGATCCCGTGCATGGCGGCGCTCGCGGACAATGAAGTCCGCCGCGCTATGCCGGTTGCCACCAGCCCCGCAATCGCCCACCAGGCAAGCAGCGCCAACGCAAA
>MEQV01000149.1:16594-21005 GCA_001770355.1 Betaproteobacteria bacterium RIFCSPLOWO2_02_FULL_62_17
GCCTCGTTGCCGAGGTGCGCGCCGCCATGCTGCAGGCGCGGAAACTCGCGCTTCTGGGTGCCCGGGGCACCTTGCTCGCCCGGCACCTCGATAGTTTCGCGGGAATAGGCGCGCGTATCGAAAGGCGCGGAGTAGGTGCGCTCCTGGCGCACGCGCAATGGCGCGGCCAGGGCGTCCAGCACCGAAAGCACTTCGACCGAGTACACCGTCTTGCCCTGCGCATCGCCCTTGTCCAGCGCCGGACGGAAATGCACTGAATCGAGCAGGCCGATCAGGACAAACGCGGCAAGCACCACCAGCGCCGCCATGCCGGAAGGACTTTCCGTGACACGCATCCAGGTGGCAAGCATGTACGGACGGCGGCTGACGTAGTAGAAATAGCCGGCGACTGCCGCAAGCAGCAGGAATATCAGCGCGTCGGTCCAGAGAATGACTGGCATCGCGCTACTCCAGCCGGATGCGGGGATCGACGAGGGTGTACGAAATATCAGTCAGCAGCAGGCCGGCGATGTACAAAACCGACCCCATGAAAACCATGGCGCGCACGATGGCGAAGTCCTGCGACTGGATGGCGTCGATGGTGTAGCTGCCCAGGCCGGGTATGCCGAAGAACGATTCCGAAATCAGGCTGCCCATGAACAAGGTGGGAATCACCACCACCACCCCTGTCAGGATCGGAATCATCGCGTTTTTCAGGACATGGCGGAACATCACCATGTTCTCGGTAAGGCCCTTGGCGCGCGCGGTACGCACGTAGTCCTTGCCCATTTCCTCGAGGAAGAAAGTACGGTACCAGCGTGCCCCGGAACCGACGCCGCCGATCACGCCGACGGCCACCGGCAGCGCCAGAAACTTGAAGCCATCCACGCTCGCGGAGAAGCCGGATATCGGCACCAGGTTCCACAGCTTGGAGATCAGGTATTGCCCGCCAATGATGTAGAAAAGGCCCGAAATCGACATCATCGCCACGCACAGCACCACGCCCCAGAAATCGAGATAGGTGGCGCGGAAAAACGCCATCAGCAGCGCGATGGTGACATTGACCAGCAGTCCCACCAGAAACACCGGCAATGCCAGCGCCAGGCTCGGCCACATGCGCGTGGCGATTTCGTGACCGATGGAGCGGCCATCGTCGGCATTGCCGAAGTCAAACACGAACAGGCGCGCCGATTTCTCGAAAAAAATGGTTTCGGTGACAGTGCCAACGCCTTCGGCCCCGGCGTTCATGAGCAGCGGCTTGTCATAGCCGCGCTCGGCCTTCCACTTCTCGATGGCTTCGGGCGTGACGCGCTTGACGCCAAGCTGCATTCGCGCGATGTCCTCGGGCGTATTGACAACGAAAAACAGCGCAAAGGTAAGGAGATTGACGCCGATGAGTATCGGTATGGCATAAAGCGTGCGGCGAATGATGTAGGCAAACATGGCGCCTACCCCGCCTTCGCCGCGGCCGTGCCGGCGATGCCCGGGCGGGCCGGCATGCGCTCACGGCGCCGGAAACTCGCCCAGGCCGGCAGGCTGCCCAGCACCAGCAGCGCCACGATCAGCACTATGGGCCAGGCCAGGGGCTGGTTCCATTGCGCGCGCCGCTGCTCGCGCAGCGCGGTATCGACGCGCAGGAATTTCAGGCCGTTGCGCGCCATGTTGTTGGGCTTGCCGTTTTTCATCCACGCATGCGACAGGGCGTAGTCCTTGGGGTGGTAGCCCCACACCCAGGGCGCGTCCTCGCGCGCGATCTTTACCATCTGGTCGATGATCGCCTGGCGCTCGCGGCCGTTATCCATGTTCTTCATCTGCTCGAACAAGCGATCGTAGGCGGGATTGGCGTAATTGGCGGCGTTCTCCCCCTGCGTCTTGGCGCGCGACTGCGCGCCGTTGAGAAGAAACATGAAGTTTTCCGGATCGGGATAGTCGGCGTTCCAGCCAAGGAAAAACAGTTGCGTATTGCCGGCGCGGATCTTCTCCTGGAAGCGGTTCCAGTCGGTGGCGCGGATTTCGAGCTGGATATTGAGCTTGGTGAACTGGCGCCGGTACCAGTCCAGGCGCGCCTTGTCGCCCGGTCCGCGCGCGACGGTATCGAGATACAACACCAGCGGTTGCCCGGTTTTCTGATCGCGCCCGTCGGGAAAGCCGGCCTCCGCGAGCAGGCGCTTTGCGGCATCGATGGATTTTCGTTTCGGCCTGCCATCCACCCAGTCGTAGACCACCGGATTGACGCCATCGGCACCGTCGCGGTAGCCATATATGCCCGGCGGCAGCGGCCCCATGCCGGAAATGCCGCGACCGTTGGCGAAGATGGAAATGAACTCCTCCCAATCCACCGCGATCGACAGCGCCTGGCGCAATTTCCTGGCGCGTTCGGACAGGGACCCCACTACCGGATCGAGAAAATTGAATGCGAGGTAAAAGGTGCTGGCGGCAACCGAAGTTTTCAGACTGATGCCGCGCTCCTCCATCTGCGGAGAAAGCGCCGCGTCGCCCTCGAGTCCGATACGCACCGCCTGGTCAAAATTGTCCGAGCTGATGCCCGAGCTGTCGTAATAACCCTGCAGGAATTTGTTCCAGTAGGGAATCCCCTCCTTCTCGCGGCTGAACACAATGCGTTCGACGAAAGGCCCCGGTTTTCCGGCATCGGCGAGAAGTCCGGCAGCGGCGTCACCCGGCTCGCCCTCGGCAGGATAGGCTTCGCCGCGGAAATTCGGGTTGCGCGCGAGCACCATGCGCGCATTGGGATTGTTCTCGGTGAGCATGTAAGGCCCGGTCCCCACCGGGTACCAGTCGAGTGTGAGGTTGCGCCCTTGGTTCATGCCGCGCTGCGCATAGAACCGGTCCGCCTCCCAGGGAATGGGCGCGAAAAACGGCATCGCGAGCCAATAGACAAACTGCGGATACTTGCCCTTCACGCGAACGCTGTAGGTGTGGCTATCGATCACCTTGACCCCGGACAGATCGGCCTTGCGCAAATCGAGCCAGGGATAGCCGCGGTCGGCCTTGCCATGTTGCGCCTCATGCGCGGCAAGGATGGCCTTGTCATCCTTCTGCAATGCGTCGGCAAGTTCCTTCAAGCCGACGATGTATTCGCTCATATGGCCGAAAATGGGCGACACGAAACGCGGATGCGCGAGGCGCTTGATCTCATAGACATAGTCCTCCGCCAGAAGCTCACGCGTGCCGGTTTCCGCAAAATCGGAGATTTCGTATTTATCGCGGATTTCGGATTCGCCCAGCGCCAGGTAGCGCGGCTCCCCGCCGGCATTCTGCGCGAATGCCGGATGCGGCTGATAGAGGATACCCGGACGTATGCGAATCTCGTATTCGCTCCAGGCGACGCGCGCGGCCGGTGCATCGGCAGGGAGCGGCTTGCCCTGCGCATCGTAGAGCTTCGCTTTGGGCACTTCCAGCGCGGTGGCAGGAATCAGCTCATAGGGACGCTTGAGATAGTGATATTGCAGCGGCGGTTCGTATACCTGCGAGGTGAATTCGGCTTCGTCGGAGGTATAGGACTGCGCCGGATCGAGATGCTTGGGGCGCTCGGAGAACGAGGTATACAGGATGCTCTTGCCGCGGTCGGACCCCGCATAGGGACTGTTCCAGATCTCGCCGCACCCGCCGAGAGCAAGCGCTGCGAACAGCATCAATAGGCGCGAACCGTGCATGGCGTGAAAGTGTATCCAAATACCGCCACCTTAGGGGCGGCGTGGCGCACCTCTCCGGTATAATCCGCCGTCCAATCAGGGATGCACTGAACAAGGGGGCCCGCGTTTTCGTAAAGCGCCCCTTGTATATCCCCCAAATCAGAGGAAACGCTATGGGCCCGTTTTCTAACATAGACACTTGTTCAGTGTTTCCATAGGAATACAAACATGGGGTTTCTTTCCGGCAAGCGCGTTCTCATCACTGGACTGCTCAGCAACCGCTCTATCGCCTGGGGTATCGCCAAAGCGGCGCAGCGCGAAGGCGCCGAACTCGCGTTTACCTACCAGAACGAACGCTTTCGCGAGCGCGTCGTGGAATTGGCCGCGGAACTGGGTTCATCGCTGGTGTTTGCCTGCGACGTCGTCAGCGATGACGATATCGCCAAGCTTGCCGCGGATGTGGGCGCGGCCTGGAACAACCGCATGGACGGCCTGGTGCACGCCATCGCTTATGCGCCGCGCGAGGCGGTCGCCGGGGATTTTCTGGATGGATTGTCGCGCGAAGCCTATCGCGTCGCGCACGACGTCTCCGCCTACAGCTTCCCGGCGCTCGCCAAGGCGTTCGCGCCCATGCTCATCGCTCGGCGCGGCTCCCTGGTGACCCTGACCTATCTGGGCGCGGAGCGCTCCATACCCCACTACAACACCATGGGACTTGCCAAGGCCAGTCTGGAAGCGTCGGTGCGCTATCTGGCGGCGAGCCTCGGCCCCAGGGGCGT
>MEQV01000150.1:0-2415 GCA_001770355.1 Betaproteobacteria bacterium RIFCSPLOWO2_02_FULL_62_17
AATATGACCGTGCCCTGCTTGAGCGGGAGCTGAGGCTGTTCCCGGACTGGTATGTGCGGGGCCAGTTGCGCACCTCGCTCTCCGCGGCACAAACCGCCGCCATGGATTCGGCCTTCGAGGCAATCCTGAAAAATAATCTCGCGCAGCCACGCGTGTTCGTTCACCGCGATTATCATTCGCGCAATCTGATGGTCTGCGAGCACAATCCCGGCATCCTGGATTTCCAGGATGCCGTGCATGGGGCGATCACTTATGACCTGGTGTCGCTGCTGCGCGACGCCTATATCGAATGGGAGGAAGACCGCGTCATCGACTGGTGTATCCGCTATTGGGAACTGGCGCGCCGCTCCGGACTCCCGGTTGCCCCGGATTTCGCCGATTTCTACCGCGATTTCGAATGGATGGGGGTGCAGCGGCAAATCAAGGTGGTCGGCATATTCGCGCGCCTTGCCATACGCGACGGCAAGCATGCCTACCTTCGCGATCAACCGCTGGTGATGCGCTATCTTGTCAAGGCTTGCGGGCGTTACCGGGAACTTGCCGGGCTCGCGCGCCTGCTCGACGAACTGCAAGTGCGCGCCGCCGGCTCGGACCATAAATGAAGGCGATGATTCTTGCCGCGGGGCGCGGCGAGCGCGTGCGCCCGCTATCGGATGTGACGCCCAAACCCTTGCTCACGGCGGGCGGAAAGCCTCTGATTGTCTGGATGTTGGAACGGCTGCGCGAGGGCGGCATTCGCGAGATCGTGATCAATCATGCGCATCTGGGCGCGCAGATCGAGGCCGCCTTGGGCGATGGCGCGCGCTTCGGCGTGTCGATACGCTATTCCGCCGAGTGCGAAGCCCTGGAAACCGCCGGTGGAATCGCGAACGCTCTTGATCTGCTCGGCGATGCGCCTTTCATCGCGGCCGCGGGCGATATTTATTGCGATTACGACTTCGGAAAACTTTGTTCGCGCGATCTCGGCGCTGGCTTGGCGCATCTGGTGCTCATCCCCAATCCGCCGCATAACCTCAAGGGCGATTTCGCGCTCGACGGATCGGCACTCCAAAATAACGGCTCGCCGCGCCATACGTTCTCCGGGATCGGGCTGTACGACCCCCGCCTTTTCACCGGAATCAAGCCGGGCAGCCGCCACAAACTGGCGCACTTGTTGCGCGAAGCCGCCGACGCCGGCAAGGCGAGCGGCGAGTTGTACGTGGGCGACTGGTTTGACATCGGCACGCCGGAACGACTGGCCGATCTGGATCGCAGGCTTTCGCGAGTCTAGTCGCGAATTCCTAGATCGAACCGCGCTTCTCCGATTTTCGAGCATCCGCCGCTACCGTCTTTCTTCGAACGCGCCCCTTACCTGCCCGGTCGAGCTTCGCAAGCAACGCCAAACCCCTCTTGGTGTCGCCTCGGGCCGCCCGAACCCGGAAATGTGTCTCCGCGTCGAATTCCGCCAAGGCAGCGATTGACAACTCCTCAATGAGCTTGTTGACACTCACCCGCCTCGTGCGCGCGAGCTCCCTGAGTCGCTCATGTGCTGCGTCCTGCATTCGGATCGTTAGAGTTCCCATGTTTACATCTCCTTAATAAAACGTTCCGGTGCGACGATGCGCAATTCCGGAAATTTCAGTTCCGTCCCGCGCAGATCGCGCAAATTCTTGGTCACGAGCGCTTCGGCGCCGCCGGCAACCGCCAGCTCGATCAAGTGGTTGTCGGATTCGTCGGGTAAATTCGGCCGCCAAGTGTAGTAAATCCGGGTCCATCGGCACACCCTCAGATAGGCATCGATAAGTTCCGTGCGTTCGGACGCTGCGAGAGCGCAATTCCGCATAAGTTCGGGGCGCGACAACACCGCTTGCATTTCGTGAAAAAGCGCCGCCCCCATCAGGGGGACATGACGCCCGCTCAGACAACGCCGCAACACCTCGCGGCTGGCCCCGCCGGGACCGAGTAATGCTGACACAAACACACTGGTATCGACAACGATAAGCATTGTTTATGATAGCACATACGCTGTCATGTGAACGGCATTGGTACGCCTAGAAAAGCGGGATGTGGATCCAATGATCAGCGCGCTTTCGCCATGATGGATTGGTATCGCCAATTGACTCACGGCCGGCTTACGGGTGACGCTATACTTGTGTCCATGGGAGAATATTCAGACCAGGCGCGACGGCGCGCGGCGCTTTGCAAGCGCATGCAAAGTGGCGTGGCGATTCTGCCCACCGCGCCGGAGCGATTGCGCAATCGCGACAGCGATTATCTTTACCGCTTCGACAGCTATTTCTTTTACCTCACGGGCTTCCCCGAGCCCGAGGCAGTCATGGTCCTGATTGCGGGAGCAGAGCCGAAGTCCCTCCTTTTTTGCCGCGACAAGAATGTCGAGCGCGAGCTGTGGGAAGGCTTCCGCTACGGTCCGGAGGC
>MEQV01000150.1:2438-4479 GCA_001770355.1 Betaproteobacteria bacterium RIFCSPLOWO2_02_FULL_62_17
GGACGAAATGATTCCCAAGCTGCTCGCCGACCAGCCTTCACTGCACTACATGCCGGGGGCCGACGCCGCATGGGACGCGCGGATCATGTCCTGGCTCAATCAGGTGCGCGCGCAATCCCGTGCCGGCGTCACCGCCCCGGCGCAAATCCAGGACCTGCGGCTCGCGCTGGACGAGATGCGCCTCAGCAAAGATGATGCCGAGATCGCCACCATGCGCCGCGCCGCGGCGATTTCCGACAGCGCGCACCGCCGCGCAATGCGGGCCACGCGGCCCGGAATGCATGAATACGAGATCGAAGCCGAATTGCTTTATGAATTTCGCCGCGGCGGCGCGCAGTATCCGGCCTACTGGCCGATAGTCGCCGGCGGCGCGAACGCCTGTGTGCTGCATTACCGCGACAATAACGCGCCGATGCGCCAGGGCGAGCTATTGCTGGTCGACGCGGGATGCGAAATGGACGGCTATGCCTCCGATATCACCAGAACCTGGCCGGTAGGCGGAAAGTTTTCCGCGCCGCAGCGCGCGATCTATGAACTGGTGCTCGCGGCGCAAGCGGCCGCCATCTCGAAGGTATGCGCCGGCAATCTCTGGAATGAACCGCATGACGCGGCGGTGGAAACCCTGGCGCGCGGTTTCATAGACCTGGGCCTGTGCAAGGGCACCCTGTCCGAGGTGATGGAGAAGGAGGATTACAAGCGCTTTTACATGCATCGAACCGGTCATTGGCTGGGGCTGGATGTGCATGATGTCGGCGAATACAAGAACGCAGGCGCATGGCGTGCGCTGCGGCCCGGCATGGTCCTGACAGTCGAACCCGGCTGCTATGTCCGTCCCGATGAAGGCGTGCCGCGCGAATTCTGGAACATTGGCGTGCGCATCGAAGACGACGTTTTGGTCACCGAGACAGGCTGCTCGGTGCTGACCCAGGCCACGCCCAAGACCGTCGCAGACATCGAAGCGCTGGTGGGTTCCGCATAACCGCCATGGATGCCGCCTATGATGTGGTGATCGCGGGCGGCGGGCCGGTGGGCGCGCTTCTCGCTCTGGCGCTGCGCGAGTCGCCGCTCGCGGTTCTGAGCGTCGATAGCGCGGAAGCGGGGACGGGAACGGGAGCGGTCGCGGAGCGGCCGATTGCGCTGTCGCACGGTTCGCGACTGTTGCTCGAGCGTTGCGGCGTCTTTCAGCGGATCCCCAGCACGGCTATTTCCACCATACACGTATCGCAACGCGCCGGTTTCGGCCACACCCTGATTCGCGCCGACGATTACGCGCTGCCGGCGCTGGGCTATGTCGCTGACTACAGCGCGATTCGCGCCGCTATGATCGGCGAAGCGCAAGGCACGCCACTCAAGGGGCGAATCGCCGCGTGGTCGCAGGCGCCTGGCGGATCGTCGGGAGCGCCTGGCGGCTTAGCGGTCCGCGTGGAGTTGCCGGATGCCAGCGAGCGCAGCGTACAGGCGCGCCTGCTGGTGCTCGCCGATGGCAGCGCTGCCTCGGCAATTCGCGACGCTTCAACAGGCGCAAGCAAGGCCGGGGCAACGCGCGTTCGCGACTACGCTCAAAGCGCGCTGGTCGCTCAGGTTCGGGCGGAGACACCCCACCGTAATACCGCCTATGAGCGCTTTACCGCGGAAGGACCGCTGGCCCTGCTGCCGAACAATGAGGGCTATGCCCTGGTCTGGTGCACACGACGGGAAGCGGCGCCCGAATTGCTCGAAATGGGCGAACCGGCTTTCCTTGACCGTCTGGGCGCCGCATTCGGACAACGCCTGGGAAAATTCGTCGCTTGCGGCACGCGCCACAGTTTTCCGCTCGCGCTGCGTTATCTGGATAGCAACGCCACCCCCCGGGTGATTGCCATTGGCAACGCCGCGCAAACGCTGCACCCGGTCGCGGGGCAAGGTCTGAATCTGGGATTGCGCGATGCCTGGGAACTCGCCGCATCGATGCGCAACCAGGCCGGTACGCTCGACCAGCCTGAATTCGCCTCCCATTTCATGCGCCAGCGCCGTGCCGACCGGCGCGCGGAAATCGGCTTGA
>MEQV01000150.1:4513-15033 GCA_001770355.1 Betaproteobacteria bacterium RIFCSPLOWO2_02_FULL_62_17
CACTCTGCTTGGCGCGCTGCGCGGTGCGGCGCTGCTGGCCATCGACACGCTGCCCCCCGCGAGACGCCTGCTTGCGCGCGCCATGATGTACGGTCTGCGCGCCGGGCGCTGAGCCCGCACCACCGATCGATTCCACGAGGACTCCCCCTTGAAGTTGAATCTGGGTTGTGGCGACAAGATACTGCCCGAATACACCAACGTCGACGTCGCGCCGAGCCGCGCCGGGAAAAAACCGGATGTCTTATGTGATTTGCGTGCCCTGACGCCATTTGACGACGGCGTCGCGGAGGAAATACTTTCGGTGCACGTCGTCGAGCACTTCTGGCGCTGGGAAGTCGTGGACATCCTGCGCGAGTGGGTGCGCGTGCTCAAACCGGGCGGACGCATGGTGATCGAATGCCCCAACCTGCAATCGGCATGCGAAACATTTCTCGCCGATCCCGACCGGCACGCGGGCCCGGGGTCCGAAGGACAGCGCTCGATGTGGGTGTTCTACGGCGATCCATCGTGGCGCGACCCGCTCATGGTGCACCGCTGGGGTTACACGCCCAAAAGCCTGGCTTCGGTTCTGACCGAGGCGGGCCTGGTCAATATCCGGCAGGAAGCGGCGCAGTTCAAGCTGCGCGAACCGCGCGATATGCGCATCGTTGGCGAGAAGCCGGAAAATCCTGGCGCGCAGGATCGCGGTTCGATCTGGAAAAAACTGTTTTCCTGACGGGCAGATTCCATGCATGCGCGGCTAGCATTCCCGGTCACCGCAGTCAATAACCCCCTTCGCGGCTTGCGACATTTTGCCGCGGCATGGTGTCATGTGAAAAGCGATTCGGTATAGAATTGCTCCCCCTCTCGATCATCCAACCCTGAATTAACCAACATGCAAATCGGCGCGCATGTGCTGCGCAACAATCTCTTTGTCGCGCCCATGGCAGGTGTCACCGACCGGCCGTTTCGCCAACTATGCAAGAAGTTCGGCGCGGGTCTCGCCGTTTCCGAAATGGTTGCCTCGAACTCGCTTCTCTGGGGAAGCGAAAAGACGCGCCGCCGCGCCAATCACGACGGCGAGGTTGATCCGATCGCGGTGCAGATAGCCGGCGCGGATCCGCGGATGATGGCCGACGCGGCGCGCTACAACGTCGACGCGGGCGCGCAAATCATCGACATCAACATGGGCTGCCCGGCGAAGAAAGTCTGCAACGCCATGGCGGGATCCGCATTGCTGCGCGACGAATCCCTGGTGGGCAGGATACTCGAGGCGGTGGTCAATGCAGTCCGCGTGCCGGTGACGCTCAAGTTCCGCACCGGCTGGGATACGCTGAACAAAAACGCCCTCACCGTGGCACGCATCGCCGAGGAAAGCGGCATTCGCATGCTGTCGCTGCATGGCCGCACGCGCGCCTGCGGTTTTTCCGGAAATGCCGAGTACGACACCATTCGCGAGGTCAAACGCGCCACGCGCCTGCCGCTGCTGGCCAATGGCGATATCGCCACTCCGGAACAAGCCAAACAAATCCTTGAATACACCGGGGCGGACGGCATCATGATCGGACGCGCCGCACAAGGGCGTCCCTGGATATTCCGCGAAATCGAGCATTACCTGGCGACCGGGCACCAGCTGCCGGCGCCGCTGGTCACGGAAATTCATGAAGTGCTGATTGCGCACCTGCAGGACCTGTACGGGTTCTACGGCAGGGAACGCGGCGTCAAGGTCGCGCGCAAGCACATCTCCTGGTACACCAAGGGTCTGGCGGGATCGGCGAGTTTCCGGCACCGTATGAACCAGATTGAGAATTGCGAAGAGCAGCTCGCCGCCGTTGACGGGTTTTTCCGGCAGATGACGCAGCAGAGCACGCATCTTCAATACCTGGAATTTGAGGAGGCGTTGGCATGACGACGGGTTTGAGGCAAGGCAACGAGATCGCCGACAGCGTTCGCCGTTCGCTGGAGCGCTATTTCAAGGACCTGGACGGAACTCGTCCGCGATCCATTTACGACATGGTTCTGAAAAACGTCGAACGCCCGATGCTGGAGGCGGTCCTCGATCACGCCGAGGGCAACCAGACCATCGCGGCGGAAATGCTCGGCATCAACCGCAATACCCTGCGCAAGAAAATCCACGCTTTGAAGATCAAGAGCTGAGTCAAACCCGCGGTACACCCGCCGCGCAGCGAGCCAATGCGATGACCGTCGCCAGGAACATATGAACATCACCATCCGCCGGGCGCTAATCAGCGTATCGGACAAAAGCGGCCTGGATGAATTAGCCAGGGCACTGACTGAAATGGGCGTCAGCATTCTCTCCACAGGAGGAACCGCCAGGTCGCTGACGCAATGCGCAATACCGGTGACGGAAGTTTCCGATTACACCGGCTTTCCCGAGATGCTCGATGGCCGGGTCAAAACTCTCCATCCGCGCATCCATGGCGGCCTGCTCGCCAGGCGCGATATGCCGGCGCACATGCAGGCAATCCGGGCCGCGGGCATCGAACCGATCGACCTGGTCGTGGTAAATCTTTATCCCTTTGAAAAAACGGTGGCACGGCCCGATTGCACGCTGGAGGAGGCTATCGAGAACATCGACATCGGCGGACCGGGCATGCTGCGCGCGGCGGCAAAAAATCACCACGGAGTGGCCGCGGTCGTCGATCCCGGCGACTACGCCGCGATCATCGCCGAGATGCGCGCAAATCAAGGGGCCCTGGGCGAAGCCCGCCGTTTTGAACTGGCCAAGAAGGTCTACACGCACACCGCCGCCTATGACGCGGCGATCAGCAATTACCTGACCGGCCTGGGCGAAGGCGGAAAACGCAAACAGTGGCCCGACCGGCTCACGCTCCAGTTCGAGAAACTGCAGGACATGCGCTACGGGGAAAACCCCCATCAGAGCGCCGCGTTCTACCGCGACGCCAGTCCCTTTGCCGGCGCCATCGCCGGCTACGCCCAAATTCAGGGCAAGGAACTCTCCTATAACAACATCGGCGACGCCGATGCCGCATGGGAGTGCGTGAAAACCTTCGATACACCCGCCTGCGTCATCGTCAAGCACGCCAATCCCTGCGGTGTGGCCATCGGCGCAACGCCGCTTGCGGCCTATCAGGCGGCGCTTGCCTGCGATCCGACTTCAGCCTTTGGCGGCATCGTCGCCTTCAACCGCCCCCTGGACGCAGCCACCGCCGAAGCGCTCTCGAAGCTGTTCGTCGAAGTCGCCCTGGCACCGGAAATTCCCGATGCCGCCCGCAAAATCATGGCGGCCAAAGCCAACGTTCGCTTGCTCGAGATCCCGGCCGGAAGCGAAACCTCGGCGTACGACCTCAAACGCGTCGGCGGCGGATTGCTGGTGCAGTCTCCCGACAGCCGCAACCTTGCGGCCGCCGAACTGCGCGTGGCCACGGCGCTGGCACCGACCCCGGCACAACTCGCGGACCTGCTGTTCGCCTGGCGCGTGGCGAAGTTCGTGAAATCCAATGCCATCGTATTCTGCGGCGCGGGGCGCACCCTTGGGGTGGGCGCGGGCCAGATGAGCCGCGTCGACAGCGCGCGTATCGCTTCCGTCAAGGCGCACAACGCCGGATTGTCGCTCGAAGGGTCGGTGGTGGCATCGGATGCCTTCTTCCCATTTCGCGACGGCGTCGACGTGGTGGCCCAAGCCGGGGCGAAAGCCATCATTCAACCCGGCGGCAGCATGCGCGACAATGAAGTGATAGCAGCAGCCAACGAATTGGGCATCGCCATGGTGTTCACCGGCGTGCGCCACTTTCGCCACTGACCTGAAAACCACCGCAATCACCATGAAACTTCTGGTCATCGGCAACGGCGGACGCGAACACGCCATCGCCTGGCGGCTGGCGCAGGGCCCGCGCGTGCAGACCGTTTATGTGGCCCCCGGCAATGCCGGCACCGCTGCCGAACCAGGGGTCAAGAACCTGCCCATCACCGATATCGCCGCGCTCGCGGATTTCGCGGCACGCGAACCCATACACCTGACCGTGGTCGGCCCGGAGGCACCGCTCGCCGCGGGCGTGGTGGACATGTTTCGCGACCGCGGCCTGAGAATTTTCGGGCCTTCGCAAGCCTGCGCGCGACTGGAGAGTTCCAAGGAGTTCGCCAAGGACTTCATGAAGGAGCACAGCATTCCCACGGCGGGATACGCGGCCTACTCCGACGCACGCGCCGCCCACGCTCATGTGGAGCGCGCAGGAGTCCCTATCGTCATCAAGGCCGACGGGCTCGCGGCGGGCAAGGGCGTGGTGGTCGCCTTGACGCCCGCGGAGGCGCACAAGGCAATCGACTGGATGCTGGTCGACCACGCCATGGGCGATGCCGGCCAGCGCGTCGTGATCGAGGATTTTCTCGACGGCGAGGAAGCCAGCTTCATCGTCATGTGCGATGGGCGCAATATGCTTTCGCTGGCCACCAGCCAGGACCACAAACGCCTCCTGGATGGCGACCGGGGACCGAACACCGGCGGCATGGGCGCTTATTCGCCCGCGCCGGTGATCACGCCGGAAATTCATGCGCGCGTGGTACGTGAAGTGATACAACCTGTCATGCACGGCATGGCGGCCCGGGGCACCCCTTATTCGGGATTTCTCTACGCCGGACTGATGATCGGCAGGGATGGCACGCCCCGCGTGCTCGAATTCAACTGCCGGCTGGGGGACCCGGAGACGCAACCCATCATGCTGCGTTTGAAGAGCGACCTGTTCGAACTGATCGAAACCGCCGTGGATGGCAGGCTCGACGCGTCCGAGGTGAAGTGGGACCGGCGCGCGGCCCTGGGCGTGGTGCTCGCCGCCCACGGCTATCCGGAGGCGCCCCGCAAGGGCGAACCCATCCTGAATCTGCCCGAGGGAGGAGAAGATTTTCATGTCTTCCAGGCAGGCACTGTCCTGCGCGAGGGCAAGGTCCTCACCGACGGCGGCCGGGTGCTGTGCGTGACCGCCTTGGGCGAATCAATCAAGATCGCGCAGCGGCGTGCCTATCAGGTGATCGAGGGCATACGCTTCGAAGGCATGCAGTTCCGGCGCGATATCGGCCATCGCGCCGTCGCCATCCGCCACGACTGAGCGTTGCGTTGCGCCGATAGCCTGCCGACATGAAATTCGAATCCGCAGAAGTAAAGACCTACCTGGTCTCGCTTCAGCAGCGCATCGTCGCCGAACTCGAGCGCCTGGACGGCATGCGTTTCAGCAGCGACGCCTGGCAACGCGACAAGGACGATCCAGCCGGCCTGGGAGGCGGCGGCGACACCCGCATCATCGAGGAAGGCGCGCTGTTCGAGCGTGGCGGCGTGGCGTTCTCGCATGTCAGCGGAGCCCGCCTGCCCGCCTCGGCGGCACGGCCCGAACTCGCCGGGCGCGGCTTCGAGGCGATGGGGGTGTCGCTGGTGCTGCATCCGCGCAACCCGTACTGCCCGACGGCGCACATGAACGTGCGCTTCCTGGTGGCCATGCAAGAGGGCAAGGAGCCAATATTCTGGTTCGGCGGCGGCATGGATCTGACTCCTTATTACGGGTTCGAGAAAGACTGCCGCCATTTCCACCAGACCTGCCGCGCGGCGCTTGCGCCGTTCGGACCGGAATATCATGCGCGCTACAAACGCTGGTGCGACGAGTATTTTTTTCTCAAACACCGCGGCGAGCCGCGCGGCATCGGCGGCATCTTTTACGATGACTTGCATGAACCCGGGTTCGCCGCGAGTTTTGCGCTGACACGCAGCGTCGGCGATCATTTTCTGCCCGCGTATGTGCCCATCCTGGAGCGGCGCCGCGGACTTGCATTCGGCGCGCGGGAGCGGGATTTTCAGGCCTACCGCCGCGGACGCTACGTGGAATTCAACCTGGTATGGGATCGCGGCACCTTGTTCGGGCTGCAATCCGGCGGCCGCACCGAATCGATCCTGATGTCGATGCCGCCCACGGTAAAGTGGCGCTATGACTGGAAACCCCCGGCCGGCAGCGAGGAGGAAAGCCTGTACGGAGATTTTCTGCGCCCGCGCGACTGGGTCAATGAGGCCTGACGCCCCATGACGCTTATGACCTCACCATCAAGCTTATGACCTCACCATGCCCCGCATCACGCTGATTCACGCCACCGCTCTTGCGATCGATCCGATCCGCGAAGCGTTCGCGCGTCTTTGGCCCGAGGCGCGCACCACCAATCTGCTGGAGGATTCGCTCTCGGCCGATCTCGCGGCGAGCGCGGGACTGGATGCGGCGATGATCCACCGGTTCGAGACCCTGGCACGCTACGCCGAAGCAAGCGGCGCGGATGCCATCCTTTTCACCTGTTCGGCGTTTGGCGAGGCCATCGAGGCAGCGTCAAAACTGGTTCGCGTACCGGTACTCAAACCCAACGAGGCCATGCTCGAGGAAGCGCTCGCCGCGGGCACGCGTATCGGCATCGTGGCGACGTTTCAGCCCACCATTCCATCCATGGTCGAGGAGCTTCAGGCGCTTGCCGCCGCGCGCGGCAAGCACATCGAGATCCTGCCGCGCCATGTGGCAGGCGCGATGGAAGCGCTTGCGGCGGGCAAGGGGGAGGATCACGACCGGATGATTGCGGCGTCGCTGGCCGATCTTGTCGACTGCGACGCAGTGCTGCTCGCGCAGTTTTCCATGGCGCGCGCCGCGAAGCGCGCGCGTCTGACACTCGACCGCCCGGTGCTCACCAGCCCGGACAGCGCGGTGCACAAACTGCGCCAATTGCTGAGTTAATTGGGAGTCACATTAATTACAACATGAATTAACCGCGGGGAAATTAATGTGACTCTGACCCCAATTCAATCTCCGCGCTGGCGCGATACTCCCGGTCGGCCTCATTGACTCGCCCGATGGCGTCAAACAGCCCTGCGAGCGCGATATGCGCCGCGCGCGTCCGGCGGATCGCAAGGCTCGCCTCCAGGTAACTTTGCGCCTTGCCCCACAATTTGCATTCGACGCAGAGCCCGCCCAGCACCAGGAGCAGCAGCGCGTCTTGCGGGTGGGATGAAAGCCAGCGTTCGCCGCGCTCGATGCGCAACAGCGTGTCCGCGCCGCGGCACTCGCCGTAGAGCCGCACCAGTTCCTCCTCCCAGACTGAATCCAGCGCATCCTCGATCAAACGGTGGGCTGAGCCGCCATCGCCCAGTTGCATGAAGGCGCGCGCGGCGGCCGCCGCGATGCGCGGCTGCAGGCGCTGCGCGGCCGGGAGGTTTTTCCAGAATTGCGCAAGGCGCGTCAAGTCACTCGACAGGCGACCGATGTGTGCAATACAGGCGCCGCTGACAATGCTCTCCAGCGCTTCGGGGGCGAGCGCGCCGCGCTTGGCAAGCTGCTGCGCGAGGCGGATCACTTCTTCCCAGTTGCCCAGCGCCTGTTCGCAGCGAAGCAATAATTGCTGGCTGGACAGGTGCCTCAGCCCGCCGGCGTGCAATTCGCCCAGTGCGCGCTTGGCATCGTCAAAGCGGCGCTCATCGGCAAGCAGTTCGGCCTCCAGTGCCAGCCGGGCGTTGCGCCATTCGGGTTCGGCGACGCGGGCGCGCTCGAGCCACTCGTCGCGGCGCTTGTAGTCGCGCCGCCGATTCGCAGCGCGCGCCGCGATCAGGCAGGCAAGCGCGCGACTCGCGCCGTGCTCCCAGGCATCGCCGGCAAGCTTGTCCACGCGCGCGTAGCGCCCCTCCAGCTGCGCCTGCATGGCATCGATCAGCGACTTGCGCGCGCGCGTCTCGCGCTGGCACTGCCGGAACGCGCGAACATGCGATGGTAGGGATATCGCGTGCGCGGCAAAGCGCACCACGAAATATCCTGCGACAAAGGCCGCCAGCAGCACCAGCAGCGCGAACACCAGCGAGACTTCAAGCCGCCACGGAGGCAGCGTGACAAGAACGTAGGCGTCGCCTTGCAGGGCCAGGGAAAGCGCCACCGCCGCTGCAAACACCCCCACCACCCAAAGCAGCCCCCTCATGCCGGGGTCCGCTTGACCGCCGCTTGCATGGCAGGATTCATCGTAAGGATTTGTCGCGCGCGGATTTGAAGCTTCGCACCGCGGCGAGGCTCTCAGCGACGCTGGGGAGCTCGATACTGATGGCGCTGGCGGCAATCTGCTTCAAGGTCGCGCCGGTGGCAATGACCTGCTTGGAGCGCGTATCGAAATATCGCGCCAACCAGACGTTGGAGGCCTCCAGATCCGCCCGTAACAGCGCTTCATTGCGGTCCAGCAGCGCTAGGCGCGCGTTGAGCAGGCGCAGACGCAGATTCTGCCGCAGAAAATAGGCTTGCGTCGGCGCGAGCAGCGGCGCTTCGGGCTGCTCGATGTTGCGCACGCGCACCAGTTGCTTCAACTCATCCAGAATACCGCTTCCCAGGCGCGTCCAGAATCCTTCGTCACGCGGCTCGCTGGTCTGAGGAGCCGGTGCCCGCTCGTCGGTGGCAAGGGGCATGGCATCGACAGCGGCAATCACCTGGTCGATCTTGAGCGCCAGGCCCACGACGTCCACGTTCGGCGCGGCCTTGAGACGCTCGATATCGCGCGCCATGGCCTTGCGCACCGCGATCAGCGGCGGCCGCTCGGAGCGTGCCAGACGCGCATCCGCGGTCTGCAGCGCCACCAGCGCAGCCTGAACATTGCCCGCGAGCTGCAACTGCTGCGAAGCAATCGCCAGTATCTGCTCGACTTCAGCGAGTACCCATTCGTCGCGGCCGCGCGACAGGTCCTGGTACAGCGATTCCAGCGCGAGCTGCTGGCTTTGCGATTCGGCGAGCCGCGATTCCATTTGCGCTATACGAACTTGAGCGTCGCGCACCGATTCCTGCGCCTGGCGCGCCGCGGCACGGGCATCGCGGCTGTCGGTGTCAGTCTCGCGCAGCCGTCCCGCGAGTTCCCGGCGCAGGTCGGCAATCTCCGCGCGATTGTCAAACCAAAGCCACAGGAGGCCCACCAGTAGCAGCACCGCGACGCCGCCCATCCATCGCGGCACGCGGGTGCCCGCTTTGGGTTCGGCTGCGCCGGCTGGATTCGCGCTGTCGTTCATAGATCGGCGTTCATGGATCGGCGTTCATTGTTGAGCGTTGATGTTTCCCGCTCACACTTTAGCAAAAAAGGCCGCCAGACCTTCCGCGATCGCGCCATCGCCGCCGATGGCGACGATGGCATGGGCGAATCCCATCTGCCGCGCCGCTTCGGCGATGCGCGGATGGGGCACGAAAACCGGCGTAGCAAACAACAGATCCGCGTCCGCCGCGCCCGCCATGTCGCAAAGATTGGCCAGGGCTTCGCTGCTCGCCGCGCAGATGGCCTGCACCGCGCCCGCGCGCCAGCGCAACAGCAGATCCGACATGTCGGCCGCCGGACGCGCGCGCCGGTAGCATTCGGCGTACTCCACGCGCGCTCCGCGCCCGGCCAGCACACGCGCCAGATGCTCGCGGCCGCCGTCACCGCGAAATATCACGATATTTTGCCCGGCGATTTCCTGCATCTCCGGCAAGGCGGCCAATGCTTCGCTGTCCCCCGGCGCTTTGGGGGTCTGGACATCATTGAAGCCGAGCGCGGCAAGCGCCTCGGCGGTGCCGCGCCCGACCGCGGCCATGCGCACCCCCTGCGGCCAGAAGCGGCGCTCGCGCACGCAGCGCATGCCTTCACGGGCCGCGGTGGGACTGATGAAAATCGCCCAATCAAAGGTATGCAATCGGGCGATGACCATCGCCAGACGCGCCGGCCGCGCCGCCGGAAGAATGGCAATCGCGGGAAACAGGATGGCGTCGCCACCCTCCGCGCGCACTTTTTCCGCCAAGGCGTCGCCAAGGCCTGCGGGGCGGACGATCAGGATGCCGCAGCCGCGCAGCCGCCCGCCCATGCCCGCTTACCCGCCCAGAATTTGGTCTGCGCCCAGCGCGCGCAATTGCGCCGCCAGTTCCTCGCCCAGAGATTCGGCAGCGCGAGGTTCACCACGCAACTGCGCGCGCAAGACCCTGTGCCCATCCTGCGTGGCCACCAGGCCGCGCAGGTGCAACTGCCCCGCCTCGATCGACCCGTAGACACCCAGCGGCAACTGGCAACTGCCTGAAAGCGCCCTGCTGGCGGCGCGCTCGGCGCGCACGCAAGCGTCAGTCCCGGCGTCGTTGAGCGGCGCGAGCAAAGCGATGAGTTCGTCGCGGTCGTCGCGGCATTCAATTGCCAGCGCACCCTGCCCCGGCGCGGGCAGGCTTTGTTCGGGTTCTATGAATCCGCGGATACGGTCCTCCAGACCAAGCCGTTTCAGTCCAGCGGCGGCAAGCACCAGCGCGTCGTACTCGCCGCGGTCAAGCTTGGCAAGCCGTGTATCGAGGTTGCCGCGCACCGGCACCACCTGCAGATGCGGCAAGCGCTCGCGCAATTGCGCCTCGCGGCGCAGGCTGGAACTGCCCACGCGCGCGCCCGATGGCAGTGCCTCCAGGCTTGCGAAGCGAGGGGACACCAGGCAGTCGCGCGGATCCTCGCGCGGGAGTGTCGCGGCTATACGGAACCCCGGCGGCAGCAGCATCGGCACATCTTTGGCCGAATGCACC
>MEQV01000151.1:0-4047 GCA_001770355.1 Betaproteobacteria bacterium RIFCSPLOWO2_02_FULL_62_17
GCCGACGTGATGGGCAGCGATCACTGCCCGGTGAGCATGACGCTGGCTTGAGATTACGGGGCTTTAAAAAATGCCCTCCAGGGATCTAGAATGCGCTGTCCAACCAACAGGAGACCTCGATGCCCGCTTCCTTCCCCGAAAAATACCTCGACCTGTTCCAGAAAAAATCCTTCGGCGCACTCACCACGCTCATGCCCGACGGCAGCCCGCAGACCACGCCTGTCTGGGTCGACTACAAGAACGGCGATCTCTGGGTCAACTCGGCCCTGGGGCGCCAGAAAGACAAGAACGTGCGGCGCGACCCGCGCGTTTGCGTCGCCATCATCGACGCGGACAACCCCTATCGCTATGTCGAAGTGCGCGGCAAGGTGAAGGAAATCACCCAGAGCGGCGCCGACGAGCACATCAACGCGATGGCCAAGAAGTACCTGGGGCAGGATGTCTATCCCTTCCGCCAGCCGGGGGAGCAGCGGGTGCTGTACAAAATAGCGATAAGCAAAGCGCTGCCTGTGGGTTGACGGAAATTAGATTTCCGCTAATTATTTATAGATACTCCTTGTCCATAGCGGCTGAACACAACATTTACATACGAATTCTGATCTAACTAATAGAATAGGACTGCTTGCCCCGGGCACGCCCCTTTGCCGCGCCGGCGTGCTAAAGTATTCGCCACAACGCCCATCCAGCAAGGCAAGGGGGAGCCATGGACCAGTCGGAACCGCAGAAACCCAAGTACTCCAGCGAAACCGTCCCGATCATTGATTTCGGCCCCTACCTCGCGGGCGAGCCTGGGGCGCTGGAGCGCACCGCTGCGGAGGCCGACGCCGCGAGCCGCAGCCTCGGGTTTTTCTTTATCAGGAATCACGGCGTCTCGCAGGAGCTGATCGACCGCATGTTCGCGGAGACAATGCGCTTTCACGAGCTGCCGCTGGAGCGCAAACTCGAAGTCAAGGTCACGCCCAAGGAAAACGTCGGCTACCTGCCGCAAGGCGGCCAGACGCAACTCTCCTACAGCAAGCTCTACGGCGAGAGCAAGCACCCCGATCGCAGCATCTCCTATTTCGTGCGCAAGGAGTACCCCGAAGACCATCCCGACCGCCTGGCGGGCAAGCCCTGGGTGTCGAACAACCGCTGGCCGCGCGAGCTGCCGGGCTTTCGCGAGACCTGTATCGAATACTTCGGCGCCATGTCAAACACGGCCCGCCGGATATTGACTTTGCACTCGGTGGCCCTCGGCCTGGGGCGCGATTGGCTGGTCGAACATGACGCGTTTTCCAAGGATGCCTATACGCTGCGCCTGCTCGACTATCCGCCGCGCGACCCTCTACTTGACGGCCAGTGGGGCATCGGCCCGCATACCGATTACGGCTATGGCGCGATCCTCGCCCAGGCGCGCGTGCCGGGGCTGGAAATTCTGACCATCAAGGGCGATTGGATACAGGCACCGGCGCTAGAAGGGCACCTGCTGTTCAACTGCGGCGATTTCGCGCACCGCTGGACCAACGGCCGCTACCGCGCCGCGCCGCATCGCGTGGTGAACTACAGCGGCGTGCACCGCAATTCGGTGGTGTTCTTCACCAACTCGCGCGGCGATGTGTCCATGGATTGCTTCCCCACCTGCAAGAGCGCGACCGAGCCGCCCAAGTTCGAGGCGACTTCATTCGGGGAGTACATCACCATGCTCAGAAAAACCAATCACACGCTGAAGGACTGAGCGAAACTCGCAATAAAAAAGGGGCCGTCCGGCCCCTTTTTCTTTTCAGGCGGCCTACTCCGGCTGAATGCCGGCGGCCCGCATCACCTTGGTAATCAGCGGCAGATCCGCTTTAAGGCGCGCAGTCATCGCCTCGGGCGTGCTATAGACGATATCCAGGTTCAAGGAATTGAACCGGTCGCGGGTCGCAGGCAGCTTGAGGAACTCTCCGACCTCGCGGTTCAGCCGGTCGATGATCGGCCGCGGCGTACCGCCGGTGGTGGACAGTCCGAACCAGGTCACGACGTCGAATCCCGGCATGCCCGATTCGGCCATGGTCGGCAGATCGGGGAGCGCATGGGTCCGCTGCGATCCCGATGAAGCCAGCGCCCGGACCTTGCCGCTGCGGATATTGGGCAAGGAGGTGACCGGCCCTTCGAAGGTAAGCTGGAGATCACCCGCCACCAGCGCCAACATGCCTTGCGGAGCGCCCTTGAACGGTACATGCACCATATCGATGCCGGTGCGCACCTTGAGAATTTCCATGGCAAGGTGGTTGCCGCTGCCCACACCGATAGAACCAAAGGAGTATTTTCCCGGATTTGCTTTTGCCAGCGCGATCAGTTCCTGCAGATTTTTCGCCGGCAGCGACGGATGGACCAGAAGGTAGTAGGGCACCGTAAACAACATGGATATCGAAGCGATGTCACGGAACGGATCGTAGGGCAGGGATTTTTTTGCCGCGGTGTTGAAAATCAGACCGGACTGCGTTCCCAGCACCAGCGTGTAGCCATCCGGTGTCGCCTTGGCCGTGAGGTCCAGCGCAATCGCCTGGCTGGCGCCGGGCCGGTTATCGGCAAGCACCGGCTGCCCCAGGCTGGTGCTCATATGCTGCGCGGCGAGGCGGCCGACGGTGTCGCCCAAGCCACCCGCAGCATAGGGAATGATGAAGCGTATCGGCTTGTTCGGATAATTGGCGGCGGGATTCTGCGCCCATGAAACAGTTGCAAATCCGGCAACCATCGCAAAAATCGCCCCCCTGTACAGCAGATGGTTCAATCGCATCTTTCCTCCGTAACTTTTTGCAGCCCGCGCTTGACTGAGCGCTTGGGCTGGATCTGCCGCTGGCCGTGAAGCCAGTTTGCCATAACTCAGGAGCGTTTCGCCTTGTTTCGGGCGGCGTCAACCAGAAACTTATTCAGACGCGTACGTACTTCAGCAGCCTGCTCCGGCGTCCATTTGCGAAACCCCTGGCCGACGGCCATACCGGTTTCGCCCTTGGCGACTTTCTCGACGAGGAATGGATCGGGACCGGGGGTGCGGTCCAGATCGGCTATTAATACCTTGTGAATATCCAGCGTCAGGCCGAGACCAACCATGTCGGATTGTTCCAGCGGCCCAATAACCGCGAGGCGCGCGCCAAAGCCTTCTTTCACCACCTTGTCCACGGTCTCCGCATCGCATACGCCATTGGCCACCAGCGCAATGCACTCACGTTTGAGGGCGTGCTGCAAGCGATTGCCGATGAAGCCGGGGATGTCTTTCTTCACATGCACCGGGCTCATGCCGACCCCGGTGAGCAATGCCATGGTGCGATCGACAGTATCCTGGGAGGTGAATTCGGCCTGCACCACCTCGACCAGGGGGATCAGGTGCGGCGGATTCCAATAGTGCGTGCCGATGACGCGTTGCTGCTTTTTGACCACTTTGCCGACTTCCCTGATGGGTATGGCGGAAGTATTGGTCGCAAGAATCGCGTTCACCGGTGCGCATTCATCGAGTTTCGCGAACACTGCCTGCTTGACTTCCGGCTTTTCGGCAACGGCTTCGAATACGAAATCCGCGTTCGCCACTGCAGTGGCAATATCGGCATGGTATTCCAGGTTGGCAAGGCCCGCCTTGTCGGTGCCAAGCAACTCGAACAGCGACTCAATGCGCCTGGGCGCCGATTCCAGCGTCGGCGCATGCGCGTCGTGCAGCGCAACCTTGTAACCCGCCGAGGCGAAGATATAGGCGATTCCGTGGCCCATCAGGCCGGCGCCGATGACTGCAATTCGACTGTTGCTCACGACAGCCCGCCCGCGTTGCGCCTGTTCGTATCGTTCCGGCTTGCGAGTTTCATCCTCAGCCGACCGCGGTCAGGCCGCCATCCAGATAAATGATCTGCCCGGTGATGAAGTCCGAAGCCGGGGACGCGAGGAAAATACACAATCCCGCTAGATCCTGCGGCTCGCCGATGCGCTTGAAGGGAACGTTGGCAACGTAGGTCCTGAGTTTTTCAGGATCATTGAGCGTGGGCGCGGCAAGCGGGGTCCTGATCAACAGGGGCGCAATCGCATTCACGTTGATATTGG
>MEQV01000151.1:4203-10215 GCA_001770355.1 Betaproteobacteria bacterium RIFCSPLOWO2_02_FULL_62_17
CGAATGCGCTGCACGCGAGCATGGTGCCTTTCACGTTCACATTGAAAAGCGCATCCCAGTCCTCCACCGGAAATCCGACCGCGGGCCGCTTGGTGTTGATGCCCTGCGAGTTGACCAGGATATCCACCGTGCCGAATTTCTTCACCACGTCGTCGGCCAGACGGTCGACGCTTGCCTTGTCCGTCACATCGACCGAAAGGCCGAGCGTCTCGGATTTGGTTTCCGTTTGAATGGCACGGGCGATGTCCGTGATTTTCTTCAGATTCCGGCTCGCCACCACCACTTTGGCGCCCTGGGCCGCCAGGCCCTTGGCCATGATCTCGCCTATCCCGCCCGCGCCGCCAATGACCACGGCCACTTTTCCGTCCAATCGAAACATGTCACTCACTTCACTCTCCTAAATTTGGCGCCCGGCGCCCGGACGCTCAGCGATTACCCGGACGCTTACTTGCCGGTTTCTATACGGTATTCCTGCTTGGGGTCGACGATCGCGACGACACGCACGCCGCTGCCACAGCCCTCGGTCCAGCGCCAAGGAAAAGCCATGAAGGTGCAGCGCTTGCCGGTGATTTTGTCCAGGTCACCGCCAATGTTCTCAATGCCGGGAATGCCGTTGAGCATCAGGGTGCGGTGCGCGGGTTCCCAATGCGGAAAATCCTCCATCACGTTGCGCCCGGTTTCCGCCTTGTATTCCTTCTCAAGCCAGGGATGCGAGGGGCCGGTGCCGTGCGAGATAAGCTTGGTGCCAAGCGGGTGGTCCAGCGCCTGCACGTCCAGACCCACCAGCTTCACGCCCTTGTCGACCAGCCATTGCGCGCCTTCCTTGTACAGGCCGGGGCCGTAACAGAAGTAATCCGGGCTGTCGCTGTACTCATGGTGGCTGCCGGTGTTGATCATCACGATGTCGCCCTTTTGAATCTTGGGCGTGGCCTTCTCGAGGTCTTCGGGGGTGATTACGCCCCACTTGCCCTTCGGGATCGACACCGCGACACCCGTGCCGAAAAAACGCCACAGCGGATAGTTGGTGAGCGTGGGCGTATTTTCCTCGACGTGTATGGGCGCGTCCATGTGCGTGCCGCGGTGCATGGTCGTCTCGATCTCGTTGACGCGCACGCCTTCCTTGGCGTGGAAATACACGGTGCGCACGTTGAGAATGGCCGAGGACGGCCATTCCGGCATGCCGTGGCCCCAGCTGTGGCTGAGGTTGAAGAATTGCAGCGACCCTGTGCTGGTCGGCTTGGTTGAGCTTTTGGGAGCGGCGCCTGAGTCCATAGATCCTCCTCCTTATTTACCGGATTCAATTCGATAGGATCCCGAGGGATCCAGCATGGCGGCAAGACGCACCACGCAGGCCTCGCCCTCCATCCATTGCCAGGGGTAGGCCTGGAAGGTGCAACGTTTGCCCACCACATCGTCGATGTCGCCACCCACGTTCACGATGGTGGGTATGCCTTTCTCGAGCAGATAACGATGCGCCGGGTTCCAGTCCGGAAAATCGGCGATGGCGTCGCGGCCGGTGGCTTTCTTGTACTCGGGCAGCAGGTATTTGATCTGCGGTCCGTTGCGGTGCGGCCCCATGGAGGTCGCAAGCGGGTGATCGACGTGCGCATTGTCGATCCCCACCATCTTGACGCCCTTGGCCGCAAGCCATTGCGCAGCCTTCAGGCTGAGCCCGGGTGCATAGCCGAAGTACTCTTTGCTGTCGGAATACTTGCGGTGCCAGCCGGTGACGATCATCACAATGTCGTCGGCCTCGACCTTCGGGGTGGCCTGCTCGAGATCCTTTTCGGTAACCAGTTCCCACTTGCCCTTGGGGATATTCAAAACCACGCCGCTGCCGAAGAACTTGTCCATGGCAAGCTCGCCAACGGCCGGCGCGTTCGGAATCAGGTACAGCGGCGCATTGACGTGCGTGGACACGTGCATGGTGGCCTTCCACACCTGGGTCATCACGCCGTTCCTGGCGTGGGATACGCTGCGATAAATTTTGACATCATCGAGGCCGGGCAAGGTGGGAGCGTTATAGCCCCAGCGATGGCTCAACTCGTAGAGCTGCAGCCCGGAAACGGGATCGGCGACGGCTGACATGAATATCCTCCTGCTTGATGAATACGGATTGCGCCGGTGCTGAAATCAGAGCCCGGTTTCGAAACGGAATTGCTGCCTGGGGTCGATGACGGCAACCACGCGCAATGCGCAGCCCTCGCCATTGGGCCAACGCCACGGAAAAGCAAAAAAAGTGCAGCGCTTGCCGGTCACCTTGTCGATGTCGCCGCCAATGTTCTCGATGCCCGGAATGCCGTTGGTCATGAGTATGTTGTGCGCCGGCTCCCAGTAGGGGAAGTCGTCGAGAATGTCGCGGCCGGTATCGGCCTTGTACTCGTCGTTCAGAAACGGCTGGATCGGGCCGGGACCGTGCGACGCGAGCACCGTGCCCAAGGGGTGATCGAGCGCCTGAACATCGATGCCCACCAGGCGCACGCCCATTGCCACCAGCCACTCGGCGGATTCTTTGTACAGGCCCGGCGAATAAGCAAAATAATCCGGGTTGTCGCCCCAGTTGCGGTGGCTGCCGGTGTTGATCATGACGATGTCGTTTTTCTGGATTTTGGGGCGCGCCTTCTCCAGATCCTTCGGCGTCACCACGCCCCATTTCTTCTTGGGGATCGACACCACCACGCCGGTGCCGAAAAACCGCCAAAGTTCATAGTCGGTGATGGTGCCCGAATTCTCATGCACGTGAATCGGCGCGTCCATGTGCGTGCCGCGGTGCATGATGCCGTCGTAGCTGTGCACCAGCGTGCCGTTGAGCGAATGCATGGAGTGGATGTGCAGGTTGAGCAGGGGACGCGAGGGCCACTGCGGCATGCCGTGACCCCATTCGTTGCTCAGGTTGTAGAACTGCAGGCCATCCGATGATTTGGCTGTCGCGGACACTTTCTTTTTAGCTTTAGTCGCCATGATTTATACCCTATGCCCTGCGTCCGGATTCCAGCCGCAGCGACCCGGACGGATCGAACATGGCCACCAGCCTGACATAACAGGCGTCGCCGTCGCGCCAATTCCAGGGAAAGCCCTGCAGCGTGCAGCGTTTGCCTGTGACCTCGCCGACGTCGCCACCCACGCCTTCCACGGTGGGAATGCCCGCGGCAAGCAGGGTACGGTGCGCGATGCGCCACTCCGGATGATCTTTCTTGGGATCGCGCCCGGTCGCCTTTTTGTACTCCGGCACCAGGTACTTCACCAGCGGACCGTTGCGATGCTGCGCGAGCGAGGTAGCCAGCGGATGGTCGATATCCGCGGTGTCGATGGCCACCATCTTCACTTTCTTTTTCACCAGCCACTGCGCCGCCGCTTTCGACAATCCGGGTGCGTAGCCGAAATACTCTTTGCTGTCGGAGTATTTCTCGTGCCAGCCGGTCACGATGATCACAATGTCATTGGTCCTGATCGCGGGCTTCGCGGCGGCCAGGTCGCGATCGGTAATCAGGCCCCATTTTTCCTTCGGAATATCGAGCACCACGCCGTTGCCGAAAAAACGCTCCATGGGAATCTGCCCCACTCCCGCCGCCCCGGGAACCAGGTGCACCGGTGCGTTGACATGGGTGGAGGCATGAAAAACGCAGGTGAAGCGCTGCGTCATCACCCCGTGCGAGCCGTGGCGCGAAATGCGCTCGAACCTCATGTCGTCGAAGCCTGGAAACATGGGCGTGTTATAGCCCCAGGTATTGCTCAGTTCGACCAGTTGCAGGCCGGTAACCGGATCGATGACACTGGGCATGAAAAAATCCTTACGGGAATATTGCCGAAAAAGAACTCGTGATTATGCCGCAGGGCGCCAATCGGTGTTCTTGACGCACGTCAAATTCTACACGCGCCTGCACCGCTATTTGGTGCAGGCCCAGACGAGAATTTCGCATTTTACGCCGCACTGGCGCCGCGCTTTCGCCTCGGCCTCCGCGCGCGTCGCGCCGCTGGAAACGAAATAGGTCTGCTTGTAGCTCGCGAGCGCGCCGCAACTGTTTTTGAGCGTGAGCACCACTTCGCAATCCGCGTGATTGCATTGCTTCAGCGCATCCACCTTCGCCTCGCGCGCATTGCGCCGGTCCACTGCATAACCGAAGTTTCCCGAAGCGCGGTGATAGGCGATGGCGCCGTTGTCGGGGCGGACTGCTTTAAGCACCTTGCTGGTCGCCGCGCCCGCGCTCTGGCTGACCGCGGCTGCAGCAAGCAGGATCAACAGCGTTTTCAGCAACCACGCTCCAACAAGGCGCCGGGGGATTTCGAGCCATTCGGTCATTGAGAACCTTGCCTTCCCGCTGAGTTATAATTCGCGCGTCGGGGCGTAGCGCAGCCTGGTAGCGTACCTGCATGGGGTGCAGGTGGTCGGAGGTTCAAATCCTCTCGCCCCGACCAATCTTTAAAATCAATAAGTTGTAGTAGAAACTTCAAGTCGCCGCCAGCAGTAGGCGGCTTCATCGCAGCATTTTCAAAAATCGATTTTCTGATTCGGCACCGCGCTGAAACCCGCATGGATACAGGGTTTGCGGGTCGTCAATGATATTAGCATGAGCGCGCGGGAGCGCGCCTGCTAAGGTGGTTGGGCTGGGAGCAATCCGGATCGGCTTCGGAAAGAGCTTGCATTCAGCACGTTGGCAGATGTTCTTAATCGTTCGAAAATGCCGCTGGGTGGTGCTTGCGTAGATTTTTCGTCACTTCGCGTGCACCTGGTCGGATTTCACGCCATTTTCATGAGCCGCGGGCAGGCATTCTCGGCTGCGTCAAACGGCGAGACATACTGGGCCGCAGGATCAAGACGGAAATCGCAATCCGCTCGGACAGCGCGGTCACGCTGACGAGCATCGGCCGCGGCAAGGCGCCGTTTCACTGGCTCGACCGAATTCAGGGGAAGAAAGCAATGCGGGTGATCGACCGTGAGTGAGAGACGCTTCATGAGCGCGCCCGAAACGTCGCTCCAAGTACCGCGGGGCGGCGAGGTGAGCTTCATCGCCGAAGCGCGTGCCATGCAACGCGCGGCGCGGGCGATGCGCACTCGCGCCGTGAGGCTGGGGCAGATCATTTTCTTCTCCACCTCTACCGGCGATGCGTGGATGCTCGATCCACGGGAGCGAACCGCCGCCTGCCTGGCGCGCGATGGCGATCCCTTGCCGATCCCCATCCGCGAGTCAGCCGCGGAACTGGCGATTGAATGGCATGCCGAGTACCGCATCGAGGGCCGCGCCTTCACCGTATTTGAGCGGGACAGCGGATCGGCGCGGACCATTCTGGGTTATCCCATCGCGGAAATCGAAGGCTTGCTTCGTGAACCCGCGCAAGGGAGTACCTCGGATTCGCGCCTCTTGGCCGCCCGGGAGCGATTGAAGAGCAAACGCAACGATCCCTGCCCGTGCGGCAGTGGCCGAAAGTACAAGAAGTGCTGCCTGCGCGGCGACGAGGAACTGGTGCGGCAGATGAGCGCTGCGCCGCAGGCCGAAACGATCGGGGACGTCGATCCCGCCGCACCGGCGGCTAAGGTGGCGCTGGAGCGAGATCCGGATGGGCGCTATGACGCCAGCCTGCCGCCGGAGGTCAGGAGCCGACTGGACGCGCTCTGGAAGGCATACGATGCGGGGCGCCAGCCGACGGCGACACAGATGGATGTGTTTCTGGGCGCGCTGCTTGCGTTGCCACCCGAAGCCACCAGTTGGAATGAGTTGTTGCACGACTTCGCGCAGCGCCGCCACCCTGACCTGCAGGCGGTGTTTCGCCGCATCGCATCGGCCGTTCCTCACACCAAGGAGACCCGCATGGCCTTCTTCTACTGGGCGGCGGCAGAGGAATTCCCCAACAACCCGAGCGCACTGCTTCCCGAGCTGGTCGACGGCTTCTGCAGGCTCGATCTTCGCAGCTACGATGCCGATGCGCTCCTGCATGTTGAGGATTACCTGCTGGCCGGGCATTTCGAGGCTGAGGCTCTGCGGCTGGCCGAGCATTTCCTGCCCATCGAGCGCG
>MEQV01000152.1:0-3349 GCA_001770355.1 Betaproteobacteria bacterium RIFCSPLOWO2_02_FULL_62_17
GCTATAATCGCTGCGCTGCAATCCCCTGAATTGCGCTTGCGATGGGCTGGATCTTGCTTGGAGCTGGCCAAGGAATTCTCGGTGGAGCGAGTAGCGCGAATGCTGGTCGAATGCTTCGTCACCCTCCCCAATCTACGATCAAAACTCTAACGTGACTCTAACGCTCGGCCTGCAAACAGGGCACGAATCCTCGGCCGCAATTTTTGAGAACGATCGCCTGATCGCAGCAGTCTCCGATGAGCGTCTGACGCGCGTCAAGAACGACGGCGGACGTCTTTCCGATCTGGCCATAGACGAAGTTCTGCGCCTGGCGGGCCACGGTCGCGAAGAAGTTGACGCGCTGGCCTTGCTCTACACCTTCTTTCCCGAGGAATATTTCCTGCGCGAATCCTGGGTAAAGGAACTGGAGCGACGATTGCATCGCGCGAAGCGGCGCCGGGCAAAGCGTGAACGGCCGCAGATGCTGCTGGCGAACTTCATCGACCGCCTACGTGCCAGGGGCAAGATCTTCAGCCGGCATTTTCTTCGCGAGAAATTTTTGCGTGGGGAGCGTTTCCCGCGGGCTCGCGCAAATTTTTTCGATCATCATGATTCGCATGCCCTGCCGGCCGCCTATTACTCCGGATTTTCGCAATGCGCTGTCTTCACCATGGACGGCAATGGCGATGCCAACATCAGTCATACATCCGGGCGTTGGCGGGACGGGCAGTACCGGCGCGAGCATCAGACCGATGCATTCGGTGCTTCTCCAGGCGTGTTCTACGGCGTTATTACGGAGTTGCTCGGCTTTCGCGTCATGCGGCACGAAGGCAAGGTCGTCGGGCTCGCCGCGATGGGAAATCCTGCGCTCCTGTACCCGGAATTTTGCAGGGCTTTCCGTCTTGCGGAGAATGGCCATCGGTTCACATCTGATTTTGCCACGGAGGACGAGCGCTACCGGTTTCTGAAGCGGGCGATTGCGGGACACAGCCGTGAAGACGTGGCGGCTGCTGCACAGAAGGTGCTCGAGGATGCGGTGCTCGCGCTGGTGCGCCGCTACCTCGCAGATACCGGCGAGCGCTGTGTGGCGTTGAACGGCGGTGTCTTCGCGAACGTGAAGCTCAACCAGCGCATCGCTGAGCTTGAGGAAGTAGAAAAAGTTTTTGTTTTCCCGGCCATGAGTGATACGGGGAATTGCATCGGCGCAATTTTGCTCGACATCGCCGCGCGCGATGCAGCCATCTTGAGGAAATTGTCGCCTCTGGAGCACGTCTATTGGGGTCCGGAGTTCAATGAGGGCGAAATCGCTTCAGCTTTGACCCAGGCTTCGGTTCGCGGGACCAGACTGGATGAGGCGTCACTGATCGCGCGATCGGCCGCGGCGATACATGAAGGAAAAGTAATCGGCTGGTTCCAGGGTCGCATGGAATTTGGTCCGCGCGCGCTGGGAAACCGCTCCATGCTGGCGCGCGCGACCGATACCGGCATCAATGATTGGCTGAATGAGCGCCTGGATCGTTCCGAGTTCATGCCCTTCGCGCCAAGCGTGCTCGCAGAGCATGCCGACGAGATATTTCTGGGGGTGCGCAAAGCGCGGCATACCGCCGAGTTCATGACAATCACCTTTGATGTTCGCCCGGAATGGCGGCAGCGAGTACCGGCGGTGGTGCATGTCGACGGCACCGCCAGACCTCAGCTCGTGCGTCGGGAGGTCAACCCCCTTTATTACGCGCTGATCGAGGAATACCGCCGCTTATCCGGGATTCCATTGGTGCTGAATACCAGCTTTAATGTGCATGAAGAACCGATCGTCTGCGCTCCCGCCGAAGCCATACGCGCGCTGCAGGAACGGCGGATTGATTGTCTGGCGATCGGCCCGTACTTCTGCGAGGCCGTCCGAGAGTGACTATGACCGATCCCAAGGCACTGGCTGTCGATGATCTTTATCCGGCAGTGCTCAAACAGTTTGACGAGGTTCGTGGCGATAACAAAGGACTGCGGGTTCTTGACGTGCCGGCGGGTCAGGGCGCGTTTGCAAAGGAACTGCTCGAACATGGTTGCGCAGAAATCGACTGTCTGGACGTTAATGAAGAACCTTTCGTCCTCAAGGACCCTCGCGTTCGATTTTCGCAACACGACGTCATCCGGCCACTGCCTTTTCCCGATGCGTATTTTGATCACGTCTTCAGTGTCGAGGGCATTGAGCATTTCGAGAGCCCGTGGACCTTCGTCAGGGAGCTTTGCCGGGTTCTCAAGCCCGGCGGCTGGTTGCTGTTGACGACGCCCAATACGTTTTCCGTGGACGCGCGCCTGAAATACCTGTTGTCCGGTTACTTCCCCAGATTCCGGCCCTTGATGCAGGAACCGAACAAGGTCATGGACCAGCCGGTCGACGACGCGCATGTTGCCCCCATCTATTTCTGGCAGCTCAACTACTTTCTTCTCCAGGGCGGTGTCGATATTGCGGATGTGTCGACCAACGCACTGGTGAAGAAACCGCAATGGATCAAGCGAGCGATGGAGGCCTGGGTGGCATCACTGATACGGGGCAATATTTCGCGCAGAGGATTTCCCGACCTTGGCGTGACCTCGGAAGCCATGCTCTACGGTGACTGCGCCATCGTCGCCGGCAGGAAAAGAAAGCCCGCGGGCGCAGCGTGAAATTGCTCTACGCTTTCCCGGAACCCTTACCGCTGCCGCGGGCGCGGGGAATTCAGGCGGTGCACTCGGTTTCGGCGCTTGCGGAGACCGGCGTGGAGATCGATTTTTCCTATGTGCCTGCCGGCGCGGATCCATTCTCGCATTATGGGATTGCCCTGCCGGGCAACGTCAAATTAGTGCCTTTGTCGAGATCCCTGCCTTGGCCGCTGACCCGTGTGCACAGTAATCGCCTGTATGCCGCCCGGCTTAATCGCAGGTTTGACCTGGGGCGAATACCCGTCATGATTCGCCATCTCAAGCTTGCGGCATGGCTTGCTAATCACCCCAAGCGCCCGCAATTTCTCTACGAGGCTCATGAGGTTTTTGCCGATACCGCGCCGCGTGAACGGTCCGCAGAGCGTCGCGACGAGGAGGCGCGGGTGATGCGCTCGGCTGCGGCTGTCGTGGCGAACTCCGCAGCCACAGCGAGGCGGCTGGTCGAGCATTATGGCAATACGCGCATGCTGGAGATCATTCCCAATGGCGTTGCCAGACCTGATGTTCTCCCGGATAAAGACTGGACCCACCCGGGGAAAACCATAGTTTATGCGGGTAGTTTGTTCCCATGGAAAGGCGCGGCAGACCTGGTGGCTGCGGCCTCGAGCTTGCCAGGTTGCGACATAGAAATCATCGGCGGTGAGCCATCACGGGTTCAGGAGTTGCAAGCACT
>MEQV01000152.1:3367-6697 GCA_001770355.1 Betaproteobacteria bacterium RIFCSPLOWO2_02_FULL_62_17
AGAACTCGGGTTTTCCGGCCACCTTCCTCATGCTCAAGCCATGCAGCGTATCTTGGGCGCATGCATCGCGGTATTGCCCAATCGACCGGATGCCGACAGCGCCTTTACTTCACCGATCAAGTTATTTGAATACATGGCTGCCGGCTGCGCCATTGTCGTGGCGGATCTTCCTCCCATGCGCGAGATTCTGGATGAACAGGACGCCATGTGGTTTACGCCGGGCGACCCGCAAAGCCTGGCCGCGGCAATTGCCGCGCTGGTTAAGGATCCGGATCATGCGCGCCGCCTGGGGGAGAGGGTGCGCATGAAATCCGAACGATTCACCTGGCAGGCACGCGCGGCTCGACTGCATGCTGTGCTGGCGAGCATGGGTAAGCAAAAATGAGCCTGCAAGGCTCACCGCGGTATCTGATCATCCGCCGGGATAATATCGGCGATCTGGTGTGCACCACGCCCTTCATTGCTGCTTTACGTAACCGTCATCCTCACGCGTATATCGGCGCGCTGGTGAACAGCTACAACCGCGAGGTGCTCAGCGGCAATCCCGATATTGACGAGGTTTTTGCCTATACCAAGGTAAAGCATCGCGGCCCGAATCAAAACCTGCTTGGTGTGCTGATCGGGCGGCTGCAGATGTTCCGCCATATTCGTCGGGCCTCCATAGATCTCGCGATTCTGGCGACGCCGGGATTTCAGCCTCGATCACTGCGCCTGGCCCGACTGGCCGGCGCCAAACGGGTGCTGGGTTTTGTCAATCGGGAGGGTGATGGCGGCATTGACCTGGGCGTGCCGAGCGCCGGCCCGCAAGGACTGCATGAAGTCGAGGAAGTGTTTCGCCTGGCTTCGGCGCTTGGATTGGATGAGTCTCCTCCGCGCATGAAAATTGTTCCTGATCCGCGGATGAAGGGCGATTTAGATCTAAAAATCGCATCTCATTTCGGCGCCCGCCGGGGACCGCTTATCGCGGTGCATATCAGCGCCCGTAAGGCCTCGCAACGTTGGCCGGGGGAACGTTTCGCGGCGCTTATGAAGCAGTTGTCGAGCGCATTCGACGCACGCGTCCTTTTGCTGTGGTCGCCCGGCATGGCGTCGAATACCTTGCATCCTGGTGACGACGAGAAAGCACAGGCGGTCGCCGAGGCGTCGGACGGGGCCACGGTGCTGGCATTGCCTACGCTGCAGCTCGGCGACTTGATCGCCGCCGTGGCGGCCTGCGATCTCATGATCTGCGCGGATGGCGGGGCAATGCATATTGCGGCGGCCTTGACCAAACCCCTAGTCTGCCTGTTCGGGGACTCGGCAGCGACTCGCTGGCATCCCTGGAAATCGCACTACGAACTGCTGCAGCGCGATAGTAAGAAAGTAGACGATATCAGTGTCGAGCAGGTATTTTCGGCTGTCGGGCGGCTACTGAAAACCAGGCCGGGAAATGAGCTTGGGTCCTCGACCTAGCCGGTTATTTTGGAAACGCATTCCTGATCTCTGCGTGCGGCAGACATTAAACCGAGCGTCCGGCAGGGGGCGTTGCCGCGTCGCCTTGGCGGGGGGCAGGCCGTCCCTGGGGATCATACTCGGGGAGCATTGCACATAATCTGTCGCGCACATCCTTATCGCTGAGCGGCACCGCCGAGTCAAGCCATTGGATCAAGGAGTCCAACTCCTTTTTCATCATCATGGCACTCACCTTGGCGATACGCAGTTTTGGATGCGGAGTGGGCAGCGTGTGCTCGCCGTCTGCGAGCAATTCCTCGAACAATTTCTCGCCGGGGCGCAGCCCCGTGAACTCGATTTGAATGTCCTGCTCCCTCAGACCCGAAAGACGAATCATGTCGCGGGCCAACTCGACGATCTTCACCGGCTCGCCCATGTCAAGCACGAAGATCTCGCCACCCCCGCCCATGCAACCGGCTTGCATTACCAGTTGCGCGGCCTCGGGAATGGACATGAAATAACGCTGGATATCCGGATGAGTGACCGTGATGGGTCCGCCTTGGGCGATCTGCTCGCGAAATTTGGGTACCACGCTGCCGGTGCTGCCGAGGACGTTTCCGAATCGAACTGCGACAAATCGTGTCTGGGATTCCGCAAAGCTCGCGCAGACGAGTTCGGCGATGCGTTTGGTCGCGCCCATGACGTTGGTCGGATTCACCGCCTTGTCAGTCGATATCAGGACGAATTTAGCGACGCCAGCCGATACCGCAGCGCGTGCCGTGATCAGGGTGCCACGAATATTATTTTGTACCGCTTCCCAGGCGTTGAACTGCTCCATCAATGGCACATGCTTGTAGGCGGCGGCGTGAAATACCATGGCGGGGCGCCAATCTTCCATCACCTGCTTGACGCGCGCTTCGTTCCTGATATCCGCGATTACCGGCACGATCCGGGTGGCGGGATAGCGCGCCGCAAATTCTTCAGCGATCTGATACAGGGCGAATTCATTCTGCTCGACAAAAATGATTCTTTCGGGCTGGAAACGGACAAGTTGGCGGCAGAGTTCCGAGCCTATCGACCCGCCGGCACCGGTCACCATTACGGTACGGGCACCAATCCAATCACGCATGCTGGCGTTGTCGAGTCTGACCGGATCACGCCCCAACAGATCGTCGAGTTCGACCTTGCGGATCTCCGAAACGGTCACCTTTCCGCTGGCAATATCGTCGAAGGAAGGAACGATGAGGGCTTTGACTCCAGCGGCGGCGCAAACACTCATTGCACGCCGGCGCGCGCTGTGATTGACGCCAGGCATGGCGATAATGGCGTGGCTTGCGCCATGCCGCGCCGAATGCACCGCCAGAGAATCCAGGGGCCCCATGACAGTCACGCCGTAAATCTGGCGGCCGCGCCGCGCAGGGTTGTCATCCAGCAGGCCCACGACACGCCACTCCCGGCTGCGCGAAAGATGCTTGAGAAGATCCGAGGCGGCATCGCCGGCACCGAGGATCAGAACCGGGTTGGCGCCCAAAGAGAGCCTGCCTTTTTCCTTCCATGCGCGATAGGCGAGGCGGCTGCCGCCCATCGCGACTACCAGTAGTAACGGGTCCAGAAGCAGGACCGATCGCGGGATATTGCCGAAATAAGTGAAAAACACCACGGCGGATATCGCCAGGGTAGATAACGCCGCCGCTGCAACGATGCGGTAGAGATCGAGCACACTCGCGTAGCGCCAGATACCCCGGTAGAGACCGAGACCGAGGAAAATCGCCGACTGAAGTGCTACCACCCAAGGCAGGGAATCGAACATGCTGCCGAGGTAGAGTTCAGGAATGTCGAAATTGAACCTTAGCAAGAACGAGGCATACCACGCCGCCAGGGCGACGACGACGTCATGGG
>MEQV01000152.1:6703-7306 GCA_001770355.1 Betaproteobacteria bacterium RIFCSPLOWO2_02_FULL_62_17
CCGCAAATGAGCGGATATCGCGGGGTATCACGCGGCACCCGCCTGATGCCGGACCCAGCGCTTGTCGATCTGGTGCGCCGTCAGCATCAGAATCGCCCCCCAGGTAATAATCGCAATCAGTTGTGCGACGCCGTCCAGGAACAGCGTGGCGATGGCGCCGCAGGAGGAAACCAGCATGACTGCATACTCTACGAGCGCAGTATTTCGATGACCCAATCCCATGCGAACCAGCTTTTGATAGTAATGGTCCCGATGCGGTTCCCAGAAGCGTTGTCGGGTAACGATGCGATGCAGCAGCGTTAGGCTGGCATCCGCGATAAAGGGCGAGAAGGCGAATACCGGAAAGAACGGCGACCAGATGCCCTCTCGCCAACCCAGCGCCCCTAGGGCGGCCGCAGTGAAGCCGAGCGTTACCGCGCCGATGTCGCCCATGAAAATTCGCGCGGGATGGAAATTGGCGACAAGAAAAGGCAGGGTCGCCGCGGCGAAGGTGCCGCACAGCAGCGCCAGCGATTCGTCGCCGCCCACCCATGCGCCCAGGGCATAACAGCAGAAACCGATTACCGCCATCCCTCCCGCCAGGCCGTCCGATCCGTCCATGAA
>MEQV01000152.1:7313-9014 GCA_001770355.1 Betaproteobacteria bacterium RIFCSPLOWO2_02_FULL_62_17
AGATTTGCCACCCACACAATGGCGAGAATCAGAAACACAGTCTCCGCGATCGAACTGTATCCAAGGACATAGAAGGAAAAAGCTGCCGCAATCAAGGCTTGGGCACCAAAGCGTGGCAACGGCGACAGGCGCCGCCAGTCATCGACCAGCGACACCAGCGCGATCAGCAAGGCAAGAAGGCAAAAAATCTGGTATGCCGGCAGCAGCAGGGCCGCCGATCCAAGGCAACCTGCGACTACCGCGATGCCGCCGGTGCGCGGCACGGGATGGAGATGCAGCGATCTCTGGTTGGGTCGATCGACCAACAGGTCCGGCCGCCTCAGCAAGACCATCAGCAGCAACAGTGATATGCCCGCTCCCAGCACCGGCGCGGCCAAGGCGTCAGGAAGCATGCTCACTTTGTGTGCATTTCCTGCCGGGCGCGGGTTATTGCGCCGACGGTCGCAACGATGCCGCGCTCGAAAGAAACCGGGGGCGTCCAATGAAGTTGGCCGCGGATTCTGGAACTGTCCACCTGCAGGGAATCCGTAAGCCGGCGCACTTCGCCATCGTATCCCGTGATCCATCCGGCAAGCCGCAGGACGCCCGCCGGAACCGCAAACAGCCGCGCCGGACGGCCCAGCGCCGCAGCCATGGCGCGAATCAGATCCGAAGTGGATATGTCCTTGCCATCGGAAATCAGGAATTTCCGCATTTCTGCGTCATGGATATCAAGGCAGGCCAGCACCGCAGAGCAGAAATTCTCCACGTAAAGCATGCTGCGGCGGTTGTTCATCGCAGCAAACGGCAGCGGCACGCCCCTTTGCACCAGGCGCAACAGGCGCGCGAAGTTTCCCCCCACCCCGGGGCCGTACATGAGCGGGGGGCGCAGAATCGTCACGCCGAGATCGCCGCTGGAGGCCCATTCTTGCAGGGAGTATTCGGCTTCAATTTTGGAGATGGCGTAGGGATCGTCTCCAAGCAATGGGTCATCCTCGCTGAATGGACGCGAGCGCGTGACTTCCCCGTGCACCTTCAAGGTGCTGGCGAGAACGAATTGGCGCACGCCGTTGCGCAAGGCGGCTGCGGCGAGCGCGGTGGTGGGCGCGACATTGGCCTTCCTGAAGGCGAGCAACGGGTCGCTCGCCTGCTCGCGCATGACATGCACCCTTGCCGCGAGATGCACGATGGCGCGGGCGTCACGAACCAGCGAATCAAAATCCAGGTCTTTGCCAAGGTCCGCCGCGACAAACTCGCAATTCGCAGGCTTGCGCTCCGTATTCCGGCCGCAGGCGCGCACTTTCCATCCGCCGGCAAGCAACTGTGGCACCAGCACACGGCCGACGAAGCCGGTTGCGCCGGTGACCAGCACTAATCCCTTTTCCGCTATTTGCGCCAAACCGTTCTGTTGACGTAGTCGGTGTAGCTGAGTATGACGTTGACCACCTTGGAGGAAACATCGTCAACGTCGTAGTCGGGCACGATCCTTGCGGCTTGTCCGCCCCTGGCATGGCGGGACGTCTCTGCTGCGATCGCATCGAGAATGCTCGAGCCCCGCACGCCGCTCATGATGAGCGTTCCTTCATCCATGCCTTCGGGCCGTTCATGTGCCTCGCGCAGCATTACAGCGGGAAATCCCAGCAGTGAGGCTTCCTCGGTGACGGTTCCGCTGTCGGAAAGCACGCAGAACGCATCCTTCTGCAGCCGCACGTAATCAGCGAA
>MEQV01000152.1:9054-11912 GCA_001770355.1 Betaproteobacteria bacterium RIFCSPLOWO2_02_FULL_62_17
GTTTTCAGATCCTCTATGCGCGCGCGCGTGCGCGGATGCGTGGAAACGATGACCGGCATCCGGTAGTGCTCGCAGGCCGCTTCCAGTGCTGCGAGCAGCCCTGCCAGTCGCGGCTCATCGTCGACATTTTCTTCGCGATGCATGCTGGCAATGAAGTACTTTTGCGGCTTGAGCGACAGGGCACCGAGCGCCTGTGACGCATCGATTGAAGCCTTTTGAGCATTAAGGACTTGTTTCATCGGCGAGCCGGTCTTGATCACGGTCTCGGCGCGGATTCCTTCGGCAAGCAGGTAGCGGCGGGCATGTTCGGTATAGGGGAGATTGATATCGCTGATGTGATCGAGAATGCGGCGGTTAACTTCCTCGGGTACGCGTTCGTCGAAACAGCGGTTTCCCGCTTCCATGTGGAATACAGGTACCTTGCGCCTTTTTGCGGCAATGGCCGCGAGGCAACTGTTGGTATCACCGAGAATAAGCAGAGCGTCGGGGGCCTCTTCCGCTATCACGACATCGGCCTGCGCGATGACTTTGGCAATGGTTGCTGCCGCTCCGCCGGCGGCGGCGTCCAGGAACCGGTCGGGTTTGCGCAGTCCCAATCCGTCGAAGAAAACCTGGTTGAGTTCGTAATCGTAGTTTTGCCCCGTGTGGACCAGAACATGCCGCACCGCCCGGTCAAGTTCGGGGATGACGCAGGAGAGTTTGATGATCTCCGGGCGCGTGCCCACTATGGTCATGACCTTCATCGGCATGATGGTCTTTGCCGTTTCAACGCAGAACCTGGGCCGCATCACCGGGCACGTCCTCCGGCATCAGCTTGTGCTGACGCAGCAGAGCGAGCGTGCCGGCAAGGTCGAGTACCGTATCGGCGGAGCTGAATTCCTTTTTCAGGTCTGCGGATTCCCCGGGCGCGTCCCCGAGCAATTCGGGCAGCATCGGCAGGATGGCGTAGTAATCTCCCCGCCGCACGCAATGGTGGGCCTCCTCGTCGGAGACCATGATCTCGTGCATTTTCTCGCCAGGGCGGATGCCG
This sequence comes from Betaproteobacteria bacterium RIFCSPLOWO2_02_FULL_62_17, assembly GCA_001770355.1. Taxonomy (GTDB): domain Bacteria; phylum Pseudomonadota; class Gammaproteobacteria; order Burkholderiales; family SG8-39; genus 2-02-FULL-62-17. The sequence continues at coordinate 10,085 of MEQV01000152.1, forward strand.
ATGATCTTGGTAGCGACTTTGCTGTTGCCTATTAGCGTCTTGGCGATGTTTTCGACGGTTGCCGAGGGGGCGCGCGGAACGTAGGTTTCGCCGCGCTTGGCTTCGCGCAATGCGCAGAAAACCGTATCGACGGCCTGATTGATACTGAGCAGAAAGCGCGTCATATGCGGGACCGTCAGGGTGACCGGGCCGCCGTGCCTGATCTGGTCCAGAAACAGCGGGATAACCGAGCCGCGCGAGGCAAGTACGTTGCCGTACCTTACGCAGACGAATCGGGTCTTCGGATTCAGGATGTTGGCCGAAACAAATATTCGCTCTTGCAGGGATTTGGTCATCCCCATCACGTTGACCGGTTTGCAGGCCTTGTCGGTGGAGATGCCGACCACTGCTTCGACAGGATAGGAATGTTCCTCGATGGCGCGCACAATGTTCAAGGCGCCGACGCAATTGGTAAGGACTGCCTGACCGGGAAAATACTCGCAGGTCGGAACCTGCTTGAGGGCCGCGGCATTGATGACAATATCGGCGTCTCGCACCGCCGAGCAAACCTCCGCATGATTGCGCACATCGCCAATCCGGAATTCCAGCACGTTCATGAAATTTCGGAATATGACTTCGTCGGTAGCCGCCCCCCGGTGCTGGTAGGACATGCGCATGTCGTGCTGCTTGGCTTCGTCGCGCGAGAACACGATCACCTTCCGGGGTACCCCCATCTCGCCGCCGAGGACCCGGCGCACCAGCGTGCTGCCCATCGAGCCGGTTCCGCCCGTAACCAATAGGGTTTTGTCCTTGAATATCATCGTCCGCGCCTGATGTCGTTGGCCAGTTCTTCGAGCATATGCTGCCAGCTTGGTGGCTGGTAGGAAAAGTCCTTGCGAAAACGGCTGGAATCAAGGCTGCGATCGCAGCGAAAGAAATCGTCCTGAGTGATAGAAATGTCCAGTTTGAGCAGATCACGCAGCTTGACAAGCAAATCATATTTGCTTATCGGGTCGCTCGACAAATGATACAAACCCGACGCAGCAGGGTGAGAAACCAGAAGCATCTCGACCACCCGCGAGAGTTCCTTGGTCGTCAGGCCTGAAAAAATCGCGTTGCGGTAACCCGAAACCGGGCCGGTCTGGCGCAGGAACCAGTCAATGAGGCTGGTCTTGCGGTAAAGACACAATCCGATCATGGAAGTGCGCAGCGTGATCGCACCTTTGGTCGTGACCTCGCCAAGCAGCTTGCTGTGGTCGTAGATATCGACCGGATCGGGCCGCTCATCTTCTCGATAAAACCCGCGTACGCCGGAGAAAACACAGTCGGTGCTGATGTGAATGAAGCGCGAACCCGTGGCGCGGCAGAATAGAGCCAAGCGGTGGGGTAGAAGGGCGTTGATTTCCAGGTTCGGAATCACCTCCAGGCCGTCCGGCCGCTGCTTGACAATGCCAACCGCGTTGATGACGGCATCGGGATGAAATTCCGAAAGCACCGCCAAAACCTGATCCGCAATTCTTACGTCAACGCCGGCATAGGCGTTTGCAGGGGAGAACAGCCCAGTTGATGCATAAGCGGCGAACTCCTGACGGAGCGTAACGCGGATATCGTGCCGGGCGGCAAGCTGTTGCAATAACTGATGGCCTATCATGCCATCGCCGCCAAGCACCAGAATCTTCAAACGCCGCCTCCGGCGGCTTCGCTCAAGACGCTTTCAAGGCGGGTAAGCAGCATCGATCGCTCGAACTGCTCGCGGAAGTAGTTTTCGCCCTGGTTTCCCATGATTTTCAATTGGGCCTTATCGGCACGGCTGGCGGCAAGAACCGACTCGGCCAGTGCCGCGGGATTC
>MEQV01000153.1:0-9704 GCA_001770355.1 Betaproteobacteria bacterium RIFCSPLOWO2_02_FULL_62_17
GCGGAACTGGCGCTGGGAGGAACCGCGGTCGGCACCGGGCTCAACGCCCATCCCGAATTCGGCGCGCGCGTGGCGCAAGCGCTTGCCGAGGCGACGCAACTGCCGTTCGTGCCGGCGCCCAACAAGTTCGAGGCGCTCGCCGCGAATGACGCATTGGTCCATGCCCATGGCGCGTTGAAGACCGTGGCGGTCTCGCTCAACAAGATCGCCAACGACATCCGCTGGCTGGCCTCGGGCCCGCGCGCGGGACTGGGGGAAATCAGCATCCCGGAAAACGAACCCGGCAGCTCCATCATGCCCGGCAAGGTCAACCCGACCCAGTCCGAGGCGCTCACCATGCTGTGCGCGCAGGTGCTGGGCAACGATGTCGCGCTGAATATCGGCGGCGCATCGGGCAATTTCGAATTGAACGTGTTCAAGCCGCTCATCATCCACAACTTCCTGCAGAGCGCGCGGCTGCTCGCGGACGGTGCGCGCAGTTTCGAGGAAAACTGCGCCCGCGGCATCGAGCCCAACCATGAGCGCATCGGCGCGCTGCTCGCGCAGTCGCTGATGCTGGTGACAGCGCTCAACCCGCACATAGGCTACGACAAGTCGGCCGAGATCGCCAAGAAGGCGCACCGCGAAGGAACCAGCCTGCGGGAAGCCGCGCTCGCATCGGGCCACGTCACATCGGAGCAGTTTGACGCCTGGGTGAGGCCGGAAAATATGCTTTGAACCGGTCCTTGGATTACTCGGGCGTCAGACCAACCGCCTTCGCAATTTCAGCGAAGCCCTCGATCTCCGCGATCATGGCCTTGGCAAACGCCTCCGGCCCCATTCCCACCGGGCGTATGCCCAGTTCGTCCATGCGCGCATCGATGGCCGGATCGGCGAGCGTTGCCATGATCGCGGCGTGCACGCGCGCGACAATGGATTGCGGCAGGCCCGCCGGACCGGCAAAACCATTCCACGAAGGCACCGGCTTGTAAGCCGGCACCACCTCGGTCAGTGCCGGAATCTCGGGAATGCGCCGGTAGCGCGCGCTATCCATCACCGCGAGCACCTTCACCTTGCCGCTGGCGATGTGCTGGCGGATGACCGTGTACGACGGAAAATACACCAGGATGCGGCCGGTGAGCAGATCGTTCTGCGCATTCGCCGAGTTTCTTCCCGAGTAGGGCACATGCACCATCTTCAGGCCGGCGGCCGCGCTGAGCGTCTCCCCCATCATGTGAAACGGCGAACCGATGCCGGTGCTGCCGTAGGTGAGCTTGCCCGGATTTTGCTTGGCGTAATCCAAGAACTCCCTGGCATTGTTCGGCGGCAGCGACGCGTTGATGGTGAGCAGCGTGATCGACTTCGACGCGATACCGATGGGGGTGAAGTCCTTCACCGAATCGAACGGCGGATTCTTCATGAGAAAACGATTCGAAACCATCGTTCCCGCGCCGACATAGAGCAGGTTGTAGCCATCGGGCGGGGAAGTCGCCACGACGCTGCCGGCGATGGTGCCATTGGCGCCGGGGCGGCTCTCGAACACCAGCGGCTGACCGAGGATCTCGCCCATCTTCGGCGCCATCAATCGGCCCGCGACGTCGCCGTTACTGCCCGGCGGATGCGAGCTGATCAACTTGATCGGCTTCACCGGGAAATCCTGCGCGTGCAGCGCGAATGGCGCAGCGAAGCAGCAGGCTCCGAGCATCGCAAATTTCAATGTGGATCTTGACTGACGATGCATGCTGCGTCCTTTCCTGGTTCGCGTACAAGGGGGCGAATCGGCACATGGTAAGTGAAACCCTGGCGCCGCCTCAACCACCGTATTCGACCCGGGATGTGACGCAAAGCAGGCGTCCGGAGCTTGCTGAATGACATCGGGAATGTGCCCCGAAAAGCACGGCTGGCGGGCGTTTCCGGCCATTTTCCGGGGGGACAGTCGGGCTCCCTAAGGCGTAATATGCCGACCTTTCATGCCAATTAGCAGGGCAGCACCGATGACAGCTTCCGATCGTTTCCTCATGGCCGGCGTGATGGGCTGGCCGGTGATGCACTCGCGCTCGCCGGTGCTGCACAATTATCTGTTCAAGCAGTACCGGCTGGCGGGCACCTACGTCCCGCTGGCGATCCGTCCCGAGGGACTGCAGGCGGCGCTGCGCGCCTTGCATCCGCTGGGGTTTTCCGGCTGCAACCTCACCATCCCGCACAAGCAGCAGGCGATGTCGATTGTCGATGAAGTCGACACGGTCGCGAAAAGCATCGGCGCCATCAGTTGCGTGCTGGCGCGCCCCGACGGCTCGCTGGCCGGCAGCAACAACGATTGCTACGGGTTCATTCAGAACCTGAAACAGGAGCAGCCCGGGTGGCGTGCCGGCGCCGGACCCATCGCGGTGATCGGCGCCGGCGGCGGATCGCGCGCGGTGTGCTACGGCCTGGCGCAGGAAGGCGCGAAAGAGATTCGCCTGGTGAACCGCACGCTCGCGCACGCCCAGGGGATCGCCGGCGAATTCGGGGGGCCAATCAGCGCCTATCCGTGGGAGCGGCGCCATGAGCTGCTGGACGGAGTTGCGCTGGTGGTCAACACCACCAGCCAGGGCATGGTGGGGAATCCGCCGCTGGACATCCAGCTCGACAAGCTCCCGGCGAACGCGCTGGCCGCGGACATCATCTACATTCCGCTGGAGTCGCCGTTTCTCGCCGCCGCACGACAACGCGGCAATAAAACCGTCAATGGACTTGGCATGCTCATGCACCAGGTGCGCCCTGCCTGGAAAGCCTGGTTCGGCATCGATCCGGAAATAAAGGCGGAACTGCGCGCGCTGGTCGAGAAGACCATCTGAGTTACCAGGCATCCATTCGGGAAATATCCAATGGAAATCCTGGCGGAGATTCAAACCGCAGCGTTCTGGAGCGGCTTGCTCGCGGTCGTCTGGGTCAACGTCATCCTTTCCAGCGATAACGCGGTGGTCATCGCGCTGGCAGTGCGCACACTCCCCGGGCACCAGCAGAACAAAGCCTTGGCCTGGGGTACCGGCGGCATCGTCTTGGTGCGGATCATTCTGACCATCGTGGCGGTCGAGGCGCTGAAGTATCCCTTGCTGAAGATCGCCGGGGCGGTGCTGTTGTTGTGGATCGCGATCAGACTGCTGGTGGCGGAAGACGGCGAAAAAACAATCGAAAGTTCCGACAACCTGATTCAGGCCGTCAAGACCATTCTGCTCGCCGACCTGGTGATGAGCCTGGACAACTTCATCGCGGTGGCGGCGGCAGCCAAGGGCAGCGTGCTGCTGCTGGTTCTCGGACTGGTGATCAGCATCCCGCCGGTGATCTTCGGCGCGACCGTCCTTGTGAAACTGATGGAACGCTTCCCGATCATCATTACCATCGGGGCGGCGCTGCTCGGCTGGGTCGCGGGTGAAATGCTGGTGACCGATCCGCTCGTGCTGATCTGGGTAGCCGCGAACCTGCCCTGGATGGAAATACACCTGCCCTTCGGAATGGAGGTCAGCTGGGCACAGATTACAGGTGCCGCCTTTGTGCTCGGCACCGGCAAGTGGCTGGCGTCCCGCCGCGAGGCCGGTGGGGAAAAAACCGCCTGAGCGCAACGGGCAGGCTCACGCTCACCGCGTGATTTTGTCGACCTCGGCAAGTTCCTCGGCGCTGAGCGCCCAGGATGCAGCCTTCACATTGGCTTCGACCTGCGCAGGGGTGGTGGCCCCGGCAATGACGCAGCCGACAAAGGGCTGCGCGACCAGCCAGCTCATCGCCAGTTCCAGCAGCGTATGTCCGCGCCCCTCGGCGAAAGCGCGCAAGGCCTCGACTTTCCTGGCGGTCGCTTCGTTCTGAAAGCGCGCTTCGAACCGCGTGGGATTCGCGAAGCGCGAACCGGCGGGCGGCGGCGTGCCCGGTTTGTACTTCCCCGTGAGCATGCCGCTCGCCAGGGGGTAGAAAGGCAGGATGCAGATACCGCAGGAGCGTGCCGCGGGCACCATCTCCGCCTCGATGCCCCGATTGACCAGCGAATATTCATGCTGGTGCGAAATGAATTGCGCGAGCCCGAGGTTGCGCGCGGTCCAGTTCGCCTCGACAAATTGCCAGGCCGCGACCCCCGAGCAGCCGATATAACGCACCTTGCCCTGGCGGACCAGGTCATCGAGCGTGCGTAGGGTCTCCTCGATGGGCGTGAGCGGGTCGGCGGCATGCAACTGGTAGAGGTCAATCCAGTCGGTTTTCAGGCGCCTGAGACTCGCCTCGACTGCGGTGATGATGTAGCGGCGCGATGCGCCTTTGAGCTTCCCCGCGTCGTCCATGGCGTGACCGAATTTGGTCGAGACCACGATGTCCTTGCGGCGCGCCCCGAGGGCGTCCCCAAGCACGATTTCGGCCGCTCCGGTTTCGCCGCCGCCGCGCTTGCCGTATGTGTCGGCCGAATCAAAGAAGGTGACGCCCATGTCGAGCGCCTTGTGCACAACGGCGCGGGTCTCGGCGGCGTTGAGCCTGCCGCCGAAATTGTTTCCGCCCAGTCCCACCGCCGAAACCAGCAGTCCGGAATTCCCCAGGTTGCGTTGCTGCATTTCCAAACTCTCCTTTGATGATCTCGAAACGAGTCTAGCGCAGTAGGCGGCATGGCGTGCGCGGGCGGGCGGGCAAAGTTTTCCGATTCGCCGATAATCGGCATTTCGATCACCGCTCACCTGACAGGAACCGCAATCATGGCAACCAATCAGCAGACCCAGGGACGCTACGGCATCGTGGTGGACAAGGATGTCGAAATCCCCATGCGCGATGGCGCGAAGCTCATTGCCAACGTCTACCGCCCAAACGCGCCGGGAAAGTTTCCGGCGCTTACCGCCTGCGGGCCCTATGGCAAGGATGTGCACCTGAAGGATAATTTTCCGAACGCCTACGCCTACATCGAAAAACACCAGCGCGAAATCCTGGAAAACTCCTCGGGCAAATATCTGCAGCACGAAATGCCGGATCTGGAATGCTTCGTGCGCGAAGGCTATGTGGTGGTGCGCGGCGACATCCGCGGCACCGGCAAGACCCCGGGGTTTCAAGATCCCAACTGCCCGACCGAGTACCGCGACGGCTGCGACGTGGTCGAGTGGGCCGCGGCGCAACCCTGGTGCAGCGGCAAGGTCGGCATGGTGGGCATCTCCTACCACGCGGTGGGCCAGTGGATGGTGGCCGCGCAAAAACCTCCGCACCTTGCCTGCATCCTGCCCTGGCACGGCACCGCGGAGTTCTACGACTGCCGCAGCCGCCACGGCGGCATTTTCTGCGATGGCTTCACGCGCGGCTGGTGGGAGCGTCAGAGGGTCTATCAGCATGGCTGCCCCGACAGCCCTTACAAGGACATCTTCAGCGGCGAACGCCACACCGGACCGGCACTTATCCCGCAGGCGGAACGGGACGCCAAGCGCTCCGATTACGTCAACAACATCCTGGCGCATCCGCTGCTCGACGACTGGTACCGCGAGCGCATGCCGCGCTACGAAAATATCGAAGTGCCGTCGCTGGTGGTGGCGAACTGGGGCGGCCTGGCCCTGCATTTGCGCGGCACCATAGAGGCGTTTACCAAGATTGCGTCGAAACAAAAGTGGCTCAAGGTCGAGTCCGGGCCCTACTTCACCACGCCGATGCTGCCCAAGAGCATCGCGCTGCAACTGCGTTTCTTTGACCGCTACCTCAAAGGCATGGAAAACGGTTGGGAAAAGGAACCGCGCGTAGAAGTCTCGATCCGCGGCACCGACGACTCGGTCAAGCGCTGGATTCCCGATACGCAGTGGCCCATGAGCGGCACGCAATGGACGCGCCTGCACCTCGATCTGGCCGCTGCCGCCCTCACCGCGCAGGCGGCCGCCAAGAGCGGCACCGCCAGCTTCGATGCGAGCGGCGAAGGCATCGCCTTTCGCACCGCGCCCCTGGACCGTGAACTGGTTTTCGCCGGGCCGCTGAAACTGCGCCTGTGGATTTCTTCGACCACGCCCGACGCGGATTTTTTCATCACGCTGCGTTCCTACGATCCGCAGGGAAACGAGGCAACCTTCGTAACCGCGATCGAACCCAAATCGCCGGTGTCGCAGGGATGGCTGCGCGCATCGCACCGCAAGACCGACGCGAAGCTCTCTACCGAGTGGTTGCCGTCACACACCCACGACGTCGAGCAACTTCTCAAACCCGGCGAGGTGGTGCAGCTGGATATTCCGGTATGGCCGGCCAGTCTTGCCCTGCCCGCGGGACATTGCCTGGAACTGATTGTCGCCGGCAAGGATTTCGAGCGCCCGCTTCCGGAAGGGGCGCCCAAGGGCGCGCTGCGCGGATCGGGTCTTTATTTGCACAAGGACCCGGTTGACCGGCCGCCTGAACGTTTCGCCGGCACCTATACGCTGCACTCCGGCAATGGACGGGAATGCTACCTGCTGCTGCCGGTGGTCAAGGCCTGACCCTCAGGTCGCTGCCGGCGCTTGATCAAGCCGGCCGCATGCTCAGCGCAGCTTCGCGCGGAAATGATCCCAGGTGCGTTGAAACAGACCCGGCGTCCAGAGCTTCTCCCGGCATAGCGCCAGTTCCTCCGGGTTGAACGCGTACGGCTTGCCTATCTGCATGGCCATGTACTGGCGGTAAGCGTTCTCTTCCAGGTAGTTTGCCAGCACGAAAGCCTCGACAATATCCTTGCCGACTATGGCGGCACCGTGCGACTTCATCAGCGCCGCCGGGCGCTCGCCCAGTGTCGCGGCCAGCTTGTCGGCCATCGGGCGGTTGTTGATCGAGTTGGGCGAATCGAGCACCGGCACCGGATAAAGGAGCGAACCTTGTGCATAGACCGGCTGGTAGCTCGCACCGACCATGGTGAGAAAGGTGGTCCACTTGGAATGCGCGTGCACCACGGCATTCACCTCGGGCCGCGCCCGGTAGACACCGCAATGCAGGTGGCATTCAAGCGGCGGGTTAGCCCTGCCTTCGATCAGCTTGCCCTCCAGATCGATGGCGCAGATGTCATCGACCGTCAGCGCGCTGCGCTGACACGAGCCGATGTTGATGAGAACGCGGTTCTCCCCCGCACGCGCGCTGACATGGCCGTTGTAGTCGATGATGTCGGCCTGCTCCAGCATGCGCACGCAGTCGACGATCTGTTGCTTCAGTGCCGCTTCCGGCATCTGCCCGCTCTCCATTGACAACTGCGCGCTCATTGGGCCGTGGCCGCGGCGGGCACGCCTTGCGCGACGAACTTCGCGAGCCAACGCTTGCGTTTATGCAGATTCTGATGCCAGGCGGCCTCGATCTCGGGGATGGTCGACGATTTCACCGCCGGCGCGGCCAGCAACGCGTCGCGCCAGGCGAGCAGATGCGGAAACCTCTCGATGAGGCCCAGCGGCCGCAGCCGGTCCATGAAGGTGTAGCGCTGCAGAAAAGGCGCGTAAGCCGCATCGACCAGCGACAACTTCGGCCCGTTGAAATAGGGGCCGGCGTTGCCGCGTTCGGCGAGCGCCGCCTCGATCTTGCCGAAGGGAGCGGGGATTTTGGCGATGCGTGCGACAAACTCCTCCTCGGAGTCGGCATATGCCGCCCCGGTCACGGCGCTGGAAAAGGTGGTCACGTAATCGGTCCAGGCGCGGTTGCGCGCCCGCGCGATCGCATCCGCGGGATGCAGGCGGGGCGGCACGGTTTCGTCCAGGTATTCGGCGATGGCATTCGATTCGAACAGCGCGTGCTTGCCGTCGATCTGCAGCACCGGCACCTTGGCATGCGGCGAGATGGCGAGGAACCATTCGGGCCGCTGGTCGGGATCGATGTAGTTGATTTCGTAAGGGATCTGTTTTTCGCGCAGCACGATCGCCGCGCGCTGCACCCAGGGACAGGTGGTGAAACTGCAAAGCATTAACCGGGATGCCATGAACACCTCCTTTGATGAACCGTTGCCGCGTGGCCGGGAACTTCCGCTCCGGCCGGTTACCGAGGGGCGATGCTGGCACAGGGCGACCGACCTTGCAATCGATCGAGGTCCAGGTGCCGGCAATCAATATGCGCTTACCACCTGACCTGGCTGCGCCACAGATCCCAGGCGCGCATTCCGGCGCCCTGATTGACGACATCGGCGAGCCTGCCCTCTTCCTCGTCGAGCGCCGCCAGCGGCATGCCGCCGCTCAGCGCCAGGGCCATGTGCTGAATGCGCGCGTTCACTTCGGTGTAGACGGCGCGAAACACCGCCGTCTGCAATGTCGGGCCGCAGGCCACGCTGCCATGGGCGCGCATCAGGACAATATCGTTGCTGCCCATTACCTCGATCAGCGCAACACCCTTCTCGGCGTTGCCGACCAGCATGTCGGTGGCGCCGAATTTTTCGGCGATGTCGAATACCGGCACACCCGCCGCAATGAAACCCGCATTGTGGAACATTGCCCGCATCGGCACGCCCACCAGGCCGAAGGGCACCACCGAGGGCGAGTGGCTGTGCACCACGGACATCACCTCCGGCCGCGCTTTGTAGATCTCACCGTGAATAAAACGCTCGAGAAAGCTGCCGCGTCCGTTGGCATTGACCGGGTTGCTGTCCAGGTCGTACTCGATGATGTCCTCGGGGGTGACGCGCGCCGGCGAGATCGAGCGCGCCATGAGATAGCGCTCGGGCGCCGCCGGGTGCCGTTGCGACACGTGGCCGAAGGCGTCGACCACGCCCTGGGCGGCCAGGATGCGGCTCGCCGCGGCAAGATCCGCCAGGGTTTCCGCGCTGACCGGCCCGCCGGTCGTTGGTACTTTATTGTTCATGGGGACTCTTTAAATGACAACCTTGGTCATCATCCCTTGCGGAAAGATTTCCTCGGGTTTGAACTGCCGGTGCGCGATGCCCTGCTGATAGGTATACAGCGCCATCTGCTCCCAGGTGGCGCGGTTTTCCTCGATGCCGTAGGGGACGGATCGCCGCCGAAAAGATCGCGCATCTTCCTGGCGTAGATCGGCATCCACGCCAGCGGGTAGCGCGACACCGCCGGGTCGAACAGGCGCTCGATGCTGCGCCGCTTGGATTCCTGGAATGCGTTGTAGAGATTGCGCGCCACCCAGGGGTGCTCCTCAACCAGCGCTTTTTTCATCGCGATGATGTGCATGATCGGCCAGACCTGCGTCCTGGCAAAATATTTCTCTTCCATCTCCAGGTAGTCGGGGAACAGGCGCGCCACGTCGGGATGCCCCTGAAGAAAGCAATCCGGCGGCCGCGCGATGATGGCGCAGTCGATCTCGCCCGAGGCCAGCATCTGGCTGAGCGACTTGTCGGCGACACGGGTCAGTTTCAGGCCCTTGGGGAGATTGAGTTCGACTTTCTCCTCGCGGCCGGGCGAATTCGCGCCCGCCTGATACCAATCCACGTCGGTGAGCTTCACGCCCTTGTCGTTGTGCATCCAGCCGCGCATGTAGACCGCGGCCGAATGCGCCCACTCGGGCGAGCCGACCTTCTTGCCCTTGAGGTCCTTTACGCTCTTGATCCTGCTCTTGCGGTTGACGTAGAAGGAACTGAAACGGAACAGGCGCGAGCAGATGACGGGAAGTCCGATGATGTCGCTGTCCTTGCGCGTCACCTGCGTGGTGAATTTCGCGAAGGACAATTCCGAGAGATCGAACTCGCGATTCGTGGTAAAGCGCGCGAAACACTCATGATGTCCAAGCGTCATCCAGTTGAGCTCGATACCCTCGGGCTTGACCAGGCCCATGCGCAGATCGCGGAAGTG
>MEQV01000153.1:9724-14709 GCA_001770355.1 Betaproteobacteria bacterium RIFCSPLOWO2_02_FULL_62_17
GAAGTGATCGTAGTCCGTGGTCGCGATGGAAAGATTGAGTTGTGACATGATTTTCCGGTGACGGATTTTTATGATTCGCGGCGCTGTGCGGCTGCGCGTCAGGTCGCGCCGGACTTTAGCATCTTCACGAATATTTCATCCTGTACGCGGCTGCATGACGACGCGTCCCCCATGCGGGCCGGCACAAGCGTCGCTCGACAAACCCGAGCATTCGCGTATAATTCGTTTGTGCAATGCAGCATGTAGAGGGAAATAAGCAGTAAGTACATGATTTGCAAAGCAGCGACTCATCGTATCTGACCTATTTCCTGACCTCTCCTTTTTCGATCGGCGTTGGCAGCAGTTTCTGGTTGGCGCCGGTGAATATCTGGATTCGCTCCCGGCCCTGATAGGGTCGCGCGGATCTTTTTGCCCGGACGTCTGACAGGTGGTCGCCCAGGTGTAGACCGCCGTCGCAAAAATCTCGCGCCGGCTGTCAGAAGCAGCGCGGCGAGCTTTTGGCCGCGCGGTCCCAGGCGCGCGGCCCCGGGGAAACGTTGCGGCATCACAGTGGCGATAGCGCCACAGAAAAAGGAAATGCAATGAGTTTCAGTTCACTTGGCCTGCACGCGCTGGTTCTCAAGGCGGTCGAGGCCGCCGGCTACACCGAACCCACGCTGGTCCAGGCGCAATCGATTCCGGCGGCTCTGGCCGGCGATGATCTGCTGGTCTCCTCACAGACCGGCAGCGGCAAGACCGCGGCCTTCATGCTGCCTTGCCTGCATCGCCTGGCCGCCGGCGCCAACGCGCGAGCGCCGCGCATCCTGGTGCTCACGCCGACGCGCGAACTCGCCGCGCAGGTGACGCGCGCCGCGGACATCTACGGCAAGACCCTCAGGCACTTGCGCTATATCAGCATCGTCGGCGGCACGCCGATGCATCTGGAAACGCGCCTGCTGCGGGTCGGCGTCGACGTCGTCGTTGCCACGCCCGGGCGGCTGCTCGACCATTTGAATCGCCGCAGCCTCGATTTGTCGCGCCTCGAAGTGCTGGTGCTCGATGAAGCCGACCGCATGCTTGACATGGGTTTCATCGAGGACATCGAGACCATCATCGGCCATACGCCGGCAACGCGCCAGACCTTGCTGTTTTCGGCCACACTGGAAGGCGTGGTGGGCAATCTCGCGCAGCGCGTGACCCGCAACGCAAAACGCATTCAAATCGCTCCCACCCGCGCGGAGCAACCCCGCATCGAGCAGAAACTGATGTATGCCGACAGCAAGAGCCACAAATCGCGCTTGCTCGACTCCCTGCTGCGCGACCCTGCGATGCAGCAGGCACTGGTGTTCACCGCGACCAAGCGCGCCGCCGATGAGCTGTCCACGAACCTGCGTATCGAGGGTTTTTCGTGCCAGGCCCTGCACGGCGACATGAACCAGGGCGCACGCAATCGCACCCTGCAGGCGATGCGCCAGGGCCGCGTCAAGGTGCTGATCGCAACCGATGTCGCGGCACGGGGACTGGATGTGCCCGGCATCAGCCACGTCATCAACTACGACTTGCCGCGCCAGGGGGAGGATTACGTGCACCGCATCGGCCGCACCGGCCGGGCCGGCCGCGAAGGCTTCGCGATCAGTTTCGCCAACCATGACGAGGGGCGGCTGGTGCGCGACATCGAACGCTACACGACGCAGCAGATCGCGGTCGGCGTTATCGCCGGTCTGGAGCCCAAGCTCAAGGCGGCGCCGCGGCACGCGGCGCCCAAAGGCGCCAGATCGGGCGGCAATCGCCCGTATGACTCGCGGGGCGCGGGACGCACCTTCAGCAGCCCGGACAAGCCCCGATCCGGATTCGGCAAACGGCCGTCACGCGAGCAATATTCGCAGACACGCCGCGCTGCATCCAGCTAAAGCCTGCCTGGCACGCCACCCCGGCAGGGTGGCGCAGCGGTTTTCAAAACCCTTTCAGAGCAGTTCCGGGTCCGCGCGCCGCGGCTGGTCTGCAATCGCGTGGCCTGCCGCCGCGATCATTGCCTTGCGGCTTTGCGGTGACTCCAGGCTGATGCGCCCCAGCGCGCCGCTGCGGTAATCCTGCAGCAGGATCAATGCCGCTTTCAGATAGTTGGTCTGGCCGCCCTTGACGCGAAACCCACGCTTAGCCGCTATCGCCTCGATCAGCGCCGGACCGTCCAGCCCGGCGGGTTGGCAGTCGTAACGCGCCGCAAGCAGCTCGGGATAGCGCGACAACAAGGTCTCCGCGAGAAAGCTCGCGACCTCTTCGTCGATATAGGCGTTCTCCCCGATGGCATGGCTGGCGGCGAGCATCAGACCGTCGGACGGGTACTCGATTTTCGGCCACATCAGCCCCGGCGTATCGGTGAGATCCATGCGCGCGTTGAGCTGATGGCGGCTCTGCTGCCTGGTGATCGCCGGCTGGTCGCCGGTCTTCGCGACGCGGCGCTTGAGCAGCGCGTTGATAAGCGTCGACTTGCCCACGTTGGGAATACCCATCACCATGAGGCGCACCGGCTTATCCGGGCGATCGCGATGCGGCGCGAGTGCCGCCGCCTGCGCCGGGATCTTGGCCACGTCGGCAGCGCGCTTGCAGGAAACCGCCATGGCCTTGACGCCGTCCTCGGCGTCAAACTCGCGCAGCCAGGCCGCGGTCACCGCCGGATCCGCGAGGTCCGCCTTATTGAGGATCTTCAGGCAGGGACGCTGGCGGTGCCGGCGCAGTTCCGCGATCATCGGATTGCTGCTGGCCCCGGGCAGCCGCGCATCGAGAACCTCGATGACCACATCTGTCCTGGCCATGGTCTCGGCGGCTTTCTTGCGCGCCGTGGCCATATGGCCGGGAAACCATCCTATGGACACCAGGATCCGTGTTTCAGGTGCTCAGGGCGGGCCGCGCCGCTGCGGGCGATGGCGGAACTTTTTCCCTGGTCGCCTGGCGTTTTCACCCCCCGCAGGTCTGGGCTGACCGGCGGGAGCATTGCCGGGCGGACGCGCGGCTTGCCCCTGCTGCGGCCTATCCCGGTTGCCGGAGGCCAGCATGATCTCAAGTTCATTGAGTTCATCCCATTGCTCGTCGGTACGCTGTCCGTCGGGAATGGCCAGCAGTTCCTGGAGACGGCGGCGCGGGTTTGCGGGTTCGGTGGTTTGCGGATCGTTCATAAGCTCATTATCTCATTGTCAGCGGGAGTTTTCCCGGCGCATGCATTGCCCGCTTTCGGCGGCGACACAGGCTGAGCAGCGGCAGGTGACAGGACGGCCAAGCATCAAGCCGCCACCAGCACCTGCGGCTTGGAGGAATACCAGAAGGTCACCGCGCTCGCCGCCAGCAGCAAAGGCACGGCGCAGAGATTGACCCACATCCAGCCGAAATAATGGACCAGGGCTCCCGAGGAAAGCGACAGCAGCGCTACAAAGCTCGATGCGATGAAATTGGTCGCGCCCTGCGTATGGTCGCGCTCGGCCGGGGTATAGGCATAGGTGGTCAGCGTGGTCGCCGCGGTGAAACTCAGGCACCAGCCCAGGCCCAGCAATACATTGGCAAGCCAGAACTCCATGACACCATGGCCCGAGAGCGCCACCACCACGCATATCAACTGCAGCAGAATACCGGCGTGGATCATGCGCACCTCGCCGAAACGGTCGACCAGTTGCCCGGCGAAAAATCCCGGCGCGAACATGGCAAAGATGTGCCATTCAATCACCAGAGCCGTATCGTCGAACTGGTGGTGCTCATGAAGCATGGCAATCGGTGTTGCGGTCATGAGCAGGGTCATTGCCCCCTGGGCGATCGTCGCCGCCACTGTCGCGGCAATGAACACCGGCTGCGCGATGATCTCCCGCAGCGGACGCCGCGGCCCCTCGCGCTCGGCACGCGTCTGCCGCGGAATATCGAGGGTCATCAGCACCACCGCCGACAACAGGCAAATAGCCACCAGCAGGAAATAACCGCCCGCGAAGGGCGTGGAAGCAATCAAATCCTTGCCGATTTTCGCGGTTTCCGGCCCGGCAAAAGCGGCAACCACCCCGCCGGCCAGCACCAGGGATACCGCGCGACTGCGGTATTCAGGCGCGGCCACGTCGGTGGCGGCAAAGCGAAAAAGTTGCGCGAATCCCGCGAACACACCGAACAGGAATGCGCCCAGCGAAAACAGCCACAGATCGGCCTGGAATACCGCATGGGCGCAGAGCGCCCCGCCCGCCGCGCCGCAAAGCGCGCCCACCACGAATCCCCCGCGGCGCCCGAGGCGGCGCATCGCCATCGCGGCAGGAATGCTGGCAAGGGCCGTACCGACCACCACCAGCGATGTCGGCAAGGTGGCCAGGCCTTTTTCCACGGCGAGTCCATAGGCAACCAGAGGCGCGGTCGCGATCAGGAGCGAGCGACCGGTGCCAAACAGCATCTGGCAGGTGGCGAGAATGAAAACGTTTCTGCGGTCAGGGGTCATTGTGTGCTTGAAAAGCTTGCCCGCGGCAACATACCGCAGTTTTTGCTATTTCAATTCCGGTATAGGAATATCGTGGTTCTGCTCGCCGAACGGGACCTGGGTTCAAGTACGGGAATTAAGCCCATTCAAGAAACGCCGCGCGCTTGGCGGCGTCATATCCCGGTCACAGACCTGCCTCTCAGGCGCGAGCGAAGCGGGGCATCACTCCGCTTGGATCCCAGCCGCCTTGACCAGCTTGCCCATGACGGCAAGGTTGCTCTTGATCATCGCGGCAAATGCATCGGGAGTGTTGGTACTCGCGATAAATCCGATGTTGGCGGCCTTGCCGCGCACATCGGGCGAATTCATGATCCGCACGATTTCCGAGTTCAGCCGCTGCACGATGGCGGCGGGCATGCCTGCCGGCCCGAGATAACCCATCCAGCCCGGCGGTACCTCGTAGCCGGGCAACTGCTCCGCTACCGTCGAGATGTCCGGAATCAGCGGGTAGCGGCTGGCGTTGTTGACGGCGATCATCTTGAGTTTTCCCGACTTCAGAAAAGGGCTG
>MEQV01000154.1 GCA_001770355.1 Betaproteobacteria bacterium RIFCSPLOWO2_02_FULL_62_17
TGCAGGGGCGCTTTCCCATTCGCGTGGAATTGAAATCGCTTACCATTGAAGATTTCGAACGCATACTCACCGCAACCGACGCCTGCCTCACCCGCCAGTACCAGGCGATGCTGGCCACCGACAACGTGGAGCTTGAGTTCTCGACCGAAGGCATCCGCCGCCTTGCGGAGATCGCCTGGTCGGTGAACGAGAAGACCGAGAATATTGGCGCACGGCGGCTCTACACCGTCATGGAACGCTTGCTGGAGGAAGTGTCATTCGAAGCCGGCCGGCGCGAGAAGGTACGCATAGTCATCGACGCCGCCTATGTCGATGGCAGGCTGAAGGAATTGGCCGGCAGCGAGGATCTGGCGCGTTACGTCCTTTAAGGCTTGCTTCCTGCCGGCCTGTTTGGCTCAGGTGATTCCCGTTCCTGCGCCAGGAGGAAAGCAAGGCATTCGGGACAATAGCAGTTTGCCTGCGACGCATCGATCGATCGCAACGCCCCCATGCTTTGGCACCAGCATTTCCCCGCGGATGCACCGCATTCGAAGCGCCTGCCACAACGCAGACAGCGCGCCGCGGCCGCGTCAGTTCCCGGAGTCGTCATCGGAAACTCGATAGGCACGCGCTGCCCGGCGCAAAAAGTCCATTTGCATGGATATCTTGCGGCAGGCATCGCACAGTCCCAGGTGAAACCCCAAGGCAAGGCGTTCGCTCAAGCGCAGTTCCCGGTCCAATGCCTGGGATTGCAGCCGGCTTGCCTGCTTGCAGGTCAGCGAAAATAAGCCCATATGCCGGATCGCTCCAGAGGACATTTGAGATCGGGACCCGCGAGCTTTCGATTCGCGCGCATCATGGTCTTGCTGGCGCGCCAAACCAGCTTTTTTCCAGGCACAGGCGCAACGCCGTGCGCGCACGATACAGAAGAACCCAGCAGTTGGTCGACGATATGCGGAGTTCCTTACAGATTTCGCCGGTTTCCATGCCCAACACTTCCCGCATCATGAATGCCTTGGCGGACTTATCCGGCAAGCCCTGCATGCAGCGTTCCAGAGCTTCGAAAAACCTTTTCTCGTTCAGCGCCGCGTCGGGGGAGGACCAGTTTGCCGGCTCCTCCGCGTAGTGGCCATCGGACTTGAACAGGCCATCGAGATCTTCAAGCGAGAACTCGTCGGCATCGGTTTGCAGCGGCGCCTCACGGCTCTGGCGGCGCAGATGGTCGATGATCTTGTGCTTGAGAATGCCCACCAGCCAGGTGCGTATGGAGGATTGTCCGGCGAAATTCTGCACACCCTGGATCGCGGCCAACAATGTCTCCTGCACGGCGTCCTCCGCAGCGGAGTGATCCCGCAACTGGAGCGTCGCAAATCTTAATAGATAAGGCCGGTGCTTCTCGATTTCAATCGCTTGGGTCAAGGCTCGAAACCTGTTCAAGGACTTTTACGAGGCAATGCTGCGGCAATCTATCGCTGCGTGGCAAGTCGCGCAAGGGCACTTGAATTTTCGCCAGCATCCCCCATCTGTTGGCCCATGGGGGCGATGCCCCGGAACCAGTTGAATGGAGAATGATCATGGTGGGAATAATCCGAAATGAACGTTCGGGCGATGTTTTCGATGATTTTTTCAGGGGTTTTTTCGTCAAACCGGTCGCCTATGAGCAATCAGAGTCTCTGCGCGGAATCCGTTTGGATGTCACTGAGCAGGCGGGCGCGTATGCGGTGCATGCCGAGTTGCCGGGCGCCAAGAAAGAGGACATCCGGGTGCGGATCGAAGGAGATGAAATTTCCATTTCCGCGGAAGTGCGCGGCGAACGTGAAGAGAACGACGGCAAGCGTTTGGTGCATTCGGAGCGCTATTACGGCAAGCTGGCGCGCAGCTTCCGGCTCAGTCAGGATATCGACGAGGCGAAGATGCAAGCGAAGTTCACTGATGGCGTCCTCGAACTCGTTTTGCCCAAGAAGGCAGCGGCGACTTCACGGCAGATCACCATTCAGTAATCGCAATTTTTGGGCATGGGGCCGGCGGCGCGCCGGTCCCCGCCCGCTTGCCCGGCGCCGGGGAGGGTGCTGCCAGGCTTCGCGATGGCACGGTCGCCTGCCAGCAAAGAATTCGGCTTCACGCAGGTACAATCCGGTCTTCATCCGGAAGACATCATGACTGACGCCGCTTTGACCCCCGCGCAGAAGGCCAAGGTTCTTGCCGAGGCGCTGCCCTATATTCGCCGTTTTCACGGCAAGACCATCGTCGTGAAATATGGCGGCAACGCCATGACCGATGACAAGCTCAAGGCGAGCTTTGCACACGACATCGTGCTGCTCAAGCTGGTGGGAATGAATCCCGTCGTGGTGCATGGTGGCGGACCGCAGATTGAGCAACTGCTCGCGCGCCTGGGCAAGAAGGGAGAGTTTGTTCAGGGAATGCGCGTCACCGACGCGGAAACCATGGACGTGGTGGAAATGGTGCTTGGCGGGCAGGTCAACAAGGAAGTGGTGACCCTCATCAATCAGGCAGGCGGGCGCGCCGTGGGCCTGACCGGCCAGGATGGCACATTCATTCGCGCGCGGAAGATGCTGCTTGGCGCCGACGCAAACGGGGGTGAAAACCGCGATCTCGGCCAGGTCGGTGAAATTGCCGCGATTGACCCCAGGGTCATCGATACGCTCCAGAACGGCGGCTTCGTTCCGGTGGTGGCGCCGATAGGCGTCGGCGAAGACGGGCAGTCCTACAACATCAACGCTGATCTGGTTGCAGGCAAACTCGCCGAGGTGTTGAAGGCCGAGAAACTCGTGGTGCTTACCAATACACCCGGCGTGCTGGACAAGAATGGCAAGTTGCTGACCGGATTGACACCTGCAAAGATCGATGAGCTTGCCGCAAACGGTACGATTTCAGGCGGCATGCTGCCCAAAATCGCCTCGGCACTGGATGCCGCGCGCGGCGGCGTGAAGAGCGTGCATATCATCGATGGCCGCGTTGAACACGCGGTGTTGCTGGAGATCCTCACCGAGGAGGGGGTAGGTACCCTGATACGCAGCAAGTAGCAGGGTGTCGTGCGATCGCTAAAAAATCGTAAGCTACTGAGCAGTTGAGGGGTATCCGGGGTCTTATCGATTTTTAAAAGTTGACCTTTTGGAATTCGTTTAAAGGTGACCCAATAATGTACTTGGACGTGATTGCGGTTCAAATTGCATTGGCACTCGTGTTATTTCTCCTCTTGAATTGGATGGGAAGGCACGCTGAAGGTTCAGGGTATGTCTCAATTGGCATATTTATGCAGCGAGACGAGGCGCCCGCATTCAACCTTATGTTTCGTATATTTGGACCAATCGTTTACACGATTCTTGTATCGAGTGCACTTTACTTCGGTGGCTTAGACAATTATGTTGACCAAATTTGGCGGGTAGTTCTCTTCTATTACTTCGGGCGATTGCTGTACATAGCCGCGTTCCATCAATGGCTGTTAGTCAACTGGGGTAGAGAAGCGTTTCTTTGGATTACTTCAATTGGGTTAGCTTGGGCAAGTTATGTATATATGATTAGCAAGAAGGGCACACTTCTGCCTGATGCTGGGCATTTTACCAGTGAGCTATGGGTTCTTATCGCACTTTTTGTATATTCGACATTAAATAATATTCGCTTTAGTCAGGAGGCAACTAAGCGGCGCAAGAATCGCTATCTTTATGTGGCCTATTCGGACAATAGACTTCAGTATCAACAGGAAATTGAGAAGCTAGTACCAGATCGTCTCGCAGAGTCGATTGTCTACTCTATTCTTATCTATGAAAACTTTAACAGACCACCACTAATTCGTGCCGTTGAAAGAGTGTTGTTTCCTTTTTTGCCCCGCAAGACATTGGGGCTAATGCAAGTAGTCACCGACCGTCGGATTTCCGATATAGAAAGCCTAGGTCTTGGCGCGCGGAGGATTTCAAACGCCTATACGGAGGCATGTTCCGAGGGCGAGAGGCGCGAAGAACTGAAGGGCGCCAAGTTTGATCCCCGGCAGAATGAAAATCACCGCGGGTTCTTAGTGTCGAAGGTTGCTGCGGCTTACAACAAAGATGACTCCTACGTTAGTGAGATACGGGAGCTACACCAAATTATTGTGCAAGAGTTTTATAAAGACGCAGTCTCGCCACCTGTTCGGTATTCAGACACACTTCTTTAGTTAGTATATGAAAGAAGCGGTCCCCTTTTTGTGACGGCAGGAATCATATTAGGTCGGAGATTGGTGCGGCTTTTCTTGTACCGATGAAGACCTTGGTGGTAAAAACCATCACAAGCGCAAATTGTCAATACTTGGCGCCGCTTCTTACGGCCGAAGCCAATATGGACCCATTCTGTGCCTGGCGATGCGCCAAACTCCAGTATCAACTGGTCAAACGCAATGTCAGATTTGGCAATCTTCCTGCAAATTTGGTATGGACTCCCAAAGCGAGTGCAAACGAAATCCGCAGCCAATCCCTGTAAATGTTGTGAAGTTTTGCTGCCGCCAACGGCTGCATTCAAAGCCCTGCAGCGATACGCGCTAGAAATCCTGATGGGATAGCCTAAAAGCGCAACCACCTCTTCAAGATGCGCTGCGAGTTTTTGGAGGCGTTTAACTGCGTTTTTAGTTGGGACGTTGTCGATTTTCTTTTCAATTGCTGTTTTTGAATATAAAAATCGCGCAAGCGTAAAGTGCGGAGATAGCCGCGTTGACCTGGTTAGAGATTGTTTATTTCTACTATTCCTGCCTAATGATTTCATGTGAAACGGCGTTTGCGAACAGAAAAAATATAAGTCGGATTGTGAATTATGCCGTACATGTCTTGTGCCAAATCGCGCTGGATAAATACTGATCTGCGGAAATACCAATGCAAATGCCTAGAGCATGGATTTTTGACTTGGACAATACCCTGCATGACGCGCGGCCGCATGTGTTCCCGCATATCAATCGCGCCATGACTGCATACATTGCCTCACGCCTGTCCATATCCGAGGCTGAGGCCCAGACGATGCGAATTCATTACTGGCACCGTTATGGCGCGACACTCACGGGCCTGGTCCGGCATCACGCCATCGATCCCCATGATTTTCTGTGGCACACGCACCAGTTTCCCGATTTACGGCGGATGCTCGTCGCCGATTCCGGCCTGCGGCAAATGCTGCGGCGCTTGCCGGGGCGCAAGATCGTCTACACCAATTCGCCCTTGCACTATGCTGAGACGGTGCTGGACATGCTTGGGATAGCCCGCGCCTTCGATGCGGTCTACTCGATAGAGTCGGTGCGATTCAAGCCCAAGCCGGATCCGGCCGGTTTTCGGCTGTTGCTGCGGGCCGAGGGTTTGAGCGCGGGCCGAACGGTTCTGATCGAGGATTCGCTTTCAAATTTGCGCACCGCCCGTTTTCTGGGAATGCGCACTGTTTGGATAAGCCGGGAGCCGCGCCGGCCTGATTACGTCGATGTCCGCACGGCAAGTGTCTTGGCACTTCCAC
>MEQV01000155.1 GCA_001770355.1 Betaproteobacteria bacterium RIFCSPLOWO2_02_FULL_62_17
CGGCAAGGACACGCGCGGCATGATCCGCCAGCACCAGTTCGACAAGGTGGAGCTGGTGCAGATCGTGCAACCCGAGCGCTCGTACGCGGCGCACGAGGAACTTACAGCGCACGCCGAGGCGATCCTGAAGCGGTTGGAGTTGCCTTACCGCGTCGTTACGCTATGCACCGGCGACATGGGCTTCGCAGCCGCGAAGACGTACGATATCGAAGTCTGGCTGCCCTCGCAGAACGCGTTTCGCGAGATTTCCTCGTGCTCCAACTTCGAGGCCTTCCAGGCGCGGCGCATGCAAGCGCGCTACCGCAACGAGAAGGGCAAGCCCGAGATCGCGCACACCCTGAACGGCTCGGCACTCGCAGTGGGGCGCACGCTGGTCGCGATCCTCGAGAACTACCAGAACGCCGACGGCTCGGTCACCGTCCCGGAGGCGCTGCGGCCCTACATGCGCGGGACCGAAAGGATCGTCCGCGCCTGATAGAATCCGCCCCTCGCTTTCGATGGCGAGGCCCGACCGCGGAGAGATGGCAGAGTGGTCGAATGCGGCAGACTCGAAATCTGTTGTACCCATCGGGTACCGGGGGTTCGAATCCCTCTCTCTCCGCCATTCAGTCTTGTGCTGTAGCGCCGGTTCTCTTGGCGCTGGAGAATGATCCGCAAATTCAAACGCTTTCGTGCCAATTTGCGCCCCGAAGCCTCACACACAGAATTCAGGACACCCCCACGTTACTGCGACCGCAGCAATCCAGCCGCCTTCACGACCGGCTCCCAGCGCATCAGCTCGCTCTTCATCTTTGCGGCGAACGATGCGGCGTCACTGCCCACGGGTTCAGCGCCGGCTGCTTGCAGGCGCTCGCGTACCGCGCGGTCGGCGAGCGTCTTCACCATCTCTGCACTGATTCGATCTACCACGTCCTTCGGCATGCCGGCCGGGCCCATGAGGCCGATCCAGGATACCGCCTCGAAGCCGGGCAGGGCCGCCTCGGCCACAGTCGGCATGTTTGGCGCAGCGCTCGAACGCGAGCCCTTCGTCACCGCGAGGCCGATGAGCTTCCCGCTCTTTACGTGCGGCAATGCCGTAATGACCGTATCGAACATTAAGTCAATCTCGCCGCCGAGGAGCGCTGTTACGGCGGGCGCCGAGCCCTTGTACGGTACGTGCAGGATGTTCACGCCTGCCATCGTCTTGAACAGTTCGCCCGCCAGGTGCGCCATAGTACCGTTGCCAAAGGAGCCGTAGTTGAGCTTGCCCGGATTCTGCTTCGCGAGCTCGATAAGCTCTGTCACGCTCTTCGCATGAACCTTGGGATTGAGCACGAGCATGAGTGGCGAATAGCTCACGAGCGAGAGCGGGGTAAAGTCCTTTATCGGATCGTATGGCGGTTCTTTGGCCATTAAGGGCCCGAGGGCCTGCGGCCCGCTCGCGCCCATGAGCAGCGTGTAGCCGTCGGGCGCGGACTGCGCAACCATTTTTGAGCCAAGCATGCCGCCTGCGCCGCCGCGGTTGTCGATTACGACGGGCTGGTCTAGCAGCTCGCCAAGCTTCTGCCCCACGACGCGCGCCTGCACGTCGGTCGGCCCGCCCGGCGGGTAGGGCACTATCATCTTGATCGGCTTATTGGGAAAGCCCTGGGCAAGCGAAGCGCCAGAGATTCCGACAGCGAATGCGGCCGCGGCGAGCGCAGCCAACCAGCGAAAGGCACCTTTTTTCATTTCTCTTCCTCCATTAGAGCGGTTTCGGAAACCACTTTCGATCCATCACTCTCCCTGAGTACCACGAGCGCGTCGGCCGCGACGACCCCCTTGCCGCGCGGACGCACCATCAGCGGGTTGATGTCGAGCTCCACGAGCCGGCCGCGCAGCGCCCAGGCGATATGCGAGAGTCGCGCGAGGAACTGCGCCAACGCGTCCACGTCGGCGGGTGGGCGCTTACGGAAGCCGCGCAGCAGCGCTGCTCCACGCAGCTCGCCGATCATCTCGCGCGCCGTCTCCTCGTCAAACGGGGCAACGCGGTATGCCAGGTCGCGCAGTACCTCGGCCTGGATGCCGCCCATGCCGAGCGTTACCATCGGGCCGAACACCGGGTCCCGCACTACGCCCGCGAGCATCTCGACCGCATCGTCGATCATTTCGCACACGAGCGCGCCTTCGATCTGCGCTTTCGGCGCATACGCCCGCGCGCGTCGCACCACTTCCTCGGCCGCTTTAGCGATTTCCTCGGCGTTGCGCACACCGAGGATCACGCCGCCGGCTTCGGTCTTGTGCGGGATGTCGGAGGATGCCACTTTCACCACCAGCGGAAAGCGAAAGCCAGCCCCCAGCTTCGGAGCATCCTGTCCGACCGGAACGAGCGAATCGCGCGTCACCGGCACGCCCCAGCGCGCCAGAACTGCCTTGCTCTCCGCCTCGGAAAGTGCGCCTGACTTGGTCGGCAGCGTTGCGTCGAAATTCACGTCGCGCTCGTCGAAGGGCGAGGTGCGTCGGGTTGCCCGCTGCCTGTACTGGGCGAATCGCGCCAGCACGGCGGCGGCATTCGCAAGCCGCACCGGGCTCGTGAAATACGGAATCTGTTCCTCATCCACCAGTTTGTACGCCGCCTCGGCCCGATGCCGCCGCGCTGTCCACCCGAGCATCACGGGCTTGCCGTGCTTCTTCACCGCATCGGCTACCGCGCGATTGCAGGTAAGTGCAATCTCGCCCGATAGGCCGGCATAGATGACCGCGAGCTGGTCCACCGCCGGGTCCGACAACACGATGTCCACGGCCTCGGTGAACGCGCCCAGGTCATTGAAGACATCCGCAGTCACGTCGACCGGATTCCGCGGCGAGCCATAGGAAGGAATCACCTTCGCGAGTGCTGCCTCGGTCTCGGGCGCAAGCTCCGCCATCTCGAGGCCCAGCTCAGCGTAGCGGTCGGCAAAAAGGATGCACGAACCCGCCGAAGAGCCCAGTGCCGCCACGCGATTGCCGCGCGGCAGACGCCCCGGCAAGAGCGCCCGCACCGCATCCGAAATCTCGTCGATGTCGCGCATCTCAATGATGCCCGCCTGGCGGAAGGCAGCGCGGTAGGCGTCATAGGAGCCCGTTAGCGCCGCGGTGTGCGAGAGTGACGCGCGCTTCCCGATCTCCGAGTTGCCCGCCTTCCACATTAGAAGCGGTTTGCCCGCGCGCACCGAGCGGTTGGCCACGCGCATCAGGCGCCGCCCATCGCGCACGCCCTCGACAAAGCCAACCAGCAATTTCGTGCCTTCGTCCTCCACGTATGCCTCGAGCAGGTCTGGCGTCGTAACGTCGGACTCGTTGCCCGACGAGACGAGGTTGCGGA
Source organism: Betaproteobacteria bacterium RIFCSPLOWO2_02_FULL_62_17 (assembly GCA_001770355.1). Lineage (GTDB taxonomy): Bacteria > Pseudomonadota > Gammaproteobacteria > Burkholderiales > SG8-39 > 2-02-FULL-62-17. Next base: position 3,323 of record MEQV01000155.1, read on the forward strand.
AGCCCACACCCGCGGATTCGCACTGCGTGACGATTCCGAAGCCGAATCCGCCGCTCTGCGCCACGGTCGAGACCGGACCCACCTTCAGATCCGGTTCCAGGCCCAACACGCCGAACGTGGCATAGAGCCGCTCGGAAAGATTCAGATACCCCTGGCAGTTGGGCCCGATGATGCGCACGCCGCCTTCACGCGCCGCCGCCAGCAGATCCGCCTCCAGCGCGCGCCCGGCATCACCCGTCTCGCGGAACCCCGAGCTGTACACCACGGCAAAGCGAATGCCCTTCTTCCCGCATTCGCGAACTACGTTCACCGTCGCCGCGCCGTTCACCGCCACAATTGCCACGTCGCACGGCCCGTCGATTGAGGCCACGCTTGGGTAACACTTGAGACCCGCAATCACCGCGTGCTTCGGGTTGATCGGATAGACGCGGCCCTTGTATCCGTAGGTGGCGAGGAACTTCACCGGCTGCCCGCCGATGCGCCGCAGGTCGTGGGAGGCACCCACGATCGCCACGCCGCGCGGGCGGAAGAGCCGGTCCCACTCGGTCCGGGAAGATGTCGCCATGGATCGCGTCGACTTAGGGATCGATGAGGACGCCCGGGTTCAGCAGGCCCTTGGGATCGAGCGACTTCTTGGCGGCCCGTAGTGCGTTGGCGAAGAGCTCAGGGCGCTGCTTGTCGTACCAAGGCCGGTGCTCGCGACCCACCGAGTGGTGGTGCGTAATCGTGCCGCCGCCCGCGATGATCGCATCCGAGGCCGCAGCCTTCACCGCCCAGTAGTCGTCCATGATCCGGTCATGCGAATTTGAAAAGCCATGGAAGGTGAGGTAGGGGGCGGGACCGTCGGGATACACGTGCGTGAAGCGGCAGGTGACAGAGCCCTTGCGCCCCGTTACCTTCTCGATCGCCTTCAGGCCCGCCGACTTGATGTTGTCGTGGAATTCCTTGAAGCGGTCCCAGGTGATGGACGTCTCGTACGCATCGCGGAAGATGCCGCGCGCGCACATGTGCTCCTTGAAATAGGGCAGGAACATGAAGCGGTCGCGCCAGCGGCCCGCCGCACCCTCGCGATTCGATTCCTCGCCGCTGCCCTCCTCGACCACGCCGCCATGGTCACGGCAGAGTTCGCGTGCGCGCTTCATCCACGGCTCCACCGGATGGTCGTCGGACTCGAACGCGACGACAAGCACGGCATGCTTGCCATCGGCGAGGCCGTTATACTCCGCCTCCTGCGCGTCGAGAATGCGGCAGTTGGAGGGATAGAGCCCCGACTGCGCGAGCGCGCGCACCGCATCGCAACCCTTATAGAAGTCGGCGAAGCGCACCGAGGCGGTCGCGCGAAAGGTGGGCCGGCGCCGCACGCGCATCCATGCCTCTGTGATGATGCCGAGTATGCCCTCGGAGCCGATGATCATGCGGTCGGGGCTGGGGCCTGCGCCCGAACCCGGAAGCCGCCGCGTCTCGAGGACGCCTGTAGGCGTCACCGTGCGCGTGCTCTCCACCAGATCGTCGATGTGCGTGTAGAGGGTGGCGAAGTGGCCGCCCGCACGTGTGGCGATCCAGCCACCGAGCGTCGAGCACTTGAAGGACTGCGGGAAGTGGCGGAGCGTGAGTCCCGAGGGCTTCAGCTGCTCCTCAAGCGAGGGCCCATAGGTACCCGCCTGGATGCGCGCCGCGAGCGAGGTCTTGTCGATCTCGAGCACGCGATTGAGATTCCGCATGTCGATGCTGATCGAGGGCTTGCCCGCCGGCGGCTGCACGCCACCCACCACGCTCGAGCCGCCGCCGAAGGGCACGACCGCCGAGTTGACCTTGTACGCCCAATCGAGTAGATCAACAACGTCCTGTTCGTTCCGCGGTAGCGCCACAACGTCTACCGGTGTCGGGCACTCGCGCGCATAGACGCGGATGATGTCGGAAAACGACTTGCTGTACGAGTGGAGGACCCGCTCGTAGTGGTCCGTGGTGCAGATCTGCGCGAGGTTGGTCGGAATCGAGATTCGCGGCGCAGACAGCTTGATCTCCTCTGCTTTGGGCGTGGGCACCACCGTGAATCCGGGAACGCCGAAGCGCGCTGCCCAGGTTGACTCCATCCACTGGATCTCGCTCGCGGGGACGATCTCGTCCTCGTACCCCCAGCCCCAGAACTTGAGCCTCCCCGGCGCTGCCTGCGCCTTCACTCCCTGCTTATCGACTACGGAGGGGTTCGCCACGATCGAATGTCTCCTTTGGGAAGCACTTCGAAAGCCGATCATTGGCCGTGCGGGCATGCGCCTGCATGCCCTCCAGCCGCGAGATGCGCACCGGTTTGACGGGGTAATTATGCGCTTGCGTCAAGCCGAATAATGCCGTCCATAGCAACACAGTTTCTCCCTCGAGGAGTGCATCTGTAGCACGACTAGGACTGTGGTGTGATATTTTCCAACGTGAAATACGGCGAATGGCTGACGCGTGGCCTGGTGAGCGCCCGAAATTTCCCTGAAAATGTCCCTGTTACAGGGGAAACTCGGCGGCGACGGGTTCGGTAGAGACTGCTCTCTCCGCCATTCAGTCTCATACTTCGGCGCCGGTTTTCGTGTTTTCGTGACCCCGGCCGACACGCGCAATACGAGTCCTGAGCGGTCCGCGTGACGGGCGCGCGAACGAAAGGACTCGGTTCCGAGTTTCCCT